>JBJMGC010000038.1:0-5626 GCA_045808105.1 Acidobacteriaceae bacterium | reverse complement strand
GGGCGTGCTGATGGCCTGGCTGTTGCATCGCGGCCTCGCGCCCATGCGGGAGCTTGCGGCCGAAGCAGAAAATATCTCGATTTATCGCTGGAAATTTCAGCCGCCGGAAAGCGCGGTCGAGACGCGTGAGCTTGCGCCTCTGGCCTCGGCACTGACCGCCGCGATGCAACGGCTGGAAGCCTCCTTTGCGCAGCAGCGACGATTCGTAAGCGACGCCGCGCACGAGTTGAAGACTGCAGTCGCTGTCGTCAAGTCATCATTGCAGTTGCTCGGTATGCGGCAGCGCACCACAGAAGAATACGAGGCGGGCGTGGAGGTGAGCCTGACGGATTGCGAGCGAATCGAAGAGATCGTCGCCCGCATGCTGACCCTGGCGCGCGCCGAACACCTCACCACGGCGGAGCATGCCGCCGGAATAACAGACCTCGCCGCCGCCGTCGCAACCACTGCGCAGCAGTTTCAATCTATGGCGCAGGTGCGCTCGGTCATGCTCACGCTTGTAGCCCGCGACTCGGGCTTCGTCGCCTTGTCGCCCGAGGAATGCTCGCTTCTCTGCTCCAACCTCTTACTGAATGCTCTGCAGCACAGCCCGCCGCAGAGCGAAGTCCGCGTAGAGCTGCAGTCGGAGGCAGAGTGGCTGGAGTTACGTATCGTGGACCAGGGCGACGGCATAGACCCTGCTCTGCTGCCGCATGTATTCGAGCGCTTCTCGCGTGGCGATCCGTCGCGGAGCCGGAACACCGGCGGCACCGGCCTGGGACTCGCCATTTGCAAGGCGATCGTGGACAGAGCAGGCGGCAGCATTGCGTTGCAGAGTGAGCCTGGTCAGGGAACCACTGCGGTAGTGCGCCTGCCGCGTGCCGCGAAGCCGCCAGCTCCAGCATCCGATGAAGGCTCATTGCAGACAATTCCTTCAGCTTGAATTAATACTGTCACTCTAGACTTGCCCCGGCGCAGTCCGCGCCACAGCAGTCAGCAGCACAACGGAGCCATGCATGTTTGATTCACGAAACAAAGGTGCTTGCCGGTTTTTACTACTTCTGGCCGCGCTGGTTTGCGGTACAGCTCCACCATTCGCGCTAGCACAGGGTCCTTACCACGTCATGACGCAATGGAAGATTGGTGGCGAAGGCGGCTGGGATTATCTGACCGCGGATCCCGCAGCCCATCGCCTGTACGTTACGCATGGCCCGCGGGTTGAGGTGATCGATACCGAGAGCGGGAAATCCGTCGGAGCCATTACGGATCTCCAGGGCACGCATGGGGTTGCGCTGGATGCAGCGGGGAAGTATGGATACATCAGCGATGGCCGGGCCAATGCAGTCGTAGTCTTCGACCGCAACACGCTGAAGACAGTCACCTCAATCCCCGCCGGAACCAATCCGGATGGCATTGCCTATGAGCCGGTCACGAAGACGATTTGGGCCTTCAACGGCCGCAGCAGTAATGTCACCGTTATCGATACGAAATCGCAGAAGGTAGTCGCAACCGTTCCGCTGCCCGGCAAGCCGGAGTTCCCGGTAGCGGATGGCAAGGGCCACATTTACGACAACATCGAGAGCAAGAACGAGATTGTGCGCCTGGATGCTGCCACGAACAAGTTGACTGCGGAGTGGCCTGCCTGCGATTCGCCTTCCGGTCTGGCGATCGACACCTCGGCCCGTCACCTCTTCGCCGTCTGCGATGGCAAGAAGATGGCGGTGGTCGATGCGAACACGGGAAGAGTGTTGGCAACGCCCGCGATCGGCGAGGGCCCCGATGCCGCCGGCTTCGATGCAAAGGACAAACTGGCCTTCTCGTCCAATGGCGACGGCACGCTGACCGTAGTGGATGCCAGCAAGTCGAGCTTCCCCGTCGTTCAGAACCTGACCACGCAGAAGGGCGCACGCACCATGGCCTTTGATTCGGCTAATGGCCGCGTCTATTTGACGACCGCAGAGTTTGGTCCCAGGCCTGCAGTCACCCCGCAGACCCCGCATCCGAGGCCCTCGATTCTGCCGGACAGCTTCACCGTGCTAGTAGTGGGTCGATAAATTTAGCGGCTGCTTGGCCGCTATTCCCAATAACCGAACGGCCAGCGAGACATCGTTCTCGCTGGCCGTTTTATATCTCCGCGTGGCGGCCGCGTGTCATCAGGTAATAGGTCACCGGAGTCACGATAAGGCTTAGCGCAATCGAAATCAGCAGACCGCCGATCACTGCGATCGCCAGCGGCTGGAGCATCTGCGATCCGGAACCCAGCGCGAAGGCCAGCGGCAGCATGCCACTAATCGCGGCCATCGCCGTCATCACAATGGGACGTAACCGCCGCTGCGCCGCATGCACCATCGCCTCACGCGGCGCCACACCTTCGGCGCGGTACTTCTCATCCGCGTCCAGCAACAGAATGCCATTCTTCGCCACGATGCCGATGATCATGATCAGCCCCATGAAGGAGGCGACATTGAAGTCCGTCCCGGTGATCAGCAGCGCGAAGACCACACCTGAGATGGAGAGCACCGAGGAGGTAAGGATGGCAACAGGCGCGGCGAAGTTGCGGAACTCCGCCAGCAGCACTCCGAAGACGAGCGCCAGCGCCAGCAGCAGTACCCGCAGCAGCTCGTGGAACGACTGCTGCTGCTCCTGATAGGTACCGCCATACTCCACGCGCACAGAAGCTGGCAGATGCATCTGCCGGACCACTTGCTGAACTTTCCTCACGGCGGTACCGAGATCGGTCCCCTCGAGCCGCGCAGTCACCGCGACTAGTTGCTGCAGGTTCTCGCGACGCATCTCGTTCTGCGGGGGCAACTGCTGAATCGTTGCCAGGGAACCGAGCGAAGCGAGTTTGCCGCTGGCACTATTAAAGACGGTGTTCTGGATGGCGTCGAGCGAGGTGCGAGTATCATCCGGCATGCGTACGCGAATCGTGTAGGGCCGGCCGGTTGCAATCAGCGGGACGGTCGTCGCCACGCCATCAAGGATAGAGGTAGCATCCTCCGCAACCTCCGTCGGGGTGAAGCCCAGCCGATCTGCGACCGTTGAGTTCACCTGGAAGTTCGTCGCTGGGCCGCTGATGGTGTTCTCGATGCCGTTCTGCACTTCTGTCACGCCCTGGATCTTGCCGATAGCGTCGCCGACTTCCGGGCCTAGCTTCTGCAGCAGCGGGGCGTCGGTTGAGTAGAGTTTGACGTAAATAGGCTCGGGAGCGTTCGACAGGTCATTGATCATGTCCTGCAGCACCTGGGTGAACTCGACGTCCAGTTCAGGTTCAGTCTTTTGAATCTGGGCATGGACATCTGCAATCACCTCGTCGATGCCGCGGTCACGCTTTTTCTTCAGCTTCACGGTGATATCACCACTGTTTGCTTCTGTGACCGCAGCGAGGCCCATCTGCAGGCCGGTGCGCCGCGACGTAGTCTCCACCTCCGGCGTGTTGCGCAGGATCTGATCCACATGTGCCAGCACGCGGTCGGTCTCGGTCAGCGAGCTGCCCGCCGGCATGATGTAGTCCAGCACGAAGCCACCTTCATCCATCGCCGGAAGCAGATCGGAGCCAAGCTGCTTATAGCCGAACCAGGTGCCGCCCACCAGCAGAATGCAGAGCAGCGCGAGCAGCAACGGCCGCGCCAGTGACCACTCCAGCGCGCGCTCATGCCAATGCAGCACGTGGCCCAGGATGCGTCCCGGCTTCGCGTGAGGCTGAGTTTCATCGACCGAAGGATCTGTGGCATCGGCGCGATTGCGCAATAGCGTGAGGCCTAGTGCGGGCGTCCAGGTCAGCGCCAGCAGCAGGGAAGTCAGCAGAGCGGCGGTCATCGTGACGGCCAGCGCGCGGAAGAAGCTACCAGTCACCCCGGTCACCGCGATCAGCGGAAGAAAAACGACAACCGGCGTGATGGTAGAACCGATGAGTGGACGCGTGACCTCTGCCAGCGCCTTGCGTACGGCCTGCAACCGCGTCTCGCCGGAGTCGCGGTGCAGCACTATGTTTTCAACCACCACGATGGCATCGTCGATCACCAGGCCGATGGCCGCCGCCAGACCACCCAGAGTCATCAGATTGAAGCTCTGGCCGATGATCTTTAAAAACACAAATGTTACTGCAACGGTGACAGGAATAACCAGGCCGGCGATCAGTGATGAACTCCAGTCCCGCAGAAAGAGGAATAGGATCACGCAGGCCAGCACCAGCCCTATAAGAATTGCGTCGCGCACGCTGCCGATGCTCTCCCGAACTAACTCGGACTGGTCATAGTACGGCTCCAGCTTCACTCCCGGCGGCAGCTTGCTGCGTAGTTGCGCAACCTCTTTGCTCACCGCGTCAGCCACGGCCACGGTATTGCTGTCGGGCTGACGTGTGATGTTCAGCAGCACCGCCTGCTGACCGTTCGCGGTCACCACCATATAGACCGGCATCACTGCCTTTACTACCGTGCCGACGTCGGAGACGTGCACCGGCGCGCCATTCGGGGTGGTCTTCACCACGAGCTGGCTTAGCTCGTGCTCGTCATGTACCTGCGCTCCGACCAGGCCCAGGATCAACTCGTGGTTGGCTTCATAGAGTCCCGGCGAATCGATGATGTTCGACGCATTCACCGCAGTCGAAAGATCAGTGATGGTCACGCCGGAGGCCTGCATGCGCGCCATGTCCGGAACAATGTGGAATTCCGGAATCTTGCCACCCTGCACCGTTACCATGCTTACGCCGGCGGTGCGGTTCAGAGGGGGCTTCAGCTCGTACGTCGCCATCTCCCATAGCGCGGTCTGCGACATCGTGTTGGAGGTGAGGCTGTAGCCAAGAATCGGAAACGTTGCGAAGGTCAGCTTGTTGGTGGTGATCTTCACCGTAGGCGGCAGCGTCTGCTGCACTTTACTGAGTGCCGCATCCACCAATTGCAACGTGCGGTACATGTCCACGCCCCAATTGAAGAAGAGGCTGACCTCGGCAGATCCGCGGCTCGTAGTCGAGCGCACCGTCACCAGCCCCGGCACGACATTTACCGCATCTTCGACCGGCTTGGTGATCGTCACCTCCATCTGTTCCACCGGCATGACGCCGTTGTCCAGACCGATGACGACGCGTGGAAAATTCGTCTCCGGAAAGACGGAAATAGGAATTTGAGTCGCGAGATAGATGCCCCCAACCGTCAACACGATCAGAAAGAAGAAGATGGTGCTGCGAAAGCGCAGCAGCCAGAAGCGCGGCTCCTCTGGCCGCCGCTCCGTCTCCATCTGTTGTGGTGGCAGTGCTGACGTCGTCACTTGTCTTCCTTCGCCGCATCCGGCTTCTTCTCGTCTGAATCCTCGGCCGCGCCTATCTTCACTTTCGTGCCGTCCTCCAGCGCGTAGTTCCCGGAGGTGATCACCGTATCGGCGCTCGTCAAGCCGCTGGTGATCTGAACATTGCCATCGTCCGTGATCCCGATGCTGACAGCCTTCTTGTGTGCTGTTCCATCCGCGCCCACAACCATCACAGATCTGCTGCCGTCCTGCGCGGTCAGCAGCGCCGACGAGGGAACGATCAGCGCCTGCGGTACCTGTCTGCCCACAATCGACGCATGCACCGGCGTGCCAACCTTCAGCGTTCCTTTCTTGTTTTCGATCCGCAACCAGATCTCCACCGTCGTGCTGCCCGGATCGAGCG
>JBJMGC010000037.1:0-10901 GCA_045808105.1 Acidobacteriaceae bacterium | reverse complement strand
GGGCGCCAACCCGGCTCTGTTGGCAAAGGAGGATCCGGAGAAAGTAGGGCGTGCGAACCGCGCTTTTTCAAAGGCTAGCCGGCCGGCCATGGAACTCATCACGCGGCACGCCATCAATTGGACCATCGTGGCAGCCGCTACACCGGCGTGGGCTGCCTCCGTATTTCCCGGCGAAACGAAAAAGGTTGCGATGACAAAGTTGTGGGATGCGATCTTTGCCGCTTCGCGCGTCGATGCGCCCGACCCAGTGGCTGCTTGGCGTGCGCACGACGAAGGCTTGCGGAAACGCGCCGGGCTCCTGAACGAGCGGCGATACAGCACACTGCATTTCCGTGGACCGGGCACTGATCTGCGCGTCGGGCTGGCCGACGATCACGTATGGATGGGCGGCGGCACGACCGCTGGGAACGGGCTGGCATGCATCCCGAACATTCCAACAGAAGAGGTCTTCACAACCCCGCATTGCCAGCGGGTGGAAGGCACGGTGACCAGCACCAAGCCGCTCTCGTATCAAGGCACGCTGATTGCGGGCATTCAGGTCCGTTTTGAGTGCGGCCGTGTGGTGGAGTCCCATGCATCGCGGGGCGAGGCGGTGCTGCGCAAGATGCTCGATACCGATGAGGGCGCGAGCCGGCTGGGAGAAGTCGCCCTGGTGCCGCATTCATCGCCGATTGCGGCGAGCGGATTGCTGTTTTCGAACACCTTGTTTGACGAGAATGCAGCCAGCCACATCGCTCTCGGGCAGGCCTACAGCACCTGTATCCGCGGAGGCGACGCGATGAACGCTGCTGCACTCGCGGAGAAGGGCGCGAACGACAGCCTGATCCACGTGGACTGGATGATCGGCTCGGGCGAGATCGATCTGGACGGGATTACGGCGGATAACAATCCGGAGCCGTTGATGCGCAAAGGCGAGTGGGTGTCGTAGCCGGGGGCATTTAGGTTCCGGCGGCAATCTTTTCCGTTTGCTTGGACATCTTCGCGGTGCGCTCGATCTTGTCCCAGTTGAAGGGGCGTCCGTCGATCGCCCGCTTGATCGTCTTGAACAGCACAATCGAAAAGACCTGCCGATAGGCGAAGCGCTGCAGCCAGATATGGAAGAGCAGCCATCCGTCGCCACGCTTTGCGGGGTGCCTTCGTTCGAGGGAAAAGGCCAGTGCCGAAGTTACGAAATCGATAATGAGGAAAGTAAGAAAGTAAACCAGCAGCTTTTCGAAACCGGCAGCATTGGCTGTATCCGGATGGAAGTGCCGGTCGAGCAAATACTGGACCGTCCCATAGACGAACATCAGATCGATAAGCGGCGACACCAGCGGCAGCAAAATCTGAAAGATAAGTATGTTGGGCAGGGCGAAGAAGCCCATCGCGCGGTTCTTGGTGAACGCCTTCTTGTGCTTGAAAACTGCCTGCAATGTGCCAAAGGACCAGCGAAAACGCTGCCGCATGAGTCCCTTCGCATCGATTGGCGCCTCGGTAAAAGCGAGCGCCTGGTCCTCGTAAATGACCTTATAGCCCTGTTCGAGCAGATTCATCGTAAGGTCGGCATCTTCGGCAACCGTGTTGATGGGATACCCGCCGCCATGCCGCGCAGCGTCCGTGCGCCAGCCACCGATCGCGCCGGGCACGACTGTCACTACATTGAAGAGATCGAGCGCGCGGCGTTCAAAATTTTGGCTGGTGATGTATTCCAGCGCCTGCCATCGCGTCCACAGGTTCACCCGGTTGCCCACCTTGGCATTGCCCGCCACTGCTCCCACCTGCGGATCGGCAAAGTGAGCGATGAGCTTTGAAACCGCATCCCGCGCGATCACCGTATCTGCATCGATGCCGACGTAGTAGTCCTCAGTGAGCAGGCCAATTGCATAGTTGAGCGCTTCTGCTTTGCCTGCATTTGGTTTGCTCAGCACCTGCAGGCGCCCCATCGCAATCTCGTCGCGATACGCCTCGCGAGCGACATCGTAGGTGCGATCGCTCGATCCGTCATCAATAACAATCGCGCGCAGATTCTCGTAATCCGAATTGAGTACGGAACGGATCGTGCGCACGATCACCTTCTCTTCGTTAAATGCGGGGATGAGGACAGCCACACGTGGCGCAAAGCCGCCTTCCACGACCGGCACCTTGCGATGGCGCAAGCGATCGATCAATGCAAATAGGCCGATCAGCACCAAGCGCGCGCTCATCAGCACGTCGCCGATGAAAAAGATCAAGACGATGAATCGCCCGACGAAGGCGAACATTGTGAACGCAATGGAATCGATGCGCGCTTGCCAGCGCTGATTCGGAGTGAGAGGCGGCATCACCTCGGCCGTAGTCTTGCCCATCAGCTCGGAAACCGGCACGATCTGATAGCCGTGCGCGCGCAGTGTATCGATGAGCAGCGGCAACGCGGCAACCGTTGCAGACCGGTCGCCGCCTCCGTCGTGCAGCAGAATGACCGAGCCGCGGAACTGCGGCTTCGTCTTCATGATGCGCAACTGCTCCATCACGTTCCAGGTGATTTCCTGAGGCGATTTGCGTGGATGCTCGTTCCAGTCGTCCGTATCGATCTTGTCGCCGATGATGGTGTAGCCCATTTGCTGGATGTGGTAGGCGGGCGCGGCCTGATCGTTGGTATCAGGCTCCTGGTCGATGGAATATGGTGGCCGGAAATAGAGCGGCTTGACGCCGAGCTTGCTGGCGAAGAGGCGCTCGGTCAGATTCAGCTCGAGTTCAACCTGACGTATCGGAATCTCGCTGATATCCGGATGCGTATAGGTGTGATTGCCGATCTCGTGCCCCTCTCGCACGTAGCGGCGCAGCAGACCTACGTTGTCCTGCGCCTGCTCGCCAATCACCATGAAGGCCCCTTTTACGTGCTTGGCTTTCAGGAGGTCGAGAATCCTGGGCGTCCACTTGGGATCGGGACCGTCATCGAAGCTGAGTGCAACCTTATCCGGATGATAGCCGTAGTACTCGATGGTGTACGGCTGCGGATAGTTGTGCATGTGCTCGTCAGTCGCTGTCTGATTCTCCGCATCCATATCCACCGTGCGTGATCCGGGATGCGGCACCCCCGTGATACGGAGGATGTCGCCTTCGCCGTCAGCGTTGATGTCGTTGCCGGAGGGTATCTTTTCGAGCGTGGTCTGAATATTCGGCGTGCTGGGCTTATCCCAGATACTCCAGATGGACGGATCTTCCGTGCCGAGCGCCCAGAGTGCGTAGGTCTGAATACCCATCGATCGCGCGGCGCGCATTTCGTTCATAGCCGTGACGGCATCGAGCAGCCACACCTGATGACGCACGTGCTCGTCTTCATCGTCGTAAGCGAAGTGCGGATTTAACTCGTCGCCGGCGAAAGAGAGGCTCGCTTCCGCATCATTGGCCGACTGCCACGCGTCCTGCACGCTGGAAGAGCCGACATCGAGGACCTTCTGCGAAGCATGGCCCTTCGCATCGGGCAAAGGCATGGTCCAATCGTAAGCGTAGTTCCCTATTGCACAGAGCAGCCGCTGCTTCGGCACGATCTTCAGCACACGCCGCAGGTTAGCTTCGAACCAGTCCTCGGCCGCGATCGGGCCAGGACCTGACGTATTCTCGTGCTGGTCGTAGTTCATCAGCACGATGCCGTCTGTGTGTGCCGCCTCAAACGCCAGCATCTTGGTGTCCGTGCCCGTCGGTACGTTGATGTAGAGCCGCAGGCCCTTCGCGGACAAGTCGGAATACAGTTCCGCCATCAATGCCTGATAGCCAACCTGGGCATTGTCGGGGACGTCTTCAAAATCAAGCGAGATACCGCGGTAGTTTGGATTCGCCGCGACGAATTTATCTAACTGCTGCCGTATGTTTTCTCTGGCAGCCGGATTGTTCAGGACGACGCCAATCACCGGGTCCCATACACCGGTCAGGATGTTGTAGTTGCGAATCAACGGAAAGATTTCAGTATCTTCGTGCGCGTTCGCGATCACTTGCTGGACTTTGTTGTCGGGGTCGACCCCATGTACGATCCCTTTGTCATCCACGATCCGGTACGTGTGGGCAGGCGCGAAAGATACATCGCCAAGAAGATTGCCGCTGGGATCGTTCACATTCAGCCAGACCGGAAACAGCATGTCAATCTGGTGGATATGCTGCTTCAGCGATGAGTAGCTTGCAGGGTTGTCATCCGTATAGAACGTCGCGCGCAGACCCTCACCGGTGTTCAACGGAACTTCGGAGGCTCGACGGTTTGTCGTCCTGCGATGTGCCGCACGCAGTGCAGCGCGCCGCGCCTCGGCGGTCTGGCGGCCCTTCACCGCCTTGTAATTTCGCTTTTGCTGCGGCAGCAGCAGGTCGGGCAGCTGCTCCCTATGGATGACCCCCAGAAAAAACGCGACCAGCAGCAGCGTGGAGGCAACCGCGGCCAGATCCAGGACGCGACGCAGCCGCTTCCAACGCTTACGCTCGGGATCGTAAAAAATCTGGCGGGTCATGGCGTTACATCCAGAGGGTCCAAATCAGAGTACAGCGCGGCGGGCACGGGGCCAACCGCTAGGCTCTCTCTGGTCGCCGCGGCTTTCTCTGTATGATGCCAACCAATGCGACGCTCCTACCGCACCATTGCGATCGTGCTGCTTGCTCTGGCGCTTGGGACATGGCTGCGCCTCTGGTTCCTGTGGCATTTCCCGCAGGTGAACGGCGACGGCCTCACTTACGGCGATATCGCGAAGAACTGGCTGACGCACGGCATTTATGGACGAACGGAGTTCACCGCTGCGGGAGCCACAGTCCAGCCCACCCTGATCCGTCTTCCCGGCTACCCGCTCTTCCTCGCCGCGTGCTTTCGCGTCTTTGGCGTGGATCATTACGGCGCTGTGCTGTACCTGCAGGTGGCCATCGATCTGATCTCGGCTCTGATCGTCGCGTGGACAGCGCAAACTATCGCCGGACGGCGTGCGGGAATGTGGGCGCTGTATCTGGCCGCTTTGTGTCCTTTCACTGCAAACTATGTTGCGGCGCCATTGACCGAGACGCTCTCCATCTTCTGTGTCGCCCTGGCCTGCGCCGGTATCGCGTGGCTGCAGATGCGTCCCGGATGGCTCCCGTGCCTGCTGTTGGCAACAAGCTTGAGTTACGCCACTCTGCTGCGTCCGGATGGCGCGCTGCTGGCGGTTGCGAGCTTTCTCGCGATTGTCCTGTTTGCAAATCGCAGCTTCGTCGGACGGACGCCGCTGGGCCGGGCTCGCGCCTGGCGATACGTTGTCACCGCCGGGTTATTGTCCGTTGTGCCGTTCGCATTCTGGACTGCGCGTAACCTCCGCACCTTCCACCTGTTTGAGCCGCTGGCGCCCCGCTATGCCACCGACCCCGGCGAATTCACCGCGCCCGGCTTCCAGCGCTGGATGAAGACCTGGATCGTCGACTTTACCTCAACTTCGGATATCTATTGGAACGTGGACAACGCGCAGCTGGAGGTGAACCTGCTCCCCACGCGCGCCTTTGACTCAGCGGCAGAGCACGAGGAGACTGCTGACGTCGTCGCCGCATACAACGGGAACACTACACTTACTCCGGCGATCGACGGGCGCTTCGGTGCGCTGGCAGCCGAGCGCGAACACAGACATCCGCTGCGCAGCTATGTAGCACTGCCTCTGTTACGCGTCCTGGACATGTGGCTGCGGCCACGCACAGAGATGCTGAACATCGAGTTGCGATGGTGGCAGTATGACCGCCACCATGCAGAGACCGAGTTCGCG
The DNA here is from genome assembly GCA_045808105.1 of Acidobacteriaceae bacterium. Classification (GTDB taxonomy): domain Bacteria; phylum Acidobacteriota; class Terriglobia; order Terriglobales; family Acidobacteriaceae; genus KBS-83. The sequence goes on along the minus strand of JBJMGC010000037.1, from coordinate 5,184 downwards.
GCCGCATATGCTCTGTTGAACTTTGCTTACATCGCCATGGCCGCACTGGGCGCATGGCGCCTTCGGCACAAAGCCACCACGGTGATAGCAGCCATCGTTATCTATTGCATGCTGCGCAGCCTGCTGCTCGCAACCATTGAAGCGCCGGAAGCCCGATACACGATCGAAGCATTCCCGATGCTCTGTATTCTGGCCGGGGCGGCCTTCGCATCACGGATGGCAACCCGCGAGTAGGCTCCAGCTATTTCCGGATGACGGTGTAGCCGCTGGCTTTGGGCTTGAACAAGTCGGCAGGAATTTTTGTGTTGTACTTGATGCCGCCGTAGGTTGCCGTGCGATTGTCGCCGGAAGGTTCATAGAAGATCTGTCTCAGGCTGAGCGAGCGCGTAGGATCGATCCACACGGTTACATGTGAGAAGGTGTTAGCGACAGCCTGCTGCTTCGGCTTCAGGTCCAGCTTCGCGGTCTGCGTCCCGTCGATCGACTCCATACCCTGGCAGCTCACTGTCCAGTTGCTCTGCAGATCCTTGCCGCTGCCTCCAAAGCCAAGAGTCAAAAAGCTTTCGTACTGACTACGGTTGGAGCCGGCACTGAAGAGTGTTTCCTGCTTGATCTCTGGCTGAAGCAGCGTCAGAGTGCTGCCGTCATAGAAAACTGACTTTTCGGCAGGCTGCTTGATGTACGCGGCCATCGAAGTGGATGAACTGTGCCGCTCGAAGTAAATGGTGCCGCTTTGGACGTCGTGCTCGTTGACGACCGATTGCAGCACATCCCATTTGAAATCCGCCTGCGTGCTCTGAAATTTTGCAGCGGCAGTGTCCATCTGCGCCAGCACCTTGGCGGGATCACAGCTTTGCGCGCGGACGATTGAAAAGGCACAACAGATCACCGCAGCGGATACCAATACGATTCGCTTCATTCCTGCCTCTTTCAGCGGCGTGCCCAGACTTTATAACTCTCCACTCTGCCACTGGAATCCCTCTGCTCCTGCCAGCGGTCGATGGAAACTGCACCCGCTACTGGTGCGATGCTGGATTCGAGCTCTCCGCGCAATTTGCCCTTATCGGAGGTTTCCGGCACCTGGTCGGCGCCCACCTCGAAAGTGAATCGGCCATTCTGACCCACATGCACCAGCACGCCATGACCGCGCGAGCTGGGCTCTTCGGGGCGAGCGTGAAAGTTGATAAAGCGCGGCGAAACAAAAAGGAACAGCAGAATCAGCGTCACCATGACGTCGTAGTGGAAGCTGCCCCGCTGATAGGTCCAGAACAGATAACTCTTCAATGTCTTCATCGCGCGTTGCCGCTCCGCTTCTCAATCAAAGTATCTCCGCCCATATAAGGCACCAGCGCCTCCGGCACTCGTATCGACCCGTCGGCCTGCTGATAGTTTTCCAGAATCGCCAGCCAGGTGCGCCCAATAGCCAGGCCGCTGCCATTCAGTGTATGGACAAACTCAGTCTTGTTCCTGCCCTGCGGGCGATAGCGAATATTTGCGCGCCGCGCCTGGAAGGCTTCGAAGTTGCTGCAGGAGGATATCTCGCGATAGAGCCCCTGACCCGGCAACCAGACTTCGAGATCGTATGTTTTAGATGCGGAAAATCCCATGTCGCCGGCGCAAAGCAGGACGCGGCGATAGGGCAGCCCGAGTCGTTCGAGCATCGACTCCGCATCGCGCGTAAGCTTTTCGTGCTCGCCTTCGGAGTCCTCCGGCCGCGTGAACTTCACCAGCTCAACTTTCTGGAACTGATGCTGGCGGATGATGCCGCGCACATCCTTGCCGTAAGAACCGGCTTCAGACCGGAAGCATGGCGTGTAGGCAGTGAGTGAAATGGTCAGCGCCGATTCGTCGAGCACCTCATCCCGGAAAAGATTGGTGATGGGAACCTCCGCAGTCGGGATCAACCAGTGATCGTTGTCGCGATACTGCCCTGGCGTAAAGCCCTCGCCATCGGCACAGCGAAAGAGATCGTCCGCGAATTTGGGCAACTGGCCCGTGCCGAAGAGCGACCGGCTATTCACCATCACCGGCGGCAGCACTTCGCGATAGCGATGCTCGCGCGTGTGGACATCCAGCATGAAATTCGCCAGCGCCCGCTCCAGCCTTGCGCCCTGATCCCAGTAGACGGCGAAACGAGCTCCGGAAAGTTTGGCGGCCCGCTCCAGATCGAGAATGCCGAGAGCCTCTCCCAGCTCCCAATGCGGGCGCGGAGTGAAGTCGAAGTGCGGTTTGGCGCCCCATTGCTTCTGCTCCACATTGTCGTGTTCGGAGGTGCCGGCAGGCACGGAACCATGCGGCAGATTAGGAATGCTGGCGAGAATGGCGCGAAGCTGTTCGTCCAGGGCAGCGGCAGAGCCGTCGAGCCCGTCGAGTGTTTCCTTGAGCTGGCGCGTCTCTTCCATCAGGGCAGTAGCGTCTTCTTTTGCGCGTTTCCTGCGCCCCACCTCTTCGCTGAGGCTATTGCGGCGCGCCTTCAGCGTCTCAGCTTCAGTGATGCGCTCGCGGCGCTCGGCATCGAGCGCGGAGAAGTTGCCGAGCAAGGCTGTCGGGTCCTGTCCACGTGCGCGCAACTTCCCTTCGACCAGCGCGAGGTTGGCCCTGACGAATTGCAGATCGTGCATACCCTTACCATGCTACCGGAAATAGCGGAAATCGAATTCATCGGCGCCTGATGGCACTTTCCACCACAGGAGCGCATCCTTCTTCTTGAGGAGCAATTTCATGCAGAAGCGTCAGATTGGCAGGTCTTCTTTACAAGTTCCGATACTGTGCCTGGGTGGCAATGTCTTTGGATGGACTGTGGATGAAAGAGAGTCGTTCCGGCTGCTGGATGCAGCGCTCGACGAAGGACTGAACTTCATCGATACGGCGGATGTGTATTCGCGCTGGGCCAACGGGCACACAGGGGGTGAATCGGAGGCGGTGATCGGCAAGTGGTTTGCGCGCTCCGGCAGGCGGGGTCAGGTGGTGTTGGCTACCAAGCTTGGCTTTGACATGGGCGATGGCAAAAAAGGACTCAGCGGGAAATACATCGTCGCGGCAATCGAAGCCTCGCTGCGGAGATTGCAGACCGACTACATCGACCTCTACCAGGCACACACCGACGACGCGGAGACTCCGCTGGAAGAGACCCTGGCTGCCTTCGACGAAGTGGTGAAGCAGGGCAAGGTGCGGGCAATCGGGGCCTCGAACTACACCGGAGCACGGCTGAAGGAAGCAATCGAAATCAGCCGCCAGAACAATCTGACGCGCTACGAGTGCCTGCAGCCCAATTACTCGCTGATGGAGCGTGCCGCATTCGAACGCGATCTGCTTCCCGTCGTGCAGGAGTATGGCATTGGCGTGATCCCCTACTTCTCTCTCGCAGCGGGTTTTCTGACCGGAAAATATCGTTCGAAGCAGGATGCAAGTGGCAAAGCGCGCGGGCCGATGGTGGAAAAATACTTGAACGACCGCGGTTTCGCCGTCATCGACGCGCTGGAAGCGGTTGCTGCGGAGTTGCATTCGACGCTGGCGCGCATCGCCCTTGCGTGGCTCATTGCGAAGCCCGGAGTCACCGCACCGATCGCCAGCGCCACGTCGCTCGATCAACTCAAGGACCTGGTTGAGGCGACGCGGCTGAAGCTGCCGCCAAGTGCTATTGCCAAGCTGGATGAAGCAAGCAGCCCGGCACAGAAGGCCGCGTGAAGGAATGCGAGGTATGCCAGTAGCCGAGAAGCATGCCTCTCATTCACCTTATTTGGATCGGCTCCGCCATTGAAGCATCGGAATTGACGGCATATTGACAGGATCGGCCGCCGGAACTAGGGTGGCGGGCATCAGAGTTTTGCGGTGCGCTCGCACGTTCAATGCGGCCACCGGCGCCCTGATCCGAATTCAAGAAACAGGAGCCTCCCCCGATGCTTCGTAGACCCTGCCTGTATATCGTTACCACAATCGCAGCCATTCTTTGTGCGACCGCGCATGCACAGACATCAGCCGCCTTTCCTACACCACCGCCCGCGCAGATCCAGAAGCAGACAGTGGCCGGTATCGACAAGCTGCAGACCTGGTACACGCAGTCCACCGGTCTTTACCAGACGACCGGTTGGTGGAACTCTGCAAACGTGCTCACCATGCTGGCCGACTATTCGCTGGTGGCGCGCACAGCCAGCTACACCGCTGTTTTCTCCAATAGTTTCCAGCAGGCGCAAAAGACCAACAGCGGCTTCCTAAACAACTATTACGACGACGAGGGCTGGTGGGCGCTGGCCTGGATCGGCGCCTACGATCTCACCCATACACAGCAGTATCTGGAGATGGCATCGTCCATCTTCACTGACATGAGCGGTGGGTGGGATTCAACCTGCGGCGGAGGCATCTGGTGGAGCAAAGACAAAACCTACAAGAATGCGATCGCAAATGAACTATTCCTCTCCGTCGCCGCACACCTTGCCAACCGGGTTGCGCCGGGAGACCGTGCCAGCTATCTGGCATGGGCAAACAAGGAATGGGCGTGGTTTCAGCAGTCCGGCATGATCAACAGCCAGAACCTGATCAATGACGGACTCGACCTCACCACATGCAAGAACAACGGACAGAACACCTGGAGTTATAACCAGGGCGTGATTCTCGGCGGCCTGGTGGAACTGAATCGCGCCCAGCCGTCGCCGCAGTTGTTGACTACGGCGAACACGATCGCGAATGCGGCTATCACGCACCTGAGCGACGGCAATGGGGTGCTGCATGATACCTGCGAGCCGAACTGCGGCGCTGATGGTGTGCAGTTCAAGGGCATCTTCATGCGAAATCTGATGGCGCTGAATTACGCGATCCCGCATCCGCAATACGAGACGTTCTCGATCACAAACGCGGAGAGCATCTGGAACCACTCGCGAAATGCCAGTAATGCCTTTGGCCAGGTATGGTCAGGCCCATTTGACGCGGAAAATGCAGGCAGCCAAAGCTCTGCGCTGGATGCTTTTGTGGCAGCCTACGCGAGTTCGCTGGAACAGAAGCATTAACGGAGCAGAGACCTTAACGATTGTCTTTCGGGGCGCTTGCGGTGTCGGGCGCCCCATTCAGCCAGAACCGACAATGCGGGTCACAGTGTGGTGCTATACGGACTCAGCCGATACTCTGTGCCCGCGCGGGCCAGGATGGCGATGCTTTAGATCGATCTGGCGCTCTAGCGGGGGCGCGGCC
>JBJMGC010000036.1:0-9270 GCA_045808105.1 Acidobacteriaceae bacterium | reverse complement strand
GTCGGTAGCCAGCGAAACGGATTCGCCGATACTGATACGCAGGACGTTAGGAAAACGAGCTGGATTGCGAGATCCGGCGCCGTAGCCAATGTGCTCGAAGATGGCGGCGGGACGTGAGAACTCGCAATCGAGTGCGCGCAGAACGGCGGCGCCGGTGGGGGTGACGAGCTCCATCGCCGGACCTTCGCTGTAGGTCGGGACGCCGCGAAGAAGCGCTGCAGTGGCGGGCGCGGGTACGGGAAAGCGGCCGTGCGCGCAATCTACGTAACCGCTGCCGACGTTCACGGGCGAACAATACCAGCGGTCAACATTGAGCGAAGTGAGGCCGACCGCGGCGCAGGTGATATCGACGATTGCGTCGACGGCGCCGACTTCGTGGAAATGTACCTGATCGAGTGGCACATTGTGGATGGCGGCCTCGGCGTGACCGAGGAGCTCGAAGGCTCGAAGCGCGAAGGCGCGGACGTCGGCTGGAATCGGCGCCTGGATGAGGATCTCGCGGATGGCCGGCAGGTTGCGGCCGTGCTGATGGATACGGACGGGGCCGTGATCGTGCGAATGCGGGTGATCGTGGTCATGATGAGGATGGTCCTCATCATGGTGCGCGGGCGGGGCGTCGGCTTCTCTGCCGTCGACGAGGACGCGGGCCTTGCGTGCGGCGATGCCGCTGCGATCTACGGAATCAAAAGCGAGGGTTGCGCCGAGGTTGAGAGATGCGGTGGTTTGCTGCAGGAGCGCCGGCGAGACACCGGCATCGACCAGCGCGCCAAGCAGCATGTCGCCGCTGAGACCGGCAAAGCATTCGAGATAGCCAATGCGCATGGTTGTTCTCATCTGATGCAGATTGCCGCTATTTCGAGCTACCCGTAAGCATGGCGAGCGGAAGCACCTCATTCATGGAGCCGGAGCGGTAGCCGTCGCAGTCAACGGCAGCGTACTGGAAACCGGCGGCGCGGATCGCGGCACCGATGCGCTGAAACATCTCGCGGTTGAGGGCGGCATCCATCTCCTCGGGCGCGAGCTCGACACGGGCGATGCTGCCATGATGGCGGACGCGAAAGCGGCGCAGGCCGAGTTCGGCGAGGGCGTCTTCGGCGCGCTCGACCTGTTCCAGAACTTCCGGCGTGACGCGGCGGCCATATTCGATGCGCGACGAGAGGCATGCGGAGGCGGGCTTGTCCCAGACATCGAGCGCGGCGGCGCGAGCGAGCATGCGCACGTCTTCTTTGGTCAGGCCGGCGTCTGCGAGCGGCGCGAACACTGCGTGCTCGACAGCCGCTTTCTGGCCGGGGCGGTAGTCGCGGGTGTCATCGGAATTGAGGCCGTAGACGACGTGCGCGATGCCGCGCGCGGTGCGCTCACGCTCAAGCACGGTAAAGAGCTCGTCCTTGCAATGGAAGCAGCGAGTCGCATCGTTACGGGCATACTCTTCACTCGCGAGCTCGGCAGTAGCGATGGTGAGCAGCGGGATGGATTGGGAAGCGGCGAACGCGATGGCCTCACGCAGATGGCGGCGTGAGAGGGAGGCCGAGTCCGCGATGATGGCGAGCGCGTTGGCGCCAAGGACGGCGTAGGCGGCGTGCGCCAGGTAGGCGGAGTCCACACCGCCGGAAAAGGCGACGATGACACTTCCGAGTTCCCGCAGGCGGCGATGGAGCTCGTCGCGCTTAGCGAGCAATGCGGCGGAGAGTTCGACCGGATTTGCGACAAGGTTGGCGGACATGCGCGTCTTCTCTTCTAACCCAGGTATTGCGGGTTGTGAATGGTGCCGTCGAACATGTTAGACGTCTTGTACTTCTCATAGTGGCCGGCAACGGCTGCGTTGGATGTCTTGGCGAGGAGCGCGGTCATGGCTTCCTGCGGCATGGGATGGAAGTTGCGCGCCAGAGTAAGAGCCTGATTGAGAATCTGCATGGAATCACAGCCGGTGATGGTGAGCGAGACGGGCAGGCTCATGGCATAGTGCAGGAACTCGACTGGCGTGGCAGTGTGGCTTTGCAGAAGAAGGCTATCGCCCATTGGCTTCATGCCGAGGATGCCCATGTTGTGTTTGCGCGCGACGGGCAGCACTTTGGTCGTGAAACTATCGTACTGCGCATCCATGACGTTGAGCGGCATCTGCACGGTATCGAAAGTGAAGCCATTACGGTCGGCGGCTTCAATCATGCTGAGGTGGATCTCCGGACTCTTGTGGCCGGTGAAGCCGATGTAACGGATTTTGCCGGCCTTTTGCGCCTGCTTGAGGACATCGACGACATAGCCGGGACGGAAGGCCTGCCCGGGATCGCCGGGGCGGATGACTTCGTGGATCTGCATGAGATCGATGTGGTCTGTCTGCAGGCGGCGAAGCGACTCTTCGAGCTGCTTTGACGCGGCGGCGGGAGTGCGGCCGTCGATCTTGGTCATCAGAAAAGCCTTCTGCCGATAGCCATTCTGGAGGGCGCGGCCCATCCTGCGCTCGCTTTCGCCATCGTTGTAGTCCCAGCAGTTGTCGAGGAAGTTGACGCCTGCATCAAGCCCGGTGCGAATGATACGGATGCCCTCCTCTTCCGAGACATGGGGACGGCCGATATGGTGGCCGCCGAGGCCGATGATGGAAACGGATTCGCCGGTGCGGCCGAGGGTGCGGCGGGGAATCTCTCCAGGGGCGGCGACGGCCTCGTCCCGCAGAGCCATAAGGGCAGCAATGGCGGCAGCCGATTTCAGGAAATCGCGTCTCTGCATGATCAGCATCTCCCTTCGTATGCGATGCACGCCGGAACCAGCGTGGCCGCTTTGCGTCCCGCGCAGGACAGACTAGGCTAAGGAAAGCCCTCGTGTTGAGAACGATCCCCTTTTTTCGAGCCGCTACCCCACTGACGCCCGCCGAACGGCTGGCCAAACGACACCTCGTCTTTAAAGATACGCTTGCCCTGCTCAGCGTTTTTGCCGTCACCTGCGTGCTGGCTCTGCTGACCTGGCTGATTTTCCGGTCGTATTCACAACATCAAAGCGACGCGGCGGCGCGCTGGAAGCGGCGGGGCGAGGATGCGCTGGCGCATAACAATGCCAAGGCCGCGGTCTACGACCTGCGGCTCGCTCTGGGGGATGCCCCGGACGATCATGATACCGAGGTGGAGCTGGCCAGCGCACTGGCCCAGGCGGGCCGGCTGCAGGAGGCAACGGCGTACTTCAACACGCTATGGGAGAGGCAGCCGGGCGATGGCAACATCAACCTGCAACTGGCGCGGCTGGCGGCACGGCAGGGGCAGCAAGGGACGGCGCTGCAGCACTACGAATTATCGATCTATGGGGTATGGGAGGGGGATGGCGCGATTCGCCGACGGCAGGTGCGGCTGGAGCAGGTGCGCTATCTCATCCAACAGAAGAGGTTCGGCGATGCGCGGGACCAATTGCTGATAGCGGCCGGCAACGACACGACGACGCCGGGCCTGCTGGAGGTAGCAGCGATGATGGCAGACGCGCACGCGCCGGCGGATGCGCTGCACATTTATCAAGAGATAGCAGGGCGGCGGCCAGTCGTGGTGCGGGCGCTGGAAGGCGCGGGGCAGACGGCATTCCTGCTGGCGAGATACAGGACGGCGCGGAGCTATCTGGACCGGGCACTGAATGCAGGCAGCGCTGCGCATCCCCTGACGGACCGCGCACAGGTGGAGAAGAACCTGCGGATCGCGAATGCGGTGATGGCGGTTTACCCGTCGCCGGCGCTGCCCCAGCGGGAGCGGCTGCGGCGCGTGGTGCGCGCGTACGAGATCGCCCGGAAGCGATATATGGCGTGCGCGAACGGACTGGCCGGGCAGAGCAATCTACCGCAGAACGGCAAGGCGCAGAACGGTAGAGTCCAGATCGATAACAACCAGCAGATGGCCGCGCTCGGCAACCGGTGGCAAAGCCCTGGACCGCGGCTGACAATAGCCGCGCTGGTTGAGGACGCACAACTGGAGCAGGCCACGATGCAACTGGTGTACGACACCGAACAGGTGACGGAGCGTGTATGCGGAGAGCCGGCGGGTGATGACGCCGCGCTGCTGCGCATTGCGGCTTCGCCGGAGACGATCGAGCAGTAGATAGCAGGCCGAGCTGAAAAGAACGACATGAACAGGGCGACGAGCACACAGAGCGCATGAGCACGACAGACACAACCCCGCAGTCGAAGGCCGGGACAGACGCCACGGTGCTGCCGGAGCATGCCGCGAACGAGACGATGCCTGCGATTGAGCCGCTGCAGATGTCGCAGATCGACATGCTCAAGATCGCGCCCACGCGCGACGAGCGGCTGTTCCTGGTGCTGTCGATCTTTATCGGCATCATCTCGGGTTTGCTGGTGGTGAGTTTCCGGGTGGCGATCAGCTGGGTACAGACGCTGACCCTGGGGTCCGCGCTGCAGCCGGGGCTGCTGCGGCTCATCTTCGTTCCGGTGATTATGGGCGCGATCGTAGCGGCGCTGGTGCAGTGGTTCTTCCCTGCTGCACGCGGCAGCGGCGTGAACCAGACGAAGGCTGCGCTCTACATCTACAACGGTTACATCTCGTTCAAGACGGTGATCGGGAAGTTCATCACGTCGGCGCTGGCGCTGGGCGGCGGGTTTTCTCTGGGACCGGAGGATCCGTCGTTACAGATCGGCGCTGGTGTGGCTTCGGTGATCAGCCGCAGGCTGGGGATGAGCCGGCAGCGGCTGCGGCTCTTCGCGCCGGTGGGTGCGGCTGCGGGACTGGCAGCTGCATTCAATGCGCCGATTGCGGCCATTCTGTTTGTGATTGAAGAGGTCATCGGACGATGGAGCGCGGCGGTGCTGGGCTCGGTAGTGCTGTCGGCGATTTCGAGTGTGGTGGTGGCGCGGCATTTCTGGGGATCGGAGCCGATGTTCCAGATACCCTCCGTGACGGTGACCGACTCGCGCGAGCTGTTGGCCTATGCGGTGCTGGGTGTGATCGGCGGCCTGGCGGCGAGTATCTTCTCGCATGCGCTGGGCTACCTGCGGCCGCGCCTGCGCAATCTGCCGCGGTGGACATTTTTTGTGCAGTCGCCGGTGGCCGGGCTTTGTGTGGGGCTGATCGGCTTCGTTGGTTTTCCGCAGGTGATGGGCCCGGGCTATGAAGTGATGAACCAGGCGATGCATGGGCAGTTCACCTGGAAGCTGCTGCTGGCTCTGGCCCTTCTGAAGATCCTGGCGACGACGCTTTCGTTTTCCAGCGGCACGCCGGGCGGGATGTTCGCGCCGACGTTGTTCATCGGAGCGATGCTGGGCGCATCGATTGGAACGTTCGAGAAGATCTACTACCCCAGCCTGCACATCACGGTCGGCGCCTACGCGCTGGTGGGCATGGGGGTGCTGTTCGCCGCATTCCTGCGGGTGCCGCTGACGTCAGTATTCATGGTGCTGGAGGTGAGCGGCAACTATTCAATCATTCTCCCGGTCATTCTGGCGAACACGATCGCGTACCTGGTCTCGCGCAGCCTGCAGAGCTCGGCCATCTTCGAGGTGTTCACACATCAGGATGGGCTGGACCTGCCTTCGATGGAGGAGCAGCGGGAAGAGGTGGTGCTCCATCTGGAGGACGCGCTGCGTCCATTGTCTGTACCGGTGATCGACTCCGGTACGACGTTGAGCGCGGCGGCGGCGGAGTTGGATGCGAAACATGCAGATGTCTTCCTGATCCGGCTGCCGGGGCATGCCTGGTATTCGATGACACGCGCGGAGTTGGGCTCGCTGGCTGCGGTGCACGCGCCGGAGACGGTGCTGGCGAATGTGCTGAAGCCCGATCGCATTCCGCTGCTGTTTCCCGATCTGCCGTTGGATTCGGCGCTGCCGCACCTGGCGCGGTGGCCGATCCTTCCCATCCAGAATCGCGCCAGCCGTGGCGCCATTGAAGGCACTGTAACGCTGGCGGACGTGCTCTCCCGCTACCAAGCCACGTGAGGTCGCACTGCTTGAGAAGCCGGCCTACTGTGTCACACTGTGGAGACGTGTCGTCTAGTAGATCTCAGCCATGAGCCTGAACCAGCGATTGATTGCCGGACTGTTGCTGCTGGTGGCCCTGGTCGCCACGGTCGCGGTGCTCGCCGTGAGCACGCTGCATGAGGTCGCGGCACGGGATGAATTGGCGCGTACGGCGACGCTGGTCGCCTGGATCGCGATCCCTTGCGCTATCTGCATCGCAGTTGGATTTGCCATTGCGGTGCTTCGCCCCCTGAAGCACGCGGCGGAGCAGGTGCGGGGCATTGCACAGGGCAACCTGGAGCAGCGGCTGGACTGGAGCGCCGACGACAGCCTGGGAAAGATCGCCACCGACGTCAATCGCATGGTGGTGCATGTGCGCGATCTGCGCGAAACGGAGTTTGGGCGGAAGCAGATGGAGCACCAGCTCTCCGACGCGGTGGTGCAGTCGATATTCGAGCCGGTGATTGTGACCGACGCGCGGGGACAGGTTCTGAAGGTGAACACGGCGGCGGAGCAACTGCTGGGCGGATCGGCGGGGGACCGCATTGCGCTTGAGAACACGCCGGGCGGACAGAAGATATTAAAGGCGGTTCGCGATGCTGTTTCCATGCAGCGGCCAGTGGCGCACGAGGGCGAAGCGGCGCTGCTGCCGATGTGGATTGGGCAGGCGGAGCGCAGCTATCGGCTGCGGACGACGCCTATCCGCGACAACGACGGCAAGCTGCTGGGCGCGGTGAGCGTGCTGGAAGATGTGACGGAGCTGCAGGACCTGGACAGGTTCAAGACGCGCTTCATAGGTGTGGCGTCGGACAAGCTGCGGACGCCCCTCGAGCAATTACGGCTGGCGCTCTACTCGCTGACCAAAGGATTTGCCGGCGATTTGCGACCGCTGCAGAGCGATCTCATCAACGGCGCGCAGGAAGAGGCCGAGCGGCTGAATGATTTGATGGCGGACCTGATCGACGTGGCCGAGCTGGACACCGGCCGGCGCGAGCTGCGGATGGAACCAGTGCGGCCAATCGACATCCTGCGCGATGCCGCGTTGCGGTTTCAGGAGGAAGCGCGCAAGCGCGATGTGCAGATTCAAATTGAGGCGTTCAGCGATCTGTCGCCGATTTACGGCGACCGGCGTGCGCTGAAGAGCGTGATGGACAACCTGCTGTCGAATGCGCTGCGCTTCACGCCGGCGAAGGGCACGATTGTTTTGCAAGCGGAGGAGCACAAGAAGCGAGTGCAGTTTTTCGTACGAGATACAGGCGTCGGGATTGAGCCGGAGCGGCTGAAGCGCATCTTCGGAAGATTCGTACAGGGCCCGCGGTCCGCAGAAGAGGTGCGCGGCGCCGTGGGCAGCGCGGGACCAGATGGAACGGGACTGGGACTGGCGCTGGTGCGGCGGTTGATCGAACTAATGAATGGACAGGTGTCGGTGGAAAGCCGTGTGGGGCATGGCACGACTTTCAGCTTCACGATGCCGCTGGCGCCAACGAGGCTTCCGCGCCACACCGTCGAGGTGGGCTGAGATGAGCGAGCCGATGCAGAGTCCCGTCCCTGATCCACCGCGGCCGACGGATATTTCTGGCTCGCAGCCGAGCGATCTTTCCGGGTCGCAGGTGGACCCGGCAGAGCGCGCGCTGCCGCCGGAACCGGCGAAGCTGAAGATCTATCTGGGCGCGGCGCCTGGGGTGGGCAAAACCTACCAGATGCTCGAAGATGCGCACCTGATGCGCAAGCAGGGCATTGATGTAGTGATTGGCTTTGTGGAACCGCACAAGCGCGTCGACACCGAAGCGATGATCCGCGACCTGGAGGTGATTCCGCAGCGCGCAATTCCCTACCGCTCGGTCGTGCTGCATGAGATGGACCTGAATGCCATTCTGGCGCGACATCCGCAGGTCTGCATCGTGGACGAGCTGGCACATACGAATGTGCCGGGCTCGAAGAACCGCAAGCGCTACGAGGATGTGCTGGAGCTGCTGGATACCGGCATCGATGTGATGACCGCGGTGAACGTGCAGCACCTGGAGACATTGAACGATGCTGTGGCGCGCTCCGCGAACACAACCATTCGTGAGACGGTGCCGGACAGCCTGCTGAAGCGCGCGGATGAAATTGTCAATGTCGACCTGACAGTGGAGGAGCTACGCTCGCGATTGCGCCAGGGAAAGATCTACGCTCCGGAGAAGATCGAGCAGTCGCTGGCGAACTTCTTCCGCAAAGGCAATCTGAACCTACTGCGTGAGCTGGCGCTGCGCACGACCGCTGCGGAAGTGAGTTCGCAGGCGGCAGACTACCGGCGGTCGCAGGGGTTGGAGCAGGCGCCGATTCCCGAGAAGGTGATGGTTTGCCTTTCACCGCGGCCGGGCACGGATCGGCTGCTGCGAGCGGGTGCACGCATTGCGTCGCGGCTCTCGACCATCTGGTATGCGGTGCGCGTAGAGACGCCGGACGAGGCGGAGCATCCTAACTCTGAAGATAAGCACCGCATGGAGGAGTACCAGCGGCTGGCGCGGGACCTGGGCGCGAAGGTGGTCGTGCTGAAGGACAAGAAGGTGTCGAACGCGCTGATCCAATTTGCCAAGCAGGAAGGGATTTCGCACGTGGTTTTCGGCCAATCGGCACGTTCGCGCGTGGATATTCTGCTGCGCGGCTCGGTGATCAACCGCTTTCTGGCCGAGGTGCGCGATGTAACGGTGCAGGTGGTGCCGATGCAGAAGCCCCGGCGCGTGGAAGCGAAGTAAATGGATGCGCGGTGCGGCAAGAAACAGCAGATCCCTCCACTGCGCCGGTCTCGCTGACGCGACGCGGCTCCGGCCGGGATGACAGAGAGTCTTCAGAGCGTTGTTACAAATAAAAGGGAGAAAAAATGGCAGATACAAATGTGACGATAACGGCAAAGCCCAACGGACCACTGCGCGTGGAGGGGCCGATCCGGCTGATCGATGTGGATGGCACGGAAATTAACCTGGAGGGTAAGCCTGCGGTGTCACTTTGCCGCTGCGGCGCTTCGACAAAGAAGCCGTTCTGCGATGGCACGCACTCGAAGATCGGATTCCAGGCGGCGGAAGCTGCCGTGGCCGCGGAGCAGAAAGCGGCGGAGCAGAAGTAATTGCCGGACGCACGATTTTCTTGACAAGAACGCACGCCGGGCTGAAGCTGACGGTGCCCGGCGGGCGATCAAGGAATCGGAGCCAGCCGTGCGCAAAGGAGAACCACCGATGATACGAACCAGCCGATGGATCCGGATCGCCTGCCTGCCCGTAGCCCTTGCAGCCTGCATGCTGATGCCGCATGCCAACGCACAGTCCAAGAAGACCGCCGCCAGAACCCCT
>JBJMGC010000035.1:0-29951 GCA_045808105.1 Acidobacteriaceae bacterium | reverse complement strand
TGCGGATGAAGACGCGCAGGGTCTTCCCTTTGTCGGCCGAGCCGGACAACTGTTGAACAATATGATTATGGCGATGGGGCTGACACGTGAGCAGGTGTACATCGCCAACATTGTGAAATGCCGGCCGCCGCAAAACCGCAAGCCGGAACCGGATGAGGCGCGCTCCTGCATGCCTTTTCTCGAACGCCAGATCGAGATTGTGCGCCCCCGCGTGCTGGTCGCGTTGGGAGCAACCGCGGCGAGCTACCTGCTGGGCATGCGCGGATCCATAGGCAGCATGCGTGGCCGCATCCACGACTACCGCGGCATTCAGACGGTGGTGACGTATCATCCCGCATTTCTTTTGCGCGATCCCGCGCAAAAGAAAGAGGCATGGAAAGACCTGCAGATGGCGATGGCTGCGCTAGGACTGAAGGCGCCCTCGCGGGGTCCACAGCCCTGAGCGGTTACTTACTACAGCCGTAGCGCGCCCATTGTTACCAGGGAAGCGCTTCGCCCATGTGGATGAAGGCACCGGTCGGACCATTGGGGGGCAGAAGAGCAAGCTCCACGCTGGTCTTTGCTCCGTCCGGAATCTCCATAGGCGCCGCGTCCGTGCCCATATCCGTCTTCACCCAGCCGGGGTGGGCGGAGTTCACCTTGATGTTTGTATTCCGCAGCTCGTGGGCAAGATGCACCGTGAAGGAATTCAACGCCGCTTTCGATGCGTCATACGCAAGGACTTTGAAGTCATAGATAGGTGACTTCGGATCCGCATGCAGCGCGAGCGAACCAAGAATGCTCGAAAGATTCACGATACGGCCTTCCGACGCCTTCTTGATGAGCGGCAGCAGGACCTGTGTCAGCTCGACAGTTCCAAAGAAGTTGGTGTCGAAGATTTCACGCAGGGTGGCCTGATTTATCGAGCTGGCGTTGTTGGGAGCCCCGAAGGTCTCTTTCGAGATACCCGCGTTATTGATCAGGACATCGACCCTGCCAAAATTCTTATCGAAATATTTGTAGGCTTCCTGGTAATCGGCAGGCTTGGTTATGTCGAAGTGAATCGCGTCGACATCGGCACCCTCAGCGCGCAGCTTCTCAGCAGCGGCTTTGCCCTTCTCGGCATCCCGCGATCCGATCACAACCTTCACACCCTGCTTGCCGAGCTGACGGGCGGTTTCAAGGCCAATGCCCCGGTTTCCGCCAGTAATAAACGCAACCTTCTTCTCTGCAGCCATCGCTTTATTTCTCCAATCAGTGGTCTAGATGCTGGGGCAAAGAATCGGATGCAGCGAAGTTCCCATTGGAATCGAATACTCCGGACCTCTACTCACAATCCTGATGCCCTCGTGCCCTGATACTCTCGCGTCAGATGGCTGCCTTTTGCGATGTCGCTGTGCCGGTGCCGCTGGATGCGCACTTTACCTATCGCATCGATGCCGAGCACCCGCCGCCGCTGGGCGGCCGCGTCATCGTACCGTTTCGCAATGAGAAGCTGATCGGGATCGTGACCCGCCTGCACGATGAGCCTCCGCCGGTCGAAGCGAAGACCATCGAGCGCGTCCTTGATGGCGAGGCAATCATCTCGCCTCAATTGCTGGAGCTTGCGCGCTGGATCAGCCAGTACTATCTGGCGCCGCTGGGGGAGGTGCTGCGTACGATGCTGCCGCTCGTAGCTGAGGTGCGCAGGCAGATCGTCTATCGCATTGCGGATGCGGGCGAGCGCGCTCTGCAGTCAAGCGCGGAGCAGGGAAGCAGCCGTCGCACGCGCCGCGCGCCTGAAGAGCAGGCGGCGGAGTATGCCGTGCTCAATTACCTGCTGGGCGGCGAGCCGGCAAAGCGCGCCACGCTGATGCGCGCCACCGGGGCGAGCCGCGAGCTCATCGAAGGCATGGCTCGCAAGAAATGGATCACGCGCGCGGTCGAGGCCGCGCCACGCGATGCTCGCCGGCTCGAGCGCTATGCCGTTCTGGTGGAGCTGGAACGCCTGCCGAAGCTGAACGATAACCAGCAGACCATTCTCGCAACGCTGGCCGGCGCAGGTGGCACGCTGTCCGTCACGGTGCTGCGTGGATTGCTGGTGCCGCCTTCAACGCTTGCTTCACTCGTACGACGCGAGCTGATCCGTATCGAGGAGCGTCCACAGGCCTTCCACTTAAGCGGATTGCACGCGCAATCCTTCGCGCTGAATACGCAACAGCAACAGGCACTTGACGTCATTGCGCGGCAGCTTGCCGACGGGGGCTTCCGCGCCAATCTGCTCTACGGCATCACCGGTTCCGGGAAGACAGCGGTGTACATGGCAGCGATGCAGCGCGCGCTTGATCTGGATCGCTCGGCCATCCTGCTGGTGCCGGAGATCGGGCTTACGCCTGCTACAGCTGCGCAACTTCACCATGCTTTCGGCGATGAGGTCGCGATGCTCCATTCCGCGCTTACGCCGGAGGAACGCGCGGAGCAGTGGCACCGCATTCGCCGTGGTGAGGCGCGCGTTGTTGTGGGCACGCGGTCGGCGATCTTCGCGCCCGCGGTGCGGCTCGGCCTCATCATCGTCGATGAGGAGCACGATTCCTCGTACAAGCAGGAGGAGAACCCGCGTTATCACGCACGCGATGTTGCCGTGATGCGGGCCAAGCTGGCAGAAGCCCCTGTGGTGCTGGGCTCAGCTACGCCGTCGCTAGAAAGCTGGCACAACGCCGAGCGCGGCCGCTACGCGCTGATCGAGATGCCAGAGCGTGTGAACCAGCGGCCGCTTCCGGAAGTAGAGCTCATCGACATGCGACAGGAGTTCCAAGAGACCGGGCAGGAACAGCTCTTTTCGCGCCGGCTGATCGCAGAGACCGAGGCCACGCTTGCGCGCGACGAGCAGTCGATCATCCTGCTCAATCGACGGGGCTACTCGTTTGTCGTGATGTGCCGCGCCTGCGGCGAACGCCTGGAATGCGAGAACTGTGCCATCGCGTTGACTCACCACAGGCCGATGGCCTTTCAGGAGCCTGCGGTTCCGAATCGCGAGCTCTATTGCGGCGATTGTGTTGATGCGATCACGCACGAGCGGTCGCTCTCCCAGGCAGATGCGCACGCCCGCGCCGGGCAGCGGCTGGAGTGCCATTACTGCGGCTTTCGCCGCACCGTGCCGAAGCATTGCCCGAAATGCGAGAGCGAGCACCTGTACTTCCTCGGCGCCGGTTCGCAGCAGGGCGAGCAGCGTCTGCAGGAGATCTTTCCGCATGCACGGATCGGGCGCATGGATCGCGATACCGTGCGAAGCCGCCATGATATGGAACGGCTGCTCACGCGGCTGCACTCGGGCGAGATCAATCTGCTGGTCGGCACGCAGATGATCGCGAAAGGCCACGACATTCACGGCGTGACCTTGGTCGGTGTGGTCGGCGCAGACTACGCGCTCAGCCTGCCGGATTTTCGCGCCGCGGAGCGCGTCTTCCAGTTGCTGACGCAGGTTTCCGGCCGCGCCGGTCGTGGCGAATCGCCGGGACGCGTCGTGGTGCAGAGTTATCACCCGGAGCACTACGCCATTCAGTGTGCGCGGGCGCATGACTATCGCGGCTTCACAGCAAAGGAGTTGAAGTACCGCAAGTGGATGCACTATCCGCCCTATGGGGTGATCGCGAACATCCTGGTGCGCAGTCCGCGTATGGAGGAGGCGGCCGGATGGGCGGCGACGCTGGGCAAGTGGTTTCAATCGGCGGAGCTGCCGGGCATTCGCGTGCTGGGACCCGCGTCGGCGCCCATCGCGAAGATCAAGCGCACCTACCGCTTCCATCTACTGCTCAAAGCGGAGCGGCGCGAAGCGCTTTCCCGGGCGCTGCGCGCCGCACGCGACTACGCAGAGAAAGCCGGCATTCCCCGCAGTGGTCTGGTGTTCGATATGGACGCGATCAGCCTGATGTGATCGCTTCTACGATTTAATCGATCAGGTGGAGTTCTTTGCCGGGCTTGAAGCGGACGGCTTTGCCCGGGGTGATGGTGACCTCGGCGCCGGTGCGCGGATTGCGGCCTATGCCGGTTTTGCGGGGACGCACGTTGAAGACGCCAAAGCCGCGCAGTTCGATGCGCTCCCCGGCGGCGAGTGCTTTTTTCAGGCTCTCAAAAATGGTATCGACGGCGGCCTCGGCCTTGTTGCGGGGGAGGCCCGTCCGTTCAATCACCCGGTGCACGATGTCTTGCTTGATCAAGGCATTCTCCAGAGAATTGGTTCAGCGGCTGCTGTTGGTTTTGACGGGTACGATCCCAACGTTGTCATCTTCGATAGTGCCCTATTAAGATGCAGATTCGAAGAAGAAAGTACCGGGAAACCTCGATTGATCTGTAATTTAGGACGCCGGCACCCGATTGGGCAAGGAGCAGGATGGCAATCAAGAGCGATACGTGGATCAGGGAGCAGGCGCGGCAGCACGGCATGATTGCCCCCTTTAGCGAAAAACAGGTCAAGGAGGGCGTGATTTCCTATGGCCTTTCCTCCTACGGCTACGACCTCCGGGTTTCGGACGAATTCAAGATTTTCACGAATGTGAACAGCGCCATCATTGACCCGAAGAAATTCGACGAGCGCTCCTTTGTTACTGTCCAGGCGGAGTCGGTGATTGTTCCACCCAATTCCTTTGCCCTCGCGCGATCTGTGGAATATTTCAAGATTCCGCGGGATGTGCTCACGATCTGCGTGGGCAAGTCCACCTACGCCCGTTGCGGCATCATCGTGAACGTCACTCCGTTTGAGCCGGAGTGGGAGGGGTTCGTCACGCTTGAGATCTCCAACACCACGCCGCTGCCCGCCAAAATCTACGCCAACGAGGGGCTCTGCCAGATACTTTTCTTCCAATCCGACCAGGTTTGCGAGATCAGCTACGCCGACCGGCAAGGCAAGTACCAGAAGCAACAGGGGATTGTTCTTCCCAAGCTGTAGTCCTCCCACTTAGGTAATCAATCATTTTAACCAAAAGTTTGACAAGTAACCGTGTCTGTCGTCTGATGGTAACCAGAACAACGCAGATCTGGGGAATGGGGCGCGAAAGGCCATTGTGGCCGGTCGCACCCCTCATTTTTTGCCCGATGCGCCTTCCTCGATTTTTTCCAAGCGCCGCCTTCCGGCGGGCTATGCTTTTGCATCTCACCACAGCGTAGATGAGCGAAGTCTAGTGATGCCTGCTGTTTGGGCCATCTCGGACGGCGGGCGTCCAACCAATTCACGCGGGCTAGCTTTTCCGCAACCATGGAGAATGAGCGAAATATGAAAAAGTTTCTTGCTGGTCTTGTCGTTGTGGGCCTTGGGTTTGCAGGCGCAAGCCTGACTGTATCTGCGGCGTCGAGCAAATCCGACTTGGATAACAGGCTGGCTGCGGCAACACGCGTTATCACCGAAGTCATGTCTACGCCTGATAAGGCAATTCCGGATCAGATCACGGAGAAAGCCACGTGCATCGGCGTGGTGCCGAGCATGAAGAAAGCCGCGTTTGTGGTGGGCGGCCAGTATGGCCAAGGCGTGGTTAGCTGCCGCACCGGCCATGGCTGGAGCGCGCCGGTGTTCTTCCGCATCGCCGGCGGCAGCTTCGGCTTCCAGATTGGCGGCCAGGCGACGGATCTGGTTCTGGTAGCTGTCAACCAAAAGGGTTTTCAGGACCTGCTGAAGAACAAGGTCAAGCTGGGCGGAGATGCCGCGGCCGCTGCGGGTCCGGTGGGGCGTAACGCGCAGGCCGGCACCGACTGGAAGCTGAATGCAGAGTTGCTGACCTATTCGCGTTCCAAAGGCCTGTTTGCCGGCATCGACCTGACGGGCGATGACGTCTCGCAGAACACCGAGGACACGACCACTTTCTACAACGGAGAGAACAACACCTTCGAATCGATTTTGAAGGGCAACGTAGCGGTGCCGGACTCGGCGAAGCCGTTCGTTCGCACCGTGGCGAAATACTTCCACTCCACCCAAGATCAGTAAGCGGGACGAGTACCAGACTCGCAAGCAAAAGCGAACCAGCTTCACTGGAACAGGAATGCAGTGCCTCAGGCCCGCCGCTCTCTTGGCGGGCCTGAGTTTTTCCCGGAGTGTTCTACGCGGCGAGAACCGGATGGCGGTAAGACCGGATATAGTCGCGTAACAGCCCCGAATTGGATATGCGAGATTCAGCAGAGACAGTGCGGATTTTCCGCTCCACAAATCGTCTGCACGAGAAGCAGGCAGGCACAGCGATCCACCCGACGATGCGGCAGCGGCTCGAGTTCATCGCGGTGTGGGGGCTGGTGCGGGCTGTGGGCGCTCTGCCGCGAAGCTTGGCGCGCCCTGTCGGCGCAGGCCTGGGCGCTTTAGCCTTCGCTCTTACGGGAAGGCTGCGACGGACAGGGGATCGCAATCTCCGGATTGCATATCCGGAATCCGACGCTGCATGGCGCAGGCGCACGTTGCGTCAGCTCTACCGGAATCTGGGATTGCATCTCGCCGAGTTTTGCCTCATGTCTCGCTACACCCGAGAAAGCACCCGCAGCTTGATCCGCTATGCCGGCCTGGAGCATTATCTGGCGGCCCGCGACCAAGGACGAGGCGTGCTGGTGGTGACCGGACATCTCGGCCTGTGGGAGCTTTCCAGCTTCTATCACTCCCTCATGGGGTATCCCATGAGCATGGTGATCCGGCGGCTGGACAACCCGCTGGTCGATTACCTGGTGAACGGCATCCGCTGTCTGCACGGCAACACGGTGCTGCACAAAGACGATTTTGCACGCGGGCTGCTGGGTGCAATGCGCCGCGGCGATACCGTAGGCATCCTGATGGACACCAACATGACGCCACCGCAAGGAGTCTTCGTCGACTTCTTTGGTACGCCAGCCTGCACTGCCTCCGGGCTGGCGCGCGTGGCCATGCGTACCGGTGCCGCCACGTTGCCGGGATTTCTTACCTGGCACGAGAAAGAGAAAAAGTACGTGCTCGAATTCGGCGAGCGCCTGGACCTGGTGCGCACCGGCAACGACGAGCAAGACATGGTGACCAACACGCAGATCTGCACCACGGCTATCGAGGCATGGGTGCGGCGCTATCCGGAGCAGTGGCTCTGGGTGCATCGCCGATGGAAGACCCGCCCGCCGGGCGAGCCATCGCTCTATAGTTGACGACATGCGACTCTCTGCACTCGCCGCGCAACTCGATGCGGAACTTCGATTGCCCGCGGCCGCTGGCGACGGGGCCACACTCGAAATCGAGGGCGTCGCGGCTCCTTCCAATGCCGGCGCGAGCCAGCTTGTCTTCGCGGAGAGTGAAGCTGCGCTTGCCGCGGCGCACGCCAGCCGTGCCGGAGCCATCGTCACCTCGCGCAAACTCGCTGCTGAAGCCAGCCCGAAGCCGATGCTGCTAACCGGCAATGCCAAGCTGACCTTTGCGCGTGCCGCGGAGCTGCTGACGCCCATGAATCCACAACCGGGAATTCACCCCTCCGCACACATCGATGCCGAGGGGTCGTTGGGCGAAGGCGTTTTTGTCGGACCGAACGCGGTGATTCAGCACGGTGTACGCATTGGTGCGTATTCGCGGATCGATGCCGGCGTCGTCATCGGACACGGTGTGCACATTGGAAGAAGTTGTCATCTCTATCCGCGTGTGGTGCTCTATCCTGGCACGGAGTTGGGACATCGCGTGGTGATTCACGCCGGTGCGGTGCTTGGCTCGGATGGTTTCGGTTATGTTCGCGATAACGCGACAGGCGAGTACACGAAGTTTCCGCAGCAGGGCAGGCTGGTGATCGAGGACGATGTCGAAATCGGCGCGAACACAACCATTGATCGTGGGGCGCTCGAAGAAACACGGATCGGCCAGGGCACGAAGCTCGACAATCTGGTTCACGTTGGGCATAACGTCTTGATCGGCCGCAACGTCGTGATCGCAGCGCAGACCGGAATTTCGGGAAGCAGCACCATCGCCGATGGCGCTATCGTCGGCGGCCAGGTGGGGATTGCGGATCACGTCGAGATCGGCCCGGGTGCGATCCTGGGAGCGCAGGCTGGCATCCCGTCAGGCAAGCGCATTCGCGGGCCGGGTATCGTCTTCTGGGGCACACCGGCGCGGCCAATCAAGGAATATCTCAAGGAGCTGGCGACACTCTCGCGGCTCACGCGGCGTCCCAAGTAGCGGCCGCAGCGTCTTAGCTATATATGGCAATCGTTGTCGTAGGTGGGCATTCGCGGAGTGTGGGAAAGACCTCGGTAGTCGCGGCGATCATCGCGCGTCTTCCGCAGATGCACTGGACCGCTTTCAAGATTACGCAGTTCGGCCACGGCTTCTGCTCTGCCGACGGCGAGCCCTGCGACTGCCAAACCGACGAACATACCGTTGCAGTCAGCGAGGAGCGCAATGCGAGCAGCGGTACGGACTCGGCTCGCTTTCTTGCGGCGGGCGCGGTTCGTTCCTTCTGGGTGCGCACGCGTATCGGCAATTTGGCTGCCGCGATGCCACGGCTGCGCAAAGAGCTTGCGGCCGCGGAGAATGCCATCATCGAATCGAACAGCATTCTGGGTTTCCTGCGGCCGGACCTCTATCTCAGCGTGCTCGACAACGCGACGGCCGACTTCAAAGATTCCGCGCGCCTGTTCCTCGATCGTGCCGATGCGCTGTTGATTCATGCAGGCGCGGAGAAACTCACTCCACAGTGGCGTGGCGTTTCGGTCAAGCTTCTTGAAGGCATTCCGCGCTTTCCGATAACGCCGCCCGAGTATATGACCGACGCGGTGATCGCGTTTGTGCAGGAGCGCTTGTCGCAGGATCGCCTTACGGTTCGCCGTAGCTGATCGCTTTTGGCCCCGCGTTGCGATGCCCTCATCCGCGATTCTGGTAGACGGGATCTGGACCTGCGCGCCGGTCGTTCAAGTATCTAACTCTACTGCTTCACAAGTTGCCAGTGATCACCGGTCATGGTCAGCGAAGCATTGTCGACCTTCGGTCCGGCTAGCGCTTCGGCGAGATCAGGAAACGCCGTCTTCATCTCCTGCGTGTTAGCCCAGGGCGCGGCGTCGCTGATCTTGTAGTGATAACTCACCTGAGCGGTCTTGTTGCCGGAGTTATCTGCCCCTGCGGTCACGTTATCGATGGAAGTTATACTGCGGTGACCGTAGCAGAAGTTGCCGTAGCCCGGCTGCGTCGCGTCCGCCGTCCATGCGCTGCGGCCCTTGTCGGAGACGTCGTAGTTATTCACCTGCTTCGACGCGACAATCATCACCTTCTTTTCCCCCGTAGTACGAGTCAGGAGTCCGGCATCCGTCAGCGCGTCGTAGCCCTGGGTCTTCGCGTCATCGGAAGTCGCGGCTTGCACGGGAAGCTTCTTCGGTTGCGACCAGAGGCAGGCCGGATGGGCCTTGTAGTAATCGTTGATGGCCGACTCGTAGTTCATCTTCGAATCTGATTGTTTGTTGCATGCCATGGGGAGCAACAGCGAAGCGCAGAGCAGGGAAGAGCCAAATGCGGTAGATAGCTTCATCGCAGAAAATGTCCTTTCTCTGCTTAAGATGCAATTTCCAGTGCACAAATTTATGGCCCGTCGCGAGACGGGCCATAGTTAGAGCTTAAATTTGTGAAGCAGGCAGTTAGAAGTGGAATCGTGCCTGCAACTCCAGGGTGCGCGAGCCAAGTGCGTTCTGCGCCTGACCAAAGTTGGGACTCGTGACGTTATCGACGATGCTGCCGCCGTTACTTTGCCCGCCCCCTTTGAGGTTCACCTGGTTCCAGAGGTTGAACGCGTCCGCGCGGAATTCAACCTGCGCGTTCTCTCCCAGGATTTTGTTGTTGGGCAGGCCAAAGGCCTTGGTGAGAGTGGCGTCTGTATCGAAGTAGCGAGGCCCGGTAAGTGTATTTCGTTGGATGGATACCTGATCCGGCAATGTGCCCTGCGCAGGAAATGCCGGCGCGGTTCCGGCGTTGGGTTGAGCGAAATAAGCCGTTCCGCCGTCGGGGAAGTTACGATTGACGGCGTCAGAGGAAGGATTCGGGCCTGACTCGAAGGCTGCATTGCTCAAGTCTTTGCCGAAGGCCTTCGTTATGGCGGCCGGACGAAGATTGCTGTAGGGACTGCCGCCGTAGTAAAGCGTGCCGGTTTGATAAAGCGGCGTCCACGGGAAGCCGGTATGAGCGTTGACAATGGCGCTGAGTGACCAACCGCCGGCAACCTTTTCCAGCCAATCGTGACCGCCAGTGAAGAATTTCGGCTGCCACAATCCGTAGATTTTGAAGCCATCCGCTACGTTGTAGTCCGAGCGCCCCCAGGAATTTCTCGGATTGTTTGGGTAAGGATCTTCCCAATAGGGCTGGGAGCTTTGATCCATGCTCTTACTCCAGACATATTGTGCTTCGAGCATGAACGTTTTCGAGAACTGATGCCTCAGGCTGGTAAGCAGTGCGTCATATCGAGAATTGCCATCGTTTCCAAAAAAATCGAGCGCTGAAACGTGTGGGTTGAAGGGTATGGCTCGTGCGACGGCAACTGAGTTGAGATCGTACTGACGGATCAGGTGCCGTCCAATACTTCCCTGATAGCCGATGGTTGCAACCCAGTTCGCTCCCAGATCGTATTGCGTATCGAGCGAGTAGTGATAGGTGTAGTTCGTCGGCAGGTCCGAAGGATATCCGGTCAAGGATGTCGCGCCGTTGACAGGCAGGAAGTTCGCATCAAAGGCCGTAAGGGTCGCTGGATTCGAAGGATAACCGAAGAGCGATTTGGGGTCCGATGGAATGCCGTAGAGGATATTGGGATCCGGGCTACCGAAAGTACTGCAGCAGAAGTGAGCGTTGAATAGATGCGGAGGGTTGCCGTTTCCGTTCGCGCTGATGGCCATCTCCTCCTGGTTGTAGTTGATGCCAAATCCGCCGCGGAGCACGAACCTGCCCTGGTCCTTTACCGGGCTCCAGGCAAAGCCTAATTGTGGACCGAAATTCATCTTCTGCGGATTGAAAAGATTGCCACCCTGCCGCAGACGGACGGCATTTAGCAGACTCGCTCCGGTACCGGTGACGACCGTGCTCAGGTTGTTCTGCTTGGTGGAGAGGGGGCCGAAGTACGACCACCGCAGACCGGCGTTGATCGTTAGGTTCGGTCTGATCTTGAAATCATCCTGCACGAAGAAGCCCCATAGGTTGGCGCGGGTGTCCTGCCGATTGGATGTAGGTGTTCCGGTCAGTGGATCGAATGTGCCCGTCTCTCCGTTGGGCGCGTCGTTGAGGAAATCCCAGACGTTCAGGAAGTTATACGAAGGGCGCGCGTTGTAAGTGGCTTCGTTGAGATAGTAAAGGCGCGTCAGCTCGCCACCTGCTTTGATGGAATGCCGGCCCAGAATCTTGGTCAGAGTGTCGGAGTACCCATAGGTCCATTGATTGAAGACGCTGGGACCGGGCGCGCCGAAATCCTGCAATTGAATGCCGCCGAAGGAAGTTTGTGATCCCGCCGGTCCGAAAGAAACTTGCGGCAGGCCGAAGGGTTCCTGTGGATTGGTGGTTATCTCGTTCCAACGCCATCCAGCCGCGTTGGCGCGGGCTTCGTTCAACAGCGACGGTGAGAAGGTGTGGTTCCACAGCACGGTGAAAGCGTCGTTGATCGCGCTGTGATGGTAGAGGTTGGCCGAACGAACCGTGCCGTTGTAGTTGCTAGTATCCGCCGGCACCCAATAGATCGTGAAGGTCAACAGGTCCCTGCTCGTGACATTGGCGTCCAGTCGTCCGTTGTACTGAGCTTCTGTCACCTGAGTCGGGTTGGTGGTGTTGACGAAAGCAATGTCAGGCACTCCATCGAGCCCACTGCCTACTCCCGGATCGCTGACGCTGGCGTAGGAAGGATCATGTGTTCCCAGAGGAGTTGTGAGAGGGGAACCGATGTCCAGACCCTGGCTTCCCATGGAATGACAGTTCACACCTTCGACAAGTCCAGCGTTGCCGCACGATTGTGGAACGATGGAGCTGTAGTGAGCGCCTTCACCTGGGAATGTGATCATCGAATTCGCGATGCTCCCGCTGCGACCTTGGGTGAGAAACTGCGGGGTTTCATACCAACCCGTCGCGGTACCTGTTGAGTTATTGCGCAGAGTTTCGTAATTGAAGAACGCGAAGAGCTTGTTCTTCCAGAGTGGACCGCCGAGGCTGCCGCCAAACTGATTGAAGCGGCTGGTATTTCTCAGTAAGCCGCGGGAGTCCGGCGTTCCGGGCACTTCCGAACCCGGTCCATTCCAGCGTTGATAGGCATTCAATCCAGGCCGATCCGCTTTGAAAAACAGGCTGCCATGCACATCGTTAGTGCCGTTCTTTGTAACAACCTGGATTTGTGCGGCGCTGAAGCGCCCATTGGAGGCGTCGTATCCGTTGGAGACGACGTGTACGTCCTTAACGGAATCCTCGCTGGGCGTAACGACCGAGGCTCCGCCCCATACCGCACTGACCGTGCTGATGCCGTCGATGCTGATGCCGTTCGCTTCGTTGTGGCCGCCATTGGCGACAACCTGCGGCGCATTTTCCGTGGTGAAGATGCCCTCGCTGGAGCCGGAGCCGCTTCTGTTTGAGCCGGGAAGGCTCTGGGAACCGCCGCCGCTTTGCTGCGCGGCATCGCCGAAGACACCGGGTGTGAGCTGAACTAATTGGAAGACATCGCGTCCGAACGACGGAAGGTGCTGGATCTGATTGCTGTCGATGGTTCCGCTCACGGACGCCGTTTCGGTCGTGAGAAGTGCCTGCGCGTTGGCTGACACTGTGACCGTCTGTGAACTGCCCGCCACCGACATTTGTATGTTGACGGCGTTGGGTTCTTCCGGAACTACCTGGACCTGTCGCGGTGGCGTCGTGGCGAAGCCTTGCTTTTCGGCCACGATGGTGAAGCGGCTCGGTGGCAAGGCATTGAATGTGTAGAGTCCGTTCGGGTCCGAGGTGGCAGTCATCACCTTGTTCGTTTCTGTGTCGCTGAGTGTGACCGTCGCACCGGGAATAACAGCGCCGGATGTATCGGTAACCGTACCTGTGACCGATGCACGGTATTGGGCCTGGACTGTGGTGGCGAGCATGATTCCGCCTGCCAGAACGACACCAGTACGCACGGCACTGGCTAAAGCAAGCATGGTCTTTCGGGCCAGACCGAAGGCCCGGGTCGGGTCGTGTTTCATATGCCTCCCAAAAAATTCCTTACATTTTTTTTTACTTGCGTATGTTCCTGAGATTCTCAACCTCGCCTCTGGGGTGGCCTGCGGGGCATTTCGATCAGACGAATATGTAACCGAAAACCCTGTTTACGAACCGTTGCGCGGCGGTCCAGAACGGGCACCAGTATTCGGCAGAGCGGGGTTTGTGGGACGGCTTGACGGTATGATGGTTCCGCTCAAGGGGTGACTGGATTGGCCGAGGGTCGGAATCGCGTGCGAGGTCCGGAGCTGCCGGCCCGGCAGGTGGGACTGAAGGAGGTGGCTGAGCATCTCGGGCTCTCCGTGGCCACGGTGTCTCGTGTACTGAACCGCTCCGCGACAGCGAATCGCATCTCCACCCGGACCCAGGACCTGGTATGGGCCGCGGCCGAGGCGATGCATTACGAGCCCAATCAGCTGGCCCGCGCGCTCCGCCGCAAAAAGACCTACACCATAGGCGTGATGGTGCCGGAGATCAGCGAGGGCTACGCGGCATCCGTGTTGAGCGGCATCGAAGGGGCCCTGCTGCAGGCCGGCTATTTCTATTTCGTCGTAAGCCACCATCACCGTGCTGATTTGCTGCGCGAATATCCCAGGCTGCTGCTCTCGCGGGCCGTCGAAGGCCTGATCGCGATTGATACGCCACTGGAACGGAATCTGCCCATCCCGGTGGTCGCCGTCTCCGGTCATCAGCGGATGGAAAACGTCACAAACCTGGAGCTCGATCACACGACCGCAGTGCGCATGGCCCTGACGCATCTGTATGGCCTTGGACACCGGCAGATCGCATTCATCAAAGGGCAGGAGTTCAGCTCCGATACGCACTACCGCTGGTCAGCCATCGAGCAGATTGCCCAGGAGCTAGGCCTGCCGATCGATACGCAGCTGTGCGTACAACTGGAGGGCATCGAAGGAGGCAGCGACTCCGGATATCAAGCGACGGACCGCCTGCTTGAGCGCGGCGTTCCGTTTACAGCGATTTTTGCTTTCAATGACCACTCGGCGATCGGTGCAATTGCGCGCTTGAAGGAGCACGGCCTGGACATTCCGCAGCATGTTTCGGTCGTAGGCTTTGATGACATCCCGAGCGCGCGGACGAATAATCCCAGTCTTACGACCGTGCGGCAGCCTTTGCGTGCTATGGGAGAGACAGCCGCAAACGCGCTGCTCAGCTATATCGACCCCCCTGAACCGCAAACCGAGACGCGCAAGGAGATGCCGGCAACTCTGGTGGTGAAGCCGGATTTCGTCATCCGCAACTCGACCGCTGCAGTGCCCAGCGCAAGTCCTCTTCTGACGCGTGAATGAGACTTAGGGCCCGATAACCCTGACCAGGCCCTCCTCCTGCAATTGCTCCAGCAGGACCAGCACGTCCTTGCGCAGCGTCTCTGGATCGGCGTGATATTCCAGCATCAGCTCGCGGCATAGATCATCGACGCGAATCGGCGAGCCCAGGCGGCGCCAGACGGAGGTGCCCGTCTCGCCCAATCCATAGCAGCGGCCTCGCCCGACGTTCATCAGAACCACCTCGCGGTCTACCTCGGTGGCGACGGGGGCCTCGCTCCAGGAGACGACGCTCTCGGTCGTGATCGGGATATCGCGCGACATAGGGAGTTCGCCTCCGGCCCGGATGGTTACTCCATATGCGGCCTCGCATATGATACTGACACTTCGTCGTCCATGGCCGAAACGGTGCAATCCGCGTTTGCGTACAGCCGCATGCCATCGGAGGTGCGCCTGCTGTTGCGCTGCATGCGTTGGCCTTTGCCGGACGCTGACGCTGGCGAGGTCCGCGCGCTCACCTCTTCCGGAGAGATTGACTGGAAGCGCTTCCTCGCGCTTTGCGGTCATCATCGTGTCATCCCGATGGTCTATCGCGCTCTGTCCTCTGTTGCCGCGGATTCTGTGCCTTTGGCAACTCTGGCGGCGCTAAAGGCCGACACTACGGAAAATGCGCTGCGGGCATTCCGATATCTCGCCGAGACGCGGCGTCTTTGCGATCTGCTGCAGCAGGCGGGAGTGCCGGTTCGGGTGCTCAAGGGTGTCCCGCTGTCGCAGCGCATCTATGCCGATCCGAGCGTGCGCGATGTCGGCGATATCGATTTGCTGATCGCGCCAGGCATGGAGGAAACGGCCGACCTCATCCTGCTGGCCGACGGCTTTCGCCGCAACGATCCCGAGGCACGGCTGACGCCGCGGCGCCGACAATCCTGGCGGAAGCACGGCAAAGACTACACCTATCGCTCGGATCGCGACGATTTTGAGATCGATCTGCATTGGCGGCTCTTTCGTAATCCGTACATGCCGGGCAATGCGCTGGCTGAGGATGCGTCCGATGAGCGGGTGCGCTTTGGCGAGACGGAGCTGGCCGTTCTGCCGCTCGATCGCACTTTCCCGTACCTCTGTGTTCACGGAGCGCTCGACGGCTGGTTCCGTTTCAAGTCGCTCGCGGACATTGCTGCCTTGTGGCGCGGCTTCTCGGAGGAGCAGAGAAGCGCTCTCGCAGATCAGGCAAACCAGTCCGGCATTCTTCCCGAGGTGGCTGCGGCGCTCAACCTGGCGCAGGAACTGGAGCTTGTCGGCCCGGACTCCCTCACTACTCCCATGCGGTTGCAGTCGGGCAGTCGCGAGGCGCGATGGATCCTGGACTACGCATGGAGCCAGCATCTGGCGCAGCGGTTCCAGCCCACGCAGGATGGCGCGGGAAGCTGGCCGCTGAAACGCTATGAGCTGGGACTGCGGCATGGACTCGCCTATCGGCTGGAGATTATGCGGCGCATACTGCTGCGGCCGCGTGTCTGGCAACGCTTCGATTTGCCCGACGCTCTCTTTCCGCTGTACACGCTTCTCAACCCATTGGAGTGGATCCTCTTTCATCGCCGGCTCTCGCAGGCCGCAGCGACACGCACGCCGCCCAGCCGGTGGACTCGCTGGCGCTCGCTTGCTGCTGGAAAAAAATGGATGGCGCTGGAGGCATTCGGCGCACTCGCGATCGCGCGCTGTGCGCTGGTGCTGCTGCCGGCGCGCTGGATCTTTCGCTGGCTGGAAAGCCCATTGCATGCTGCTCGATCCGGCGATTCCGATGTTGTCGAGCGTGTTCGCTGGGCCGTACTCACCGTTGCGCGCTACGGGCCGTTGTCGTTCGTATGCTTTCCGCAAGCTTTGGCAGCCCATGCCATGCTGCGTCGCCGGGGCATCGGCAGCATTATGCATTACGGCGTGCGCCGGTCGGCAGATCGCAAGCTGCGCGCGCATACTTGGCTGGAAGTCGATCACCGGATGCTGCTGGGTGGCGAGAGCGCACTCCTGTTTGCGCCAATCCACTCCACACATCCGGGCACCGAATGATTCGGCGGCACATAGCTCCACGGAACTCGTCAGCCCTGTGTGTCCAATGTTGACGCGAGGTGCGCTTCCAGTGATGCGAGGGTGGCTTCCATGGCATCAAAACCCCAGGGCCGTCGCATGCGCACCACTCGTGCGCCCGCCAGAGCCTCTCCGCAGCGCAAAAAATACCGCTCCGTCCGGCCGATGGCACGCACCAGCCAGGCCTGATAGGTCAGGTCCAGCATGGCGTGGAGCGCATGGACCGGGGCGAGACGCTCGAAGTTGGCCTCAGTCGTCCGCGGAGGCGCCTGAGGCTCTGCGCGCTCCAGCAGGATGAGTTCTGCCAGTGGCACAGGCGCTTCCGGCTCCTCGAGCGCATAGCGATACTTCTCATCTTCGGAGAAGATGCGGGACAGGCCATCGCTCGATTCGCCCATCGCGTCCAGCGTTGTGCTCCAGAGTTTCAGCCACGGAGCGACCGGCAGAACGCGACGATCCTGCGGAGCGGCAGGGTCGATGAGGCAGATGTCGTCGGCGAGAATCCGATGTCCCCGGCGAGAGAGAAAGGCGACCATGGAGGATTTGCCTCCTCCGGATGGCGCCAGAAAAGCGACCGCGCCGCGCGATGTCGCAATGGCGCTGGCGTGCAAGGGAAGCAGTCCCCGCTGATGACAGAGGACGGCAAAGAGATTTCCCATGAGGTAAGAGCGGATGTCGAGCTCCGGAGCACCGGCTGCTGGATCGACGACAACCTCAATCCCATCATGAACGTAGTAGGTAGCAATGCCGGCGAGACGAAGCAGAAATTCCGTGTCGTTGGCTTCGTAGCTCTCCGTGTTTGCCAGCGGAGCAGCAAGTTTCTCCGGCGCCTTCCCTAGCCGAATCCTCACCGCCTGTTCGCCTGCTACCGGGTTACCCCGTGGCAACTCGGGGAGTAACAGGTCAGTCATATACAGCAGGGGACCGATGCGGTAATTATTCAGGAATAGGGCTCTCCATCCCCCGGAAGGTGCATTTCCCTGGTCTGCGGGCTGTGCGCATACTTGTCCAGCTTACCGGAGCAGGTCGCGATAGCAAGATATCTGTCTACATACAAGCGTGGTGCTAGTCAAAGCGCAGTAGCAATTGATGTTACTCGGGCCAGAGTTTCACATAGTGTCATTGACGGTTCTTCAGATTGCTCTGACAATGGTGTAGGCACATTGTTTTGCGGGCCAGCGTTTCTCCACTCATTCGATGGGTAAAGAGGCACGAAGGACATTTTAGGACGACGAGTGCGGGAAGCCCGCCTCGGATCTTCCAGGGCAGCCAATTTTCGGTCTGCCCGGAACAGCGATTCCGCTTGCAGTTGTGTTGGTTTCGGAGGATGGATGACGAACGCCCCCAGTATGAATGCCCAAAATCCGGCATCGGCCATTGTTCCGCACCGACGGGAATGGAAGACGCCCGTGCTCGACATTCTGGCACTGGCGGATGCGCAAGGCGGCCACAGCCATGTGCATGATGGAATCGACAGACACAAGTCTGGTTAACTCTGCTGTTCAATCTCCGCTTCTTTTTCAAATTCAATAGAATGCTTCGGAATGGCTGCGGGTAGTCGAAACTCGCCCCGACGGGGCGCACGTTCGGGCGTACGGCTCGATGTCTAGTCATCGTCGAAGCCGGATGTGCGCCATCGCAGGCCTGTGGGCTTCGGAAAGCCCTGCTCCTTCCGAATGCCATGCGGTCGTGCTGTGCCGTACCATGCTGGCCGCCATGTCGGGCCTGCCGGCTACCATTCAGCAGCCTGTGCGTTCGGTCGTCCTCGGCTCGAGCGACTACCGGGCCGCTTCCCGCTCTGGCCCCGCCCCGATATCGGAGACCCGGTTGCATTCGTCGGAGGCTACCGCCCACCCCTGGCTCGTTGCCGATCTGCGGATCGATAATCATGACGATCTGGTGCGCGAACTTGGATTGCCGCAGACGGCGACGGATCACGAGGTGCTCGCCCAGGCATGGATGCGATGGAATTTCAGCATCGTGGATCATCTGGTCGGCGGCTTCGCTTTTGCCTGTTGGGACTCCAGGCAGCAAACGCTGTTTCTCGCCCGCGACCACACCGGTGAGCGGCCGCTGCACTTCACGCGTTCGCTCGGTCCGGGCGGCGGCTTTGCTTTCGCCTCCATGCCTACGGGACTCTGCGCGATGCCGGCAATCGGCCATCGCATCGACGTCGCGCACATGGCGCATTTTCTCGCCGCTCTTTCAGCGGGGGAAGGCGAGTCATTTTTCGAAGGCGTTGAGCGCCTGCCCCCGGCCCATTGGATCAAGCTCTCGCCGGCCGGAGTGGAGATCCGCCGCTACTGGCACCCTATCGATGCCCCGGCGATTCGCTACAGCAACGATGCTGACTACATCGAGGACTTTCGCGAGCGCTTCGATCGCGCTGTCGCGGCGCGCCTCTCAGGAGCGGAGAGCATCGCCTCACAACTGAGCGGCGGTCTGGATAGCTCGTCCGTCACGGTTACCGCGGCCCGTCTGCTGGCGCCGCAAGGTGGTCGGCTCACATCGTTTACCGCAGTGCCGCTGCCCGGCTACGACGGATCGGCGCTCTTCGGCCGCTTCGGCAACGAAGGTCCGATGGCGGCCGAGGTCGCTGCGGGCTATCCCAACATCGATCATCTCCTGGTAAACGTACGCGGGCGCGATCTCGTGTCCTCGTCACATCTAGATGCCCGGCTCAGCGGTGAGCCGACCTTCAATCCAACCAATCTGCTTTGGGTTCATACCATCCTGGACGGCGTGCGCGAATGCGGGGCGGGCGTGCTGCTGCAGGGGGCGGGTGGCAATAACACCATCAGCTTCGGCGGCCTGATCGGACTGTCGGATCTGCTGCGCAGCGGACATTGGCTGAGGCTTCTTCAGTTGACGCGCACGCTGCGCGCCGGCGGCTACACCTCGTGGCGCGGCGCCGCTTCCTGGGCCACCGGATGGATCGTGCCGCAATGGATGCGACGTGTTTACCATCCGGAAATGCGCGATTTCTCACTCGATTTCAGTGCCGTGCATCCGCAGTTCGCGTCCGAATACCGGCTGAAGGAAAAGGCCCTCGCGGAGTTTTACGGTGTGGAGAGCAGCACCACGGCCGTGCGTCGGAGCCTGTACGAGTACTACGATCCCGGCGTATCGAATGGCGTCGCGGCCGCCGGCTGGCAAATCGAGCAGCGCGATCCGACTCAGGACAAACGCATTTTTGAATTCTGCTTCGGTATCCCGATCGAGCAGTACCTCGTAGGAGGGCAAAGCCGCTCCCTGATTCGTCGCGCGATGCAGGGACGCCTGCCTGAATCCACCCTGCGTCGCACCACGCGTGGGCTGCAGTCCGCCGACTGGTATCTGACGGTTGGAGCCGCACGTCCCCAGCTCTCGGCCGAACTCACCCGCATCGAGGACTCGCCCCTCGCCCGCCGGATGATTGATACCGCCAGGCTGCGCACGCTGCTCGACACGTGGCCCAGCTCCGGATATCACACATCTCATGTAAGCGACGTCTGGCATCTCGCGCTCACCCGCGGCATTGCTGCCGGCAGCTTCCTTTCCATGCATGATCCGGAGATGGAAAAGAACGAGATCGGCGCCGCAACAGAAAAACCCGGCGTATCGCCGGGTCTCTGATAAATCGCTTGTTGTCGGTTATGCCGTTGTGGGCGCGCCGCAATATTCGTTGAATGCACGTTGCAGCTCCTGGCCGATGAGCTGCGCCGTTGCGCCCTCTATGACGAAGCGCTGCATCAGGTACACCAGCTTGCCATCGCGCAGGATAGCAATGGCTGGTGATGTCGGGGGCTGTCCCTCGAAATAGGAGCGCGCCCGCTCTGTCGCCTCGCGGTCCTGCCCGGCGAAGACGGTGATGCTATGGTCCGGCTTCGCTGCGTTCTGCATCGCCAGCCGCACGCCGGGACGCATCTTGCCCGCTGCGCATCCGCAGATGGAGTTGACCACCACCATTGTCGTTCCCGGCTTCGCCAGCGCTGCATCGACCTCAGCCGCTGTGCGCGCCTCCTGAATACCTGCGCGCGTCAACTCCTCGCGCATTGGAATCACCATAATCTCTGGGTACATGCTTGCTCCTTCTTGTCTCTCGACGCCAGCGTCCCCGCTCGCTGTCTATTTCTATTGTATGGAGCGGTGGGGCGGATTGCCAGCGGGCCATTCTTGCCAGGCGAAGCAGGATCGCAGGCCAAGCGCAATGCGGTCCTGATAGAGCGGCTTACGAAACCAGCCCACCGCCCACTGAATCCCGCAACGAAATGTCGAGTTCGGCAGCGACCAACGGGAGCGCCCCGCCGAAACTGCCTTGCCTAGACGGCAAGACCCCTTGACTATCTACAATCGAATTGTAGATAGTCAAGGTATGGGGAAACCAAGCGATCTCGTGCAGGGCACACTCGACCTGCTCATCCTGAAAACCATCTCGCTTGAGCCGAAGCACGGCTGGGCCATCGCCAAGCGCATCCAGCAGATCTCCGGCGAGGTGCTGCAGGTGCAGCAGGGCTCGCTCTATCCTGCGCTCCATCGCCTGGAGCAGCAGGGATGGATTCGCGCCAAGTGGGCAGAGACAGACACCGGACGCAATGCGAAATTTTATTCGCTCACCGCCGCCGGACGCGCCCAACTCGCCGCTGAGACGGAGAACTGGAACCGTCTCTCCGGCGCTATCAACCTTGTGGTGCAGGAAAGCTAAGGAGTGCCGCGATGCGCCTGCTCGATCGCTTACGAATGACGGGCCGCGCACTTTTTCGTCGCAACGCTGCCGGCACTGCGCTCGATGATGAATTGCGATTTCACCTCGAGCAGCAGATCGCAGAGAACCGCGCTGCAGGCATGAGCGAGACTGAGGCGCGCCGTGCTGCGCTGCGCCTCTTCGGCAATCCGACTGTGGTGCGCGAGCAGGCGCGCGCGACGTGGAGCTGGCAATGGCTCGAGTCCGTGGCTCGCGACGTTCGCCAGGGAACCCGCCGGCTGATGCGGTCTCCATCCTTCGCCTTCACGGCAATCGCTGTGCTCTCCCTCGGCATCGGCGCAAATGTTGCGCTCTTTTCTGTAGTGAATGCCGTGCTGCTCAAGCCGCTGCCGGTAGCGCACGCCGACCGCCTAGTGCGCATTTACGAAGCAGACAGCCGCGGCCGCTTCCAGGACAACGTCGTCGCGGGCGGATGTTTTGCGCGTTGGCAGCACGAGGCGCGCAACTTCGTGCAAATGGGAATCATGAAGCGCACGTCATACAACCTGGCTGGCAATGGGCAGATGCCCGAGGTCGTCGAGGCAGAGCTGGCTTCGTGGAACATGCTGTCCATGCTTGGGGTGCATCCGGTACTCGGGCGTCTCTTCCGTAGCAACGACGACCGCCCGCAGGCGAATGCCAGTGTCCTTATAAGCTGGGGTCTTTGGAAACGCCGCTACGGAGGCGATCCGTCGATCATTGGCCGCACGGTCCTTGTCGATCTCAAGCCCTATACAGTGCTAGGCGTTTTGCCATCTTGGTTCCGTTATCCGAATGGGCGCGTGCAGCTCTGGGTTCCGGTCTACCATGAGCGCCCGCCGCTGATAATGCAGGCGTTCGGCTCGCACAACTTTGACGCTATCGGGGAGCTGCGGCCAGGCGTCAGCAGGGAGCAGGCGGCCGCGGAGCTAAACACGATTCAGCGGCAGATACGGCAGCAGTATCCGGATGGCCCGGTGGCCGACGCGGTGAATCTGCGCGCGATCCTCGACGGGCAGGTGCGCCACGTGAAGGCTGGGCTTTACGCGCTGCTGGTCGCGACCGGATGCCTGCTGCTCATCGCCTGCCTGAACATTGCAAATCTGCTGGTCGCACGCGCGGCTTCATGCGGCCGCGAGACGGCCATCCGCGCGGCCTTGGGCGGCAGCCGTATGCAGCTCATCCGCAGCCAGGTGGTCGAGAGCCTGCTGCTCTCTGCCGCCGGTGGAGCGTTGGGTATGGCGCTTGCCTATGGTGCTTTGCGATGGCTGGTTCATATTCGCGCCGATCTGCCGCGTGTGGATGACATTCACGTCGATGGGACCGCTGCTCTCTTTGCTGTGGTCTGCGTGATCGCCTGCGGTGTACTGGCCGGTCTGCTGCCTGCATTATTGAGTGGCGACCGCGACATTCTCCGCGTCCTGCAGGAGTCCTCGCGTACCGCAGGCGCAGGACGCAGCCGAGTCGGTCTACGT
Source organism: Acidobacteriaceae bacterium (assembly GCA_045808105.1). Lineage (GTDB taxonomy): Bacteria > Acidobacteriota > Terriglobia > Terriglobales > Acidobacteriaceae > KBS-83. The sequence continues at coordinate 7,286 of JBJMGC010000035.1, read as the reverse complement.
CGTCTGCTGCTTTCGATCGAGGTTGCGATCACCGTAGTGCTGCTGATCTCCTCCGGCCTGCTGCTGAAGAGCTATCATGCAATGCGCGACTCCAGCCTGGGCTGCGCGACGGACGATGTGTTGACCATGAGCTTGAGCCAGCCGCGCCCTATGAAGGGATCCCCGCAGCTCGCCGCGTTCTATCAGGTGCTACTGGAGCGGGTGCGCTCGATTTCTGGTGTGAGGGCGGCTGCTGCCGCGACGCTGCTTCCTGGTCAGGGTAACAATCGCAACGACGTGTATACCATCCGCGAGCATCCCCCGCTGTCGAAGCGAGAGTTGCTGGGCGCGGACACAATCTTCGTCGATCCGGACTACTTCCGGGCAATGCAGATACCGCTCGTTGGCGGCCGTAGCTTCACCGAAGATGAACGTCTGGAGCGCGCCAACAAGGTCGTGATCAGCGAGACTCTGGCGCGGCAGAACTTCAAGGGCGAAGATCCGATCGGCAAGCATATTGCAGTGAGCATTTTCAGCCCTGATCCTACGACATTTGAGATCATCGGCGTCGCTGCGGACACGCGCGAACTGCCTGCCGCCGATCCAGTTCCGGCGATCTATTACCCGCTGCTGGCCGGCACGGAGAGCTCGATCTATCTCGCCGTCCGCACCACCGGCGACCCAGACGCCATGGCCGAGCCGGTGAAGCGCCTCATTGCGTCGATCGACAGCACATTGCCGGTCGCCGACATCATGACCATGGATGAGATCATCGGCCGCGCCGCCATGGAGACCAGCTTCGAAGCCACACTACTTGCTGGTTTCGCTGGCTTGTCGCTCGTGCTCGCGGCAGTCGGGCTCTTCGGCGTGCTCTCGTTCCTCATTACCCAGCGCACGACGGAGATCGGTGTGCGCATCGCGCTGGGCGCGCAGCGCGGGGAGGTGTTGCGCCTGATGTTGTTCGACGGTCTGCGTCCGGCAATTATCGGGCTCATTCTGGGGCTCGCAGGGGCCGCTGCCGCCGCGCAACTCATCCGCTCACTCCTGGTGAACACGCAGCCGCTCGACCCGCTTGTGTATGTCGCGGTCAGCGCGGTGCTTCTTGCCGTTGCGGCGCTCGCGTGCCTGATACCGGCGTGGAGCGCCTCGCGCCTGGATCCCATGCAGGCGCTGCGCACGGAGTAGGCTGCCTGTTCCACAAAAGTGTGGATGGACGATTCAGCGCGGTAGTGTACCCTCGCGCCTATGGAGTTTCGGCAGCAGGTGTCACTGGCCCCTTACACCACATTTGAGATTGGCGGCCCGGCTGCATGGTTTGCAGAAGCCACCCGCGAGGCCGATATTGAAGCCGCGGTCGAGTTTGCTGCGGACCGAAAACTGCGCCTCTTCGTGCTGGGTGGCGGCAGCAACGTACTCGTTTCCGACGCTGGCTTCGATGGTCTAGTTCTCCACATCGCTCTGCGTGGGGTGGATCACAATGGCTCTGTGCTCTCCGCTGCCGCCGGCGAAGATTGGGACGCGCTTGTCGCCCGCAGCGTGGATGCCGGCCTGGCTGGAATCGAGTGCCTCAGCGGCATTCCCGGCACGGTCGGCGGGACACCCGTGCAAAACGTCGGCGCCTATGGGCAGGAAGTCTCGCGTACCATCCGCAATGTGAGCGCCTTCGATCGTACGACGCACCAGTGGGTCGATCTCGACAACGCCGACTGTGGCTTCGCGTACCGCCGCAGCCGCTTCAATCAAGGCCCGGATCGCGATCGCTTCATCGTCGGCCGGGTCACGTATACGCTTGAAGAAAACGTGCCGGCGTCGGTGACCTATGCCGACCTGAAGTATCACTTTAAGAATCAAGGGATCGCAGATCCCTGCCTGCAACAAGTGCGGGACGCCGTGCTGCGCATCCGGCTGGGCAAAGGCATGGTGGTGACGCCCGACAATCCGGAGCGCCGCAGTGCAGGCAGCTTCTTCAAGAATCCAGTGATCCCGTCTGCGAAGCTGCCGCAGATTGCAGAGGCTGCGCACATTCCAGAGGTGGAGGTGCCCCGCTATATTGCCGGCACGGAAGAGGTCAAGGTTCCCGCGGCGTGGCTGCTCGAGCATGCCGGCTTCGTGAAGGGATACCGCCACGGCGCCGCCGCGGTTTCCACGCGCCACACGCTCGCTCTTACCAATCAGGGTGGAGCGACCGCCGCGGATATCACCGCACTGCGCGATACGATTCAGGCGCGAGTGCGCGACCTCTTCGGCATATCTCTTGAGCCAGAGCCTGTCTGGGTAGCTTAACCGGTGGTGGCCACCGCCTCAGCCGGTGGAGGATCTTTGTTTACCGCGCAGCAGTGGCGTCAGCGACCATCGCGCCTCCGGCTCGCCTATCAGAAAAGCAGCAAAGCAGGCGGCAAAGACTGACCAGTCCAGCGATGCACCGAAGTAGCGCCATAGCGCGACATGTGGCCCCGGATACCCCCGGAGAGCCAGAGCAACATCATCAGCAGCATGCCAAAAATGCTGGCAACCCGCGTCAGTACGCCGAAAATGAGCCCCAGTCCGATCAGCAGTTCGCCGTATGCAGTCAGGAATGCGCAGAAGCGCGCGTGCGGCAGCACAACGTGTTCCAGCACAGGCGCCATCCAGGGATACGTGCCCTGAGTCAGGAAGCTGCGGATCGACTCTTCGAATCCGCCGTGCAGCGTGAACTCAGTCCCAAAGACCTTGTACTCGCCAAAAAGCAGAAAGAAGATGCCAACAAGGACGCGTAGCGTAGCGAGTGCGGTTGCATTTCGATCGGTCATCGTGTGCATATCTAAGCCTTGAGACGAAGAGATCGTGTAGTTCGGAATAGGATCCGGAGAAGAATCACTCAAGCGCCGTAAGTAGCTGCGTGCGATCCGCCGCCAGCACCACAGCAGCGGGGCCCTGTCTTACGATGCATCCATCTTCAATCCGTAGTACCTCGGCGTCCGCACGCGAACCCAGCCGCCAGGCTTCTGCCACATCATGAGTTACATAAAGCACCGGCGTTCGCGTTGCTGTGAGCCAGGCTTCCAGGTCATGCAGAATCGCGTCCTTCAGCGCCAGGTTCAGTCCCCCGAATGGCTCGTCAAGCAGCAACACACGCGGGTGCGGCGCCAAGGTCCGCGCGACAGATACGCGCTGCTGTTCTCCGCCGGAAAGTTGCGCCGGCCGGCGATCCAGCACCGCTTCGAGACGAAGCAGCGCCGCCATCTCCTGCACCCGCTGCTCGCGGTCCTCGCGCGAGAATGCATGCAGGCCGAAGGCGATGTTGTCTCGCGCCGTCATGGCAGGGAAGAGCGCGGGACGCTGCGTCACCAATCCGCAACCGCGTCTGGCGGGAGGAAGGTCGATCCGTCGTGCACTGTCCCACACAGTTGTGCCCGCCACGGTGACATAGCCGCGTTGCGGATGCAGCAGCCCGGCAATGCTGCGCAGCAGCGAAGTCTTGCCCGCGCCGGATGGGCCGACCAGCACGGCGAGCGATCCATGGAGGGACGCCTCAGCGGCCAGCATCGGACCGCCGCCTTCGCGCGGCCCATGGTGAAAGGCGAAGGCAAGCCATGGCGTCTGTTCGCGCGCAGCGCTCTCGGGTGCGATCTGCGAAGTCACTTCGGCCTCACGCACCGCGCGTCTCTCCCCGCGCGCCGGGTCGCGCCACGCTATAGACGACCAGCAATGCCGCTAGCGAGATCGCGACCAGCGCCAGAGCCATGTGGTTGGCAGCAGCATAGTTGCCGTCCATCACCTGGTCATACAGGGCAATGGAAAGCGTGCGCGTCACACCGGGGATCGATCCGCCCAGCATGAGCACCACGCCGAACTCACCCACGGTATGCGCAAAGCACAACACGGCGGCGGCAATCACCGAGGCTTGCGCGCCCGGCAACAGCACGCGTATCAGCACGCGCCAGCGCGACGCCCCCAACATATCTGCGCTTTCGATCAGTGCCGGATCGATGCCCCGAAAACCAGCCAACACCGGCTGTACCGCGAATGGCAGGCTGTAAAGGACGGAGCCGATCACCAGTCCCCAGAAGGTGAATGCCAGTGGATGCCCGACGATGCGCACGAGCAGCCGTCCCGGAGCAGTTGTTGGTCCCAGCAGCACCAGCAGATAGAAGCCGAGGACCGTGGGCGGAAGCACCAGCGGCAACCCCACGCCCGCCTCCACAATGCGTGCCATCCAGCTCCGCGACCGCGCCAGCCACGCCGAAAGCACAAGCGCCAGCGGAAGCAGAACTGCCGTGGTCGCGGCAGCCAGTCGCAATGTCAGGAGGAGAGCCTGCTGGTCCATGCCTTCAAAGACTAGCGCACGCGGGTGCCATCTTCACGAGACACCGGACTTTATAGGCCTCCTGGTTCTCCGTGCATGGCTGAATCAAACGGATGTCAGTCAGTTCGGACCGCGATGACGGCGCAGCCGCACCGCAGCGGCAAGGCATAGGGCGGTGAAGAGCAGCCCCAGCCACAGACCCGGGCTGGTCAGGTATGCGCCCGGAGTGAGGCGGGTGATCGGGTCCATGGGCATGCTGCCTGGCATGGTGAGCGCCTCCGCGCCGCCGCCCAGACGGTTCTCCAGCATGGTACCGAGATGCGCAGTGTGGAACACGATCTTCTCGACGACGCCGATCGCGAGGAACGGTAAAGTCGCCCACAGAAATGCCGCACGCCGCGCCCAGGCGGATACCAACAGAAGGTAGCCATAGAACGGCGCGTACCAAAGCACATGCACGGTTACGAGATGGTAGAGCAGCAGGAGCGACATGCGGGGAAACGATAGTTGTGTCCAGAGCGTCGCGACGCTGAGGCCGTTGGCCCACAACACCGCGCTGCTGAGCAGCAGCATGATCAACTGCGTGACAAATGTGATTGCGAAGGCGAGCAGCTGAAGAATCACGATGGGAACAAGCGCCTTCGCGAGCACTGCGGTGAGATCGGAAACCGGCAGCGACTTCCCGAACAGGATGCTGCGATCACGGCGTTCGTTTTGGAACGCGCCCAGACAATAGAACGCTCCAACGAGCATGGCGGTCAGCATCATCAGGGCCGCGGCTATGTCGTAATGCGTCGCGATGGCTGCGCGCTGGTGCGCGGGGTCGAGCGCCGACAGGGCACGCATCCTGGCGGGCAGAAAGATCAAGGTGACGAGAAAACCGATCAGAAACACTCCGGCAGCGGCCAGGGGAGCGATATAGACCGAACGGTTCTCCCACAATTCGCGCCGCACTGACCAGTACAGGGGTCGCGTCCTCGACGCTACGGCAGGGATAGCGGCCGGCCCGTCGAAAGATTGTGACATGGTGTTGGATTGCATGTTCATCGAGCCGCTCCTGACATCACTGCTGGCGCCACCTCTGCCTGATTGCCCATCACAGCGACGAAGACGTCGGCGATGGTGGGCGTGCGCACGTCACCAAATGTGGCTAGCCGCTGACGGTCCACACGATCGAACAGGAGGATGCTGCGGCCGAGAGCCTCGCGCTCGTGCATCGGCTTCAGAGCCCGAGCAGCGACGGCGTCTTGGGGAGTCACCGTCAGTTCGACATAGCGCGACTCGAATTCGTCCATGCTGCAGCCGAAGACGATGAGGCCGCGATCGAGGAAGATGACATCGGTGAGGACGTTTTGAATCTCGTCTACCTGATGGGTCGCGATGACGATGGTGCGGTTGCGATCGAGATAATCGGTCAGCAGGGAATCGTAGAACTGCTTGCGGTAGAGGATATCGAGACCCAGGGTCGGCTCGTCGAGCACCAGCAGCTTCGCGTCGATGGCCATGACCAAAGCCAGGTGCAGCTGGGTGACCATGCCCTTCGAAAGATCTTTAACCTTGCGATCGCGGGTGATTGTTGTCCTGGAGAGAAAGCCCTCCGCCTTCGCGCGATCGAAGCGCGGATGGACGCCGGCAACATAATCGAACGCCTGCGCAACGCTGATCCAGCGCGGCAGCACGGCGACATCGGCAATGAAGCAAACATCGCGCATGAGCTGATCGCGCTGGGCCCAGGGATTGCGTCCGCATACCTGCAGTTCCCCCTGGTAGGGGATGAGGCCGAGGATCGCGTGGAGCGCGGTAGTTTTGCCTGCGCCGTTGGGACCAATGAGTCCGAGGATACGGCCCTCTTCGACCCGCAAATCGATGCCATCGAGAGCGATCGTCCTCCCGAAGCTTTTGCGCAGCCCGCGCGCTTCTATACACGCCATGGTCAGCGCTTCTCCTTTGCAGCCTTCGACTGCGTCGCAGGGCCACCATTCAAAAGCTCTTTGGCTGAGAGGCCTAACCGCTGCATGGTCGCGTAGATCCTGGGCCATTCTTCATCGAGAAACTTTTGCCGTTCGCCCTGCAACAGCAAACTGCGCGCGCCGTCATTAATGAACATTCCGCGGCCTCGTCTGGTCTCGACCAGTCCCTCGTCTACCAATTGCTGATAGCCCTTCAGAACCGTGAGCGGGTTCACCCGATATTCGGCCGCGACATTGCGCACCGATGGCAGCGGGTCGCCTTCCTTGAGCACGCCGTCGAGGATCATCGCGACCACGCGGTCGCGAAGCTGGCGATAGATCGGCTGGCTGTCGTTCCACTCACGGTCCATCCGTCACTTTGCCCGTTGCAGGTCGATGCGCGCATGGACTGGCTTGTCGCCTGGCATCATGTAGGTCCAGTCCTCGATGTGGTGGTTGGCGTCAACGACGGTGAAGACGGCGTGGTACATGTGTCCGTACTGGTTGCCGCCGGCGACGTCGAGAAAATCGAATTCTACCGTCTTCCCGTCCGCCGAGGTTCTGGCGACCATGCGTGGCCGGTTTCCGGCGTCGCAATAATGCGTCAGCAGCAGGCGATCGTTATCCAGATAGAGCATGGTCACAGGATGGTCGTACTTCGCCGGATCATCCGGGTTTCCCGCTGTTTTCATCTCATGCACCAGCGCGTTGCCCCGTGAGGTCACACGCAGCGAGACCTGCATGGGTGTGCCCTGCGTCATATCGTGCATCGGCGGGTTGGTGGTCGCCGGGCCTTGCCAGGTGCCGGCGAGGCTTTTCAGCAGGGTGAACGACTTTTCTCCATCGGTCTGAGTTTGCGCCTCGGACCGGGTTTGCGTCTCGGAGCGGGCAGACGCGGCGGTGCAGAGCGAGATCAGAACAACGGACAGCAGAAAACGGAGCGGCTTCATAGTGCGTTCTCCTTAGGTTCTTTTGTGCTTCACGCCAGGATTCCTCCCGGCTACTCGCGTGCGAGAGGGCCTTGAATGCTGTACTTGCTTCTACTGTTATACTTAACTATAACAGTAGATCAG
>JBJMGC010000034.1:0-16351 GCA_045808105.1 Acidobacteriaceae bacterium | reverse complement strand
TGTTGCTGGCGTTGATTGCCAGCCCTGCGGCAACTCCAGCCGCAGCGTGCCGGCAGCATCTCCTGTCGCATGAACGCGCGCCGGTACGGTGAGTTCGTGCTGCTGTCCGTCGTGCAAGGGCACAAGCGGCGACACGATCCAGGCCTGTCCGAGGGAGACGGATATTGCCGGCGTTACCACCAGCGGTGCGTAGACGGCACCTGGGCCAAGCTCGAGATGCATCGTCTGTACTGCCTGGGCAAGCCGCACCGGTACGCCGTCATAGTCGAAGGTCGCGACGCCGGTCACGGGATAAGGTGCGAAGGAGAGGTTGCGGTACTCCGGCGCGGCGATGTCGTAGTACGCCTGCTCAACCGAAGGCCGCGAAAAATAAGGCACTGTCGGCGCGGCATCCTGCGCGGCGCTTAAATGGAAAACCGCATCGCCACTGGTACTGTGCGGATCATCGAGCCCCGGTGCGCCCTCGCGCGTCACCGTCCAGTGTTCGTTCTGCGGCGTCTCCAGCGTGATCTTGCCCAGCTGAGCGGATTTTGGCGACCGGATGTGCACACGGACGCGGAACTCCGACCCCGGTGTCACCTGCGCGGCGGTCGGCTGAGGAGTGGAGGAGAGGCCGCCTCGCGGGCCAGCATAGAGTTCGAAGCCGCGGCCTCCGCCGCCCGGCATCACCAGCGCAGTCATCTCGATGCCGAGCGCCTCAGCCAGAGCATCGTTCGTCTGCGTCAGCTTGATCTCCAGCTCGCGTTCAATCGAGGCCTTCTGCTCGGCGCCCAGATCGCTGGTTTTCACCGCGTCCAGCAGCTTCGTCGTGCGGCGATAGACATCCGCCAGCAGAGGCGCTGCCTTGTCGGGATGGTCGGGCGAGTAGTTCAGGATCGCCTGTGCCAGGATCTCGTGAATACGTGCCAACGGTTGTTGCAAGAAAGTACCCTGCGGACCTGCCAGCTTTGCCAGCCCTGGCAGCGACGTATCGATGCCATCGAAAAAACTCTTCTCCACCGGTCGCACTGGCACGCGTGAACCGTAGCGATGGTAGGCACTCGATGCCTCAGCGGGCAGCGGAACGTTTGGCCCCTCATGCTGCGAGCGCTGCTCACCCAGGCCACGTCGTGCAATCTGGATGTAAGTCTGTCCCAGCAGCGGGTCGCGCTCACCTTCCTCGATGGTGAGGTTAGTCGCGGGAATACCGTCGATGTCCGTGTCGTTGACGTAGTCGTGAAAGCGAACCGGAGCGTATTTGCCGGTCGCATAGTCGAACATGCCTTTGGGCGAGAGCGAGAAGCCGGGTACCCGCGCATAGACCTTGAGCGGTTTCCATGGCTGCAGGCCGGCGGCGATCTGATCGGGGAACATCTTGGGATCGCCGGCGGCATTGAAGACCTCCTGCGCGAGCATGCCCGCAACCTGATGGTGGCCGTGGCCGTCGGTCACGCCGCCGACAAAAACGGAGCAGACCACCATCGGCCGGTACATGCGAACGGCCCGCACTGCGTCGTAAAGCACGCGGTCGTGGCCCCACTGACCGAGCGCTTCTTCCATCGTCTTCGAGAAGCCATAGTCGGCGACGCTGCCCCAGTACTGCTGGTCGACCCCGTAGTATTCGTCTGCGCGGAGCAGCTCGTTAGTGCGAATCAGCCCCAGTGCGTCGTAGTCCGCGGCGGACATCGCGTTCTGACCACCCTCGCCGCGCGTGAGCGTGAAAAGCGCCGTGCGCACACCCAGCCCTCGGCTCTCATAGGTAAGCATGCCGCCGTCTTCGTCGTCGGGGTGAGCGACGATCATCATCATGCTGGCGGTGGTGTCCAGCCGCTTGAGGCTCTCGTAGAGCGCCGCGGCGCCACGATTCTCCGGCAGCGGGGTGGCCTCAATGCTGGGAGCAGAGGCAACGGGTAAGTCCGCAGCAACGGTCTGCGCGTAGACCGTGGTCGCCAGCAGAGCAGCCAGTGCAAGAAGGTGCGCGCGCCGAGGGTGCATGAACTTTGAGTGTATCGTCCACTGGGCAACCGCGCGAGGGCGCTCGAGCGCAATGTGTGGCCAGCTACACTTCGTGCAGCGCGGTGCGTCCATTGCATTGCGGTCCGAGCCGAACAAGCATGCCCACCAATTACGCCACTCCGCCGCCGCACCTCCCGCGTGAACTCGGGCAGGGCAGCGCACTCGCGCTGAACATGCTGGAGATGGTCGGCGTCGGCCCGTTCATCACGCTGCCGCTCATTGTTGCCGCCATGGGTGGGCCGCAGGCGATGCTGGGCTGGGTGCTGGGCGCGGCGCTGGCGCTGTGCGACGGCCTTGTCTGGGCGGAGCTGGCCGCCGCGCTGCCGGAGGCAGGCGGCTCCTACGCCTTCCTGCGTGAGATTTATGGACCTGGCCGCACCGGCCGCCTCATTTCCTTCCTTTATGTCTGGCAGTTCACGCTGAGCGCGCCGCTGGTTATGGCGTCGGGAGCCATTGGTCTCGCGCAGTACGCAAGCTATTTGTACCCGGGGCTGGCCCTTAAGCTTGCAGCCAATGGTCCGTTCGCGCACATCGAGCGCTCCAGTCTGGTGGCGGTTGGTGTCGTTGTGCTGGTGGTAGTGCTGCTCTATCGCCGCTTGCGAGCAATCGAGCGGATGGCATGGGTCCTATGGTCGGGAGTCATTTTCACGCTCGGCATCACTATCGCCGCCGGCTTGGCGCACTTTCACGCACGGCAGGCGTTCTCGTTCCCCGCCGGTGCGTTTCAGCTGAACCATGGCTTCTTCATCGGGCTGGGCGCAGCCATGTTGATCGCCACCTACGATTACTGGGGCTACTACACCATCGCGTATCTTGCGGGCGAGGTGCGCGATCCTGGCCGCACGCTGCCGCGCACTATTCTCGGTTCGATCGTGATCATTGCGGTGCTCTATCTGGTGATGAACGTCAGCGTGCTGGGAGTGATCCCGTGGCAAGACTTCACCAGCACACGGCCGAGCGCGAGCCACACTGCTGTCGTCGCTGAATTGCTGGGCCGCAGCTTTGGGCCGGTGTGGGCGAAGATCGGCGCCTGGCTGGTCATCTGGACAGCCTTCGGGTCACTATTTTCGCTGCTGCTGGGCGGCTCGCGTGTGCTCTGGGCGGCCGCGGCAGAGGGCAACTACTTCCGCCCTCTTGCGCGGCTCCATCCGCGCGGAGCCTTTCCCGCAAACGCGCTGCTTGTGCTCGGCGGCATCGCCTGCCTTTGCTGCTTCTTTGATCTGAAGGCCATCATCGCCGCACTGGTGGCCCTGCGGATTGTCCTGCAGTTCCTGCTGCAGCAGGTAGGTGTGGTGCTGCTGCGTCTTCGCCGCCCGGATCTGCCGCGACCCTTTCGCATCTGGCTCTATCCGGTGCCCGTGGTCTTCGCAACGCTCGGCTTTCTGTTTGTACTGGCTTCAAGGGCCCACGCGGGCCGCGAGATCGCTGCCGCGCTGGTGGTCACCGTCTCCGGTGTAGCGGTATACCTGCGGCGGGCTCGCCGCGATGCCGCATGGCCTTTTGCTCGGAGTCGCGATATGAGCCCAGTAAAATGAGGTAGATAGCCGGCGATGATCCAGATATGCCGGGGGCGCGTACTGTAACCGGAACCCGATGCCAGCGTCCAACCTATCTGAGCCACGTGGGGCTACGTGGGGCTTCTTGGAGAACTTCTATGCTGATCCGCAAATCCGCCGACATTCCGTCGTCTGACATTACTCCGAAGGCTGACTACCTGAATCGCCGCATGTTCCTTGCCGGCATGGCGGCTGCAGGGGCGGCACTGGGGGCCGAGCGCATCCGGCGCATCGTCTCTCCTGGGGTGGCGCAGGCCGCAGACAAACTGCAGACCACGAAGAGTGCACTCTCCATCAGCGGCGAGACGCTGACGTCGTTCCAGGACATTACCCACTACAACAACTTCTACGAGTTCGGCACAGATAAGAGCGATCCAGCGCGCAACGCGGGCGCTATGCACACGCGCCCCTGGACAGTCCAGGTGACCGGTATGGTCAAACAAAAAAAGAAGGTCGATATCGACACGCTCCTGAAGCTCAGGCCGATGGAAGAGCGGGTCTATCGCTTTCGTTGTGTGGAGGGGTGGAGCATGGTGATCCCATGGGCCGGCTACTCGCTATCGGAGTTCATCAAGGAATGCGATCCGCTGCCGGGCGCGAAATATGTACAGTTCAACTCGCTCGCCGATCAGAGGCAGATGCCTGAGATCGGTCAGTCAGGCATCGAGTTGCCGTACTCCGAGGGCCTGCGAATGGATGAGGCAATGCATCCGCTCACGTTGCTGACGTTCGGCCTTTATGGCGAGACGCTGCCGAATCAGGATGGCGCGCCTGTGCGACTGATCGTGCCCTGGAAATACGGCTTCAAATCGGTGAAGAGCATTGTGAAGATCAATTTCACCGACAAGCAGCCAATGACGACATGGAACATGATGGCGCCAAACGAGTACGGCTTCTATTCCAACGTGAACCCCAACGTCGATCATCCGCGGTGGAGTCAGAAGACGGAGCGGCGCATCGGGGCATCGCTGTTCAAACAGCGCCAGCCCACGCTCATGTTCAACGGCTACGGTGATCAGGTAGCGAGCCTGTACAAAGGCATGGATCTGAAAAAGAATTTCTGAGAAAGCACGCTTGAGCTTTTCCATGCCGAACCGCGTTGTCATTGCACTAAAGGTGCTGGTCCATATTGCCTGCCTGAGTCCATTTCTGATTCTGGCGTGGCATACCTACCGTGACCTTACGCATCCGGATGCCGTTGCTTTGCTGGGTCCCGATCCGACGGCGGCTCTCTCGCATGGCACAGGATTCGCCGCGCTGCGTATCCTGATCATCTCGCTCGCCATCACCCCACTGCGCCGGCTCAGCAAACACCTTGGCTGGCTGGTGCGCTTTCGCCGCATGCTTGGGCTGTACGCGTTCTTCTATGCCTGCCTACACCTGCTGGTGTACCTCAAGCTCTATGCCAATCTCGATTGGCCCACGCTGGTCGACGACCTGAGCAAGCGGCGGTACATCATCGCCGGATTCTCCGCGTGGCTGCTGCTGCTGCCGCTCGCCCTTACGTCGACAAAGTGGTCCATTCGCAAGCTGGGCAAGCGATGGCAGGTGCTTCACCGGCTGGTCTACGTGGCTGTCGTCCTTGGCATCATTCACTATTGGTGGATCGTGAAGAGCGGCGTGCTCGATCCTCTGAAGATCACTATCGTTGTGGCCATTGTGCTGTTGGCTCGACCAGGATGGTCGTTCATAGACGCAAGGCGGCGGCAGAATCGCCTGACCGAAGCTAGACAGGGCACATGATCTCAGTTGTGTGGTGCCGCGTTCACGACCAGGTCGGAAATGTCTGTGCCGTTCACTTCAAGCGGCTGGCCGGAACTCGTGTAGCCTACGCGCGTGGACGGATCGTAGGCATCCGACAACTGAACGGTGAATTTGCCGTCTGGCACAGCGTTGAAGGTGAATGTTCCGTCCTGTCCAGTGGTTGCGCTGATGGTGCCGGTATCGCCTGAAGTGAGCCGCAGTTGCACCGAGGCTCGCGAAAGAGCATGGCCGTCCTGCTGCGAGACGACGACTCCGCTGACGGAGTGCATGCCCGCAGCCGGAATCTGAATGTCAGCTCCGGGAACCTCGTCGCCAGTATGTATGTCAAACTTCTTCGCCTTACTCCGCTCGATCGTGTTGCCGTAGTAGATAGGGAAGATCGAGCGCGGCGCAGCGAAGACGGTGTATGTGCCGTCTGCCAATCCAGTGAGGCGGAACTGCCCACGATCATCTGTCTGTGCGAAGCCGGCGAAGCTCTGCCGCGCTCCGCCTGCCGCCTGCGCCTCTGGGCCCGTGGTCAGAAGAAAAGCCTGCACCGATACCCCGGCCGCGGGCGCACCGTCATCGAAGCTCACGCTCCCGCTGATGGCTGCTCCGCGATAGAGCATGATCTGCACACTTGCAGTCTGGTTCGCTGCCACGCTCACCCGGGTTAATTGAGCGGTGAGCCGGTCGCGATCAGCACTTGCGAGATTCTCAACATCGCGGAGCAGGCCACGCAGCGGCTGCACGTATCCCGGCATCGTGACGTCCGCGTAGTAGTCTCCCGGAGAAACGCCGGTGATGCGAAACGAACCGTCGGAGCCGGTAGTCGCAAAGCCGCCGCGGAACCCGAATCGCCCGCCCTGTGCATCCACCGGCTGCAGTCGAAGATTGGCGAAGCGCGCCGGTTTCTGGGTATCTGCGCAGTAGACGTGCCCGGTCACCGTCCCCGTGTCGCGGTCCTGCGCTTGTGCAGCGAACATCACTAGACCAGCAATCACTGCCCAAAGCAGGGAAGCGAGCTGCCGATGGCTGCGCATTCGTCACGTCCTAGGTTTCTTCGATGCCGAAAAAAATATCAGTCTCGTGCGCGAAGCGCTCCGGGTGCCGCGCTGACGCCAGCAGGTAGCGCTCCTTGTCCCCATATTTCTCAAAAACTTCAGCCGCGCGGCTCATCACGTCCTGGGTGTCGTGTGCCTCGAGCGCTCGCCTCTTCATTTCCTGGAGCACACCAAGAGCGAGTTGGATGGATGCGGGAGTGCGCGGCGCCATGGCTGCCTCCTCTTTGAACTTCGAGACGGTGAAGTTGGTCGACTCGTAGTAAAGCTTTTGTGGCGCCCATATCGCGAGCCCCGCTGCGAGCTGCTCCGGGGCGAAGTTGCTGCGCCCGCTCCACTGAAAAGCAGCGGTCGCCGCAAATCCGGCGACCGTGTGGTCGCGGTGCAGGTTTGGACCGCCGTCTGCGCCGAAGGTGAGCACAATGTGCGGCCGGAGCTGCCGCATTCGTTCCACCAGCCGAGTGGTGATCTCAAAAAGGTTTGCCTCAATCAACGCTCCATCCGGATACTTCCATACTTCGTGCCGGGTGACGCCCAGGATGGCGCAGGAGAGGTCCAACTCCGCCAGCCGGGCGGCAGCCAGCTCGTCATCGCTGCGCGTATCGCCGCGGTTCGACGCCGCACGGCCCTCCGTCAAACAAATCACGGTGGTGTCGGCGCCTCGTGCGTGCGCCATCAGCAGCGCACCGCCAAAGCCGCCGCTCTCATCATCCGGGTGTGCCGTCACGCACATCAGACGTAGCGCCAAGCTGTTCTCCTTCGACGAAGGTGTCAATGACTGTCGGATAGTCCCAGGGCAGTGACCGTTGCGCTACCGGGCGGAAGCTGAACCGGTGCAGCGGCGTTGGGCCATGCTCTGCCAGCGCCCGCTTGTGCTCCGGCGTGGAATAACCCTTGTGCGAGTGCAGGCCGTACTGCGGCCATTGCTCGTGGTACTCGCACATGCGCCGGTCGCGGTAGACCTTCGCGATTACAGAGGCGGCGGCAATGGAGATCGAGAGGGAATCGCCGTAGATGATGCTGGTCTGCGCGCAGGGTAAATTCAGACGCATGGCGTCAATCAGCAAATGGTCTGCGGCCGGCATGAGCCGCGCGACTGCAGCCAGCATTGCCAATTTCGAGGCCTGGTAGATGTTCACGCGATCGATTGTCTCCGCGTCCACTTCTTCAATCGCAAAGCAGACAGCGCGCGTCTCGACAATTTTCGCCAGCCGCTCCCGGTGCTCGCGCTCCAATTGTTTGGAATCACGCAGCCCGCGAATGCGACAATCCGGCGGCAGGATGACGGCGGCAGCGACAACCGGACCGAACAGAGCGCCTCGCCCGACCTCGTCCACACCGGCCACCAGAACCGCACCAGCGGCACGCGCTGCTTTTTCGTAGCGCAGCCCGCAATGCAGTTTCTTCAGCATGCGCATCTTGCGCGCAGAAGGAGAGAGCGCTTCCTCGTCGAGCCGCTCGATCTCCTGTTCGCTGATTACTTTTTCCGTCGACATCTGCCCCAGTGTACGTCGTGTGGGGTTGTCGAAAAGCGGGGCCGCATTGTCAGATTTGACAAATGCGGCCCCGTGGGCCTCAACGGCGCGATTGGGAGGGCTGCCTCAGGCGCGCAGCTCAGCCTCTTCCGCGGCTTCCTCGTCAACGTCGCGATCCTGGTGGCTGTCCGGCAGCAGCCCGAGGGCCTGCCGCTCGAAGAGCCGCTGGTAAACCCCGGCCGGTCGCTGGACGAGTTCTTCATGACGGCCCTCCTCAACCACGGCGCCGTGTTCGAAGACCAGGATGCGGTCGAGCATCCGCACCGTAGAGAGCCGGTGCGCGATGACGATCGCGGTCCTGCCGACGATGAGCCGCTGCATCGCCTCCTGGATGAGCGCCTCCGATTCTGAGTCGAGGCTGGAAGTGGCCTCGTCCAGAATCAGAATCGGTGCATCGGCCAGGAAGGCCCGTGCCAGAGCGACGCGCTGCCGCTCGCCGCCAGAGAGTTTTACGCCGCGCTCGCCAACCAGCGTCGCAAAGCCCTTCGGCTGTCGCGCGATGAACTCATGTGCATTTGCCAGCTGTGCCGCGCGCTCGATCTCTTTCATCGTCGCACCCGGCCGGCCATACGCAATGTTCTCCGCCAGCGAGCGGTGAAACAGCACCGGGTCCTGCGCGACGAGTGCAAGCTGCGCGCGCAGTGAGACCTGCGTCGCGTTCGCGATCTCCTGCCGGTCGATCAGAATTCGGCCGTCTGTCACGTCATAAAGCCGCTGCAACAGCTTCACGAATGTCGTCTTGCCGGAACCCGAGTGGCCCACCAGTCCGACACGTTCTCCCGGCGCAATACGCAGCGAGAAGTCGCGGAAGAGTGGTTCAATCTGCGCACCGTAGCGGAAGGTCACATGATCGAACAGCACCTCGCCTTCACGGATGTGCAGTGAACGCGCGCCTTCGCGGTCCGCCACACCCAGCGGATGCGAGTGCATGGCCACCATCTCCTCCATCTCGTTCACGCTACGCTGCAGGTTGGCCACGTGCTGGCCCACATCGCGCAGGTAGCCGTGGACGACGAAGTAGCTGGTGAGCACGAACGTGACGTCGCCCGCAGTGGCGCGGCCGCTCCACCACAGCCACACTGCGCAGCCGGTCACGCTGGCACGCAGCGCCAGCAACACCGACTGCTGCATGCTGCCGCTTTGCGTGCCGCGTATCCAGTGCCGCAGCGTGCGTCGCCGCCACTTGCCCATGGTCACGCCCAAGCGGTCGTCCTCGCGACTTTCTGCGCCGAAGGATTTCACCACGGCGTTGCAGGTCACTGAATCGGCCATCGCGCCGCCCACCAGCGTGTCCTGCGCGTTGGAGAGCCGTGCCGCCGGCGCGACGTAGTAGAGCGATAGCCACACGGAGAGCGCGACGTAGAGCACGGCTCCCGTGCCGACAACAGCACCCATCGCCGGCCAGCGCCAGCCCAGCAGGACCGAGGAACCGATCAGCACCAGCACTGCAGGCAGAAGCATGAGCAGGATCGTGTCATCCATCATGTCCACCGCCCACATGCCGCGCGTCACCCGCCGCACGATGGAGCCGGCAAAGTTGTTGGCATGCCAGTCCGTCGAGAAGCGCTGCACGCGCCAAAAGGCATCGCGTGCGAATCGGGACATGAGGCGCAAGGTCAGATGAATGATGGCAACCAGCGCAAAGTAGCGGCCAGCCACCAGAACGGCGCCCAACGCCGCCATGCTGCCCAATGCCCACAAGGCTGCATGCAACGCCTGCACCTTGGGGTATTGGGCGTGTGCCGCATGGATGGACACGGCATCCACAAGACGCCCGGCGAAGACCGGCATGAAGAGATCGGCGACCGTCGCCGTCAGCATCGCCGCAGCGATGCTCGTCACCAGCCACGCCTCCTGCCGCCAGTGGCGGAAGAGGAATGCAAGAACGTCGCGCATCGCATGATTATTTCGAGAGGCTTTCATAGGTCTCACTCAAGTAGGGAACCGGCCATCAGCCGGAACCCTGGAAGAACCGCAGGTTGAGTTTGCCAACCTGGAAGTGAGGAACCTCAGGGTGAATCGATCTCGATCTGTTGTGCAGAAAGAGAAAGGCCCTGAGGCAGCGCCCCAGGGCCTTCGCGAAATGCTGACGAAGACGCTAAGTGCGCTCCACTTCCTTCAGACGGGCAGCCTTGCCACGCAGGCCGCGGAGGTAAAAGAGCTTGGCGCGACGGACACGAGCCGACCGAACCTTCTCGATCTTGTCCACCACTTTGGAATTCAGCGGGAAGATACGCTCCACGCCCTGACCAAAGCTCATCTTGCGGACGGTGAAGGATCCCTGCGGGCCGTGCTTCTTGGCAATCACAATGCCTTCAAAGGCCTGCAGACGCTCCTTTTCACCTTCCTTGATCTTTACCTGCACGCGTACCGTGTCGCCCGGGACAAAATCGGGAAGGTCCGTACGCTGGAGCTTCTCGGCAAGGCGCTGCATTACTGGATGGATTGACATGACAATTTCCTAGGGATTAGTTCGAACTTCTAGTGTACACAACTTTGCGCCGGTTCGCACCTGAAACAACCCGCACTGTCTGAGG
This sequence comes from Acidobacteriaceae bacterium, assembly GCA_045808105.1. Lineage (GTDB taxonomy): Bacteria > Acidobacteriota > Terriglobia > Terriglobales > Acidobacteriaceae > KBS-83. Next base: position 5,924 of record JBJMGC010000034.1, on the reverse strand, counting down.
ACTACACTGCAACGAATTATCCATATGCGATCCCTCGCGGCCCTGATTTTCGCAGTCCAGCTTCTAGTGTACGTTGTCGCACCGAGCATCCTCACTGTTGCACAGGCACCGCCTCCGCCTGCGCAGAACGGCACAGTCTTTCACGCCGGCACAAATCTGGTTCTCGTCCCCGCGCTGGTGCGCACGAAAAAGGGCGAGCCAGTCTTCAGCCTGACCGCCCAGGACTTCCTGCTCACCGACGATGAGGCGCAGCAAACGCTCTCGCTCGAGCAGGACACCGATAGTGAGCCATTGGCTTTGGTCGTCGCCGTCGAGACCGGAGGCGCCGGAGCGCGTCACCTCGACGACTATCGCAATCTCGGCTCAACCATCGAAGCGCTGGTCGGCAATGTTCCGCATCGGGTTGCGCTGGTTGGGTTCGACAGCGAGCCGCGCCTACTGGAAGATTTCACTCCCGATCTCAGCGCCACGGCGGCCGGCCTGCACGATCTTGAATCCGGAGATAGCGGTGCAGCAATCCTCGATGCTCTGAAATTCTCCGTCGAGCAGTTACAGAAGCAGCCGCCAGAATATCGGCGGGCGATCCTGCTGCTGAGCGAGACAGTCGACCGCGGCAGCCACATTGTTCTTGAAGACGCAGTACGTTCGGTCAGCGACACCAACACGGTCATTTATAGCTTCGCGTTTTCGTCGACAAAATCAGCAACGGGACATGAGGCATCGCACATGATGCACGACGGAGAACCGGGCCCTCCCGGTGGCTGCTTCGCAAACGACCCGAATGCAGACCCCTCCGAGAAGAAGAGCAAGGCGGAAAAGACCTATGACTGCTTCGGCCTGCTCGCACCACCGCTGCGAATCGCAAAGATCGCCGCGCTCATTGCTATGGAAAGTATGCACAAGAATGCCGCTGAAACAGTCGCGCATCTCACCGGCGGTGAGTACTACACCTTCAAGGATCGCCGAAGCCTGCAGAAGGACATGCTGACGGTTTCGAATCACGTGCCCAATCGCTATGTGCTCAGCTTCCGCCCGGAGGCGCCGCATCCGGGGCTCCATACCCTCAAGCTGCAGCTGAAGGATTATCCAAATCTGGAGATCACCGCGCGCAGGAATTACTGGGCGCAGGAGCCGCCACCGGATAAAGCGCCGTAACGGTGGCATGTCCGAAAACATCTGCGCTATTTCTCAGCGCGAAACGTCTTTCCGAGTTCCTGCTCTGCGAGACGGAAATAGTGCCGGAAATTGTAAATCAGAGGCGACCATTTCTGGGGATCGATGTGACTGTCGCCAAGAACGAATTCATTCGCTACATGGACGCGCACGACTTCGGCTTCCGCGGCAATGCCACCACCAAGCTGGTTGATCTTCTCTCCGCTCAACCTGTGCAGGTGAACGACCCGCGCCTCCAGATGCACAGGGCACTCTTTCGCGCGCTCTGGTTGCACGACCTCGCTGGACATCGGGCTGAGGCCGGAGACGCCAAACTTGTCAGGCTCAAAGTGGAATTGATTCGCCTTGATATCCGGCACTGGGTTTTTCCCAGTCAGTGGCGCGAGCTTCTCTACCTGTTGCCACATATCGGGTGACGGAATATTCACCACGCACTCCGGCAGCCGCGCCAGGTTGTCAGCAGTTTTCGTCTCGTCCAGCAGGCCAAGCAGCAACGTCCAACCCAAAACCCAGAAGGACGAAATTGGTGCGAGGTTGGTGCTGCCATCCTCGTTGACTGAACTGACCAGCGCCACCGGCGTACCGAAGTAGAGGATCTTCGGTTCAATGGTGCGAAATTCCTGCGAGGTGCGAACTTCCTGGGGCACAGTGAACTCCTATTCGGAGGATTCCGCGCCACGCTCTCGCGTTGCCCTGCTCAGGAATTGCCGGTCTGCCGGGCTCAAGTCAGCATCCTTCAGCAGATCCGGACGGTTGTGCAGCGTCTTGAGCAGTGCCTGTTCCCTCCGCCATTTGCGAATGGCCGCGTGGTCGCCGCCGCACAGCACCTCCGGGACCGGCAATCCGCGAAATTCCGCCGGGCGTGTGTAGTGCGGATAATCCAACAGACCACCGCTGCCATGTGTGGAGCGCGGCGGCGACCCTTCCGTGGATGAGGCACCTACATCTGGAATGCCAAAGCTTTCATATGCAGAGGACGCTTCGTTTCCCAATGCGCCCGGCAGCAGACGCGTCGTGGCGTCCATCACGATAGCGGCAGCCAGTTCGCCGCCGCTCAGCACATAATCGCCAATCGACAGCTCACGATCACAGAAGAGCGTATTCACGCGCTCATCCACGCCCTCATACCGACCACAAATCAGCACGATTCGATGCAACTGGGCCAGCTCCCGCGCAACCTGCTGCGTGAAGCGTTCGCCCTGGGCCGAGAGCAGAATCACACTCATGCGATCACGATTGCGCTCCGATTTGGCGCCTATGCCAAGCGATTCAATGGCCGCAGCCAGCGGCTCCGGCTTCAGCACCATACCCTCGCCCCCACCGAAGGGCCGATCGTCTACCGTCCGATGGCGATCGCTGGTGAAGTTCCGAAGATCGTGCCGCTCGCACTGCACGATGCCGTTCTCGAGCGCCCGGCGCACGATACCGTGCGTAAGGAATCCATCGAAGAAGCCTGGAAAGATAGTGAGGATGTCAAAGCGCATCATTGCCTCCCACCTCGTCCTTCCGCTTCGCGATCTTCCTCGCTCATCTGCCGCTGTGCTGCGCGCTCTTCGTCGGTCATCGGCTCGTTGATCGCCGTCAATCCCGCCGGCAGTCGCATCCGCAGGACACGGGCGTCGAGATCGAGTGAGACGAGATATGCCTTCGCGAACGGGACCAGCAGCTCTTCCTCGCCGCGCTTGAGCACCAGCATGTCCAGAGCATCGCCTGTACCGCGCTCTACATCGAGCACCGGCCCGAGGTCGACCGGTTCGCCTGCTTCGTCGATGAGATGGCATCCCACCAGATCTGCGACGTAGACCTCGTCATCGGCGAGCGGGGCACGCTGCTCGCGCAGTATCGCGACCCGATATCCCGCAAGTGGAGTTGCTTCGGAGATGGAATCAATACCCGCAAACTTCAACACAATTCGGTTTTTATGGAGCCAGTGGCGCTCGATCTCCGCTTCGCGGGACGCGGCTTTCACATCGGGCGGCAAAAGCCACACACGTTTGCGCTCTGCAAATTTTTCGGGGAAATCGGTCAGGATGTCGGCGATCAATTCGCCGTGGCGGCCCTGCGTGCGAATCAGCTGTGCCAGCAACACGAATTCGTGATCGCGATCCTCAGCAGACATGGCTGCGCAGGTTGTTAGCCGGCGGTTGTGGACTCGCTGCCACCGACCGTCGTGCCGTCCGCATCCTCGTCGTCGTCCTCTTCGTCCTCGTCTTCCACGACGTCAAGTTCATAACGCAGATGATGGCCCTGGCCTACGGCGGCGAGAATGGTGCGCATCGAACGCACGGTGCGGCCCTGCTTGCCAATGACCTTGCCCACATCATCCGGGGCCACACGCATCTCAAGCACGGTCGTATCGTCGCCTTCGTCGCCCTCCACTGCCTCCACCAGGACGTCGTCCGGGTGGTCAACCAGTGCACGGGCGATCTGCGTCATCAGCTCTTCAGCAGCATCCAGCTTTTCGTCGTGGGTCATGCGGCTCCAGCGTAGGCGAGGGGAAGCTGCACCCCGCGAGCCGCGGGATGCATGATCTATACGGCTAAGCGGCGGGCGTTGGAGCTTCCTTGTAGCCCTGGAGCAGCTTGGCAACGCGATCGGAGAGCTGGGCGCCATTGCTGGTCCAGTGCTCGATGCGGTCCTTCTTCAGCAGGACACTCGCGGGATTGGTACGTGGATTATAGGTACCCACCACCTCAATCGAACGGCCATTGCGGGCGCGGTCTTTCTCGATCACGACCACGCGGTAGTAAGGCTGCTTGCGCGCTCCAAAACGCGCCAAACGAATCATTAGCACAGGATTTCTGTTCCTTTCAGCAAACTGTTTAAGAATCGTCTCGGGAGCTAACGGCCAGCCGGCGATCGCCAGCCATGGCGGTACGGATGGGGATTGCACCCGCACTACTCCCAACCCATCAAGTATGGCGGGATCAGCAGTTTTCCGCAAGTCGGATGGCAGTCACGCCCACTGCTGCTCATCCAAACTTGACCTTTATCGCGGGATCAGGAAGTCGTAGGCGGTCCTGCTGTGCGAGCAATCCAGGAAAGCAAAGAGAGCCTGCCGACATGGCAGGCTCTGAAAACGGTCGAGCAGACGCTTTACATCGCTTCGAGATATTTGGGGAAGAGCTGTCCTGCGCTGTCCTGGAAGAGTGTCGTTAACCGGGCGAGCATTTCTGTATACAGAGTCGTCGCGCGATGCGCATTCACCGATGCGCCAACAGTGGAGTGAGACATCGCGTATTTTGCGAGCGCCATCAAGACGCACAGGCGGATCTGAAAGGCGTCGCTGCGCAGGCCTTCGAGCAGCGTCTCATCTGGATTGATTCCGTGCTCCGCGGCGTAATCTGCAAGCTGGAGCAGCAGGGGAGCATTGCAATACATGGACCAGAGCCCACGCGCGCCATCGATTCTCTTCCAGATGTCTGCCGGAGTGGCCTTGATGCCGCCACGATAGAGATAACGTTCGGAGACTTCGTCGAGTCCCCAGTCGTTGGACCGGAGCGCCGAAACGATCTCATCCCAGCTGCGCTGCTTGCGCTTCGACTGGGCGCGTCGCCAGAGCCCTACAAAGACCAGTAGGGATACCGCGAGCAGAATCTGGAATAGTGAGAACGTGGTCATCGACGATCAGTGCTCCGAGTAACTGCCAATCGAGTACGTTTAGCTGACTCCGCTATTGTTACCAGAACTTCCTGCATTTGTGGAGTGAAATCTTTGCGCGGTGCTTCATTTCGGGAAAATGCCCAGGCCCAGAAAATGAGAGTACTCACGTAAGCGGCAGCCTGCATTTGCGTAAGTGGCCGAAAATGAGCCTCATACGCCGCCTGATTGGCATACTTAATGTGATTGATGGCAAGTTGTATGACTAGCTGGGAGGCTCCGTAAAATGCCAGGCCGGAGGCGATCTGAAGGACCCTGCTCCTCCAACCTATGCCGAGTACCTGTGCAAAACCTACCAGTCCGACGAAGAGGAGCACCTTCAGCACTGCAAGGCCAAGGGTAACGGTGGACAACCATTGGGTACCCGCATTCAGCCCATTCGCTTCGAGCCTTGGAGAAAACAGCGCGGCCAGAATGGTGCAGATCAGCACGATGACGGTAACGGGAGGCCAAAGTCGAAAGGGTAAAGATCGTTTCGAAGGTGCAAAGACGTTCCGGCCGATCTCGACTATTAGTAAGAACTGCAGCAAATAGTCGAGAACAGTCGCCGCGAAATAAAACCGAAAGTAAGTTTCTCGCGAACCCTTGTATAAGATCCAACCCAGAAGATCTTCTACAAGGTTGAAAATCAAATAAGTAAGCAGGATGGGATAGTTCCTGCTCATACCCTTTTTCAAGATGACGATTGTCAGCGCCGCTTCCGCGAGAATGGTCAGTGCCCAAAGCGCGCTGTCGAGAGTCAAACCGTGCATACGCCGTCCAGAAAGGATTCTCCGGCGAGCATACGCCAATTGTCCACGCAAATGGGTCGAAACGAAAGCAGCCCTCGTTAACGAGGGCTGCGGGAATAGCTATGAGATGTCCCGGAGACGGGATTATTGTTAGACGCCCAGGTGACGAGGGGCAGGCAGTCCGGCGCTGGCTACGGAAACCACGCCGAGGTGACGGGGTGCGGGAAGTCCGGCGCTGGCTACGGAAACGACGCCCAAGTGACGGGGTGCGGGAAGTCCGGCGCTGGCTACGGAAACGACGCCCAAGTGACGGGGTGCGGGAAGTCCGGCGCTGGCTACGGAAACGACGCCCAAGTGACG
>JBJMGC010000033.1:0-10763 GCA_045808105.1 Acidobacteriaceae bacterium | reverse complement strand
GGATGACGGATTGGCTTCATTGTTAGTCGCGAAGACGATCGCGTCGCCATCGCCGGTGCGCAGCATGTCTCTGAGTGGATAGTCGGGTGGCTCGTCGAAGGCGTCGCCGGTGTAGCCGCCCATGAGCTCCCGGCTATCGACGACGCAACGGTGCAGCCAGAGGCGGCGCAGGCGCTCGAAGTTGCCCATCGTGGCGGTGAGTGCGAGCTCTTCGATGGCGGGGCTGTCGCTGTCCTGGTAGACGGATAACTTCAATTCGTCAGGATGATCGCTTTCGATGGAGGCGATGAGGTGGACGTGCGCGCCATTGGCAGAGAAGCGCTCGACGTCGATCTGAACGCTGAGGCGTTCGATGGGGACCTTGCCCGGGAATTGCTGCATGATGCCGGCAGGGATGCCGGCCTTGTCGTAGGAGGCGAGATCGACCCAGAGGCGCTTGCCATGTTGGCCGGGATCGAGGCGGCTGGGCTCGAGCTCGCTGAAGGCCATGCGACTGGAGCGGCTGCCCGGCCCGAGGATGACAGGCTCGACGGCGATGAAGTTGAGCAGCTGGGGCTTGCCCGTGGCGGGCGAGAGGATGCCGACACGGATCAGGCCGCGCGGTCCGCCCAGGCCCCCGGGAGAGGGGAGGCCGAAGACGATGCCATCTTTGCGGCCCCAGATGAGTGGATCACCAGGGGCTGTGGGTTGAATCCACGGCGAGGAAGTTGCGCTCTGCGGCGGGGCAGGGAGGATGCCTTGCCCGCTGGCTGCCGACGGGCCGAAGATGACGGCTGCGGCGAGAGGAAGAAAAAGAGCACGCGTGAGGAGATGGCGGGAGATCGGGCTTCTGCGCATGAACGTCTTTCGCTTTGCGGAGCCATTCTCTCACGGTTTTTAATCGTTTAATTTATGCAGGCGAAGACATGGCTCCGAAGACATGGCTTCGATCAGCTAGTGTGGTCGAGGACGATCTTCCAGCCGGCTGGTGTTTTTTCGAAGACGAGAGAGAAGATGCCCAGCGCGTCGCCGCCTGCGTTTGCCGTGCGCGTGAGGTGGTAGCGGCCGGTGACCACGGCGACGTGAGCGTCGAGGGGATGGACTTCGAGATTGTCGAAGGCGAGCTGACCCATCTTTTCCTTGCCGGCGAAATTTCTTTGGTAGCGAGCAAGGATGTTGGCGAAGCCGTGCTCGACGGTCTTGCCGACGAAGGTAGTCTCAGGAGAGTTGTTGTAGCCCTGCATGAAGGCGAGCACGTCGCCGCGGTTCCAGGCTTCGACCTGCGCGTTGAGCACGCCGCGGATGGCGACTTCATCCTGCGTGGCGGCGTGAACGAGGGACGGGGTCAGGGTGGCGAGAAAGAGTGCTAGCGCGAGTTGGTATCGGTGGAGACGCATGGGTCACTCCGGGTGATTGAGTCGCTTCGGTATATTGCGCTGAGCAGCTAGCGCGCTTCAAGCAGAACGCGCTGCGCCGCAAAGAGTTCGCGGATGCCAGCTTCGGCGTAGTCCATCATTTCCAGCATTCTTGCGCGGGGGAAGGCCTGACGCTCCGCGGTGGCCTGGACTTCGACGAGGCCGCCGTCCTCAGTCATGACGATGTTCATGTCGACTTCGGCCTGGGAGTCCTCTTCGTAGGCGAGGTCGAGGAGGACTTCGTCGTCGACGATGCCGACGCTGGTGGCGGCCACGAGCTGGCGCAGCGGCGACTGCTTGAGCGCGCCGGCTTTGACGAGACGATTGAAAGAGAGAGCGAGCGCGGCGCAGGCCCCGGTGATGGCGGCGGTGCGGGTGCCGCCGTCGGCCTGCAATACGTCACAGTCTAGGATCACTGTTCGCTCACCGAGCGCCTGCATGTCCACCACAGCGCGCAGAGAGCGGCCGATCAGGCGTTGGATCTCATGCGTGCGGCCGGAGATTTTTCCGCGCTCCGACTCACGCGCGGTGCGGGTGAGCGTGGCCCGGGGCAGCATGCCGTATTCGGCGGTGACCCAGCCGCGGCCGCTATTGCGTAGCCAGGCGGGAACGCCCTGCTCGACCGTGGCGTTGCAGAGAACGCGGGTGTGGCCGATAGAGATGAGGACGGAACCCTCGGCAGTGGCGACGTAGTCGGGCGTGAGCGAGACGGGCCGGAGCTGGTTGGCGGCGCGGCCGGAGCGAATGCCGGGTGGGTTGGCGGAGAGTTGGGATGCGGGGGGCTGGGAGGCGGGTGCCATAGAGAAATGTCCTGGGAGCGGCGGCAAGCCGAGGGCGAAGTGCGGACTTCCTGAGGAAAACCGCGTCTGCTTCCGTTCCCCAGCAGGTGTCGCAGGGAATCCGCTCTGGGCTGATGGTATCGCAGCCGGCGAGGCAGGTCGCGGAGGAGAGCTGTAACCCGCACATAATACATGGCGGCTGCTCCTTTAGTGGAGGGGAGTCACCGCCGTTGACCATTACTGAAGTCAGGTTTGAGGTCATTTTCAGCACCATTCCCGGAATGAAATCTGGTTAGATGCTCCCTGTAGAGATTGCACGGTTGGCATGTAAGAAATGCACGATGTTGTTCCAGATCGGCAATTTTTCACTTTTGAGGTGCTGCCTTGAACGAAATGACTGGAATGGAACATAGCGGGAACAGACTTCACGTTCTCGTCCTTGAAGAGGATGATGCCACCCGATCGGCCTGCATGGAGATCGCGACGCAAAAAGGCTTCTCGGCTGAAGGCATGGCCGACGCGGCGGATGCTCAGGAACTGCTGGGCAGCCACACGGTGGACCTGCTGCTGATGGAGTTGAAGGCCAGCCGGCGTGAAGGTCTGCAGCTGCTGGAAGAGGTGAAGGCGCTGAAGCCGGATACGGCGATCATCGTGATGACCTCTTCGTCGACGATCGGTTCGGCCGTAGAGGCGATGCGTGGCGGAGCGACCGATTATCTGACCAAGCCATTCCTGATGGAGGAACTGGGATCAGTTCTGGAGCGTGCGGCGCAGCAGCGGCAGGTGGGCGGAGCGAGCCGAAGCCTGCGGGAGCGGCTGCGCAGCTCGGGCGGCGCGGGGAACCTGGTGGGGCGCAGTCCGGAGATGGACAAGCTGTACCGCATCCTGGCCAAGGTGGCGCAGAGCCATCACCCGGCGCTGATCGCGGGCGAGCCGGGCACCGGCAAGGAGATGGTGGCGCGCACCATCCACGCGCAGAGCGAGCACGCGTCGCAGCCATTCCTTACTGTGGACTGCGGAGCATTCGCACCGGAGCTGATCGAGCATGAGCTGTTCGGGTATGTGAAGGGCGCTTTCCCGGGCGCGCTGCGCAATGCGCCGGGCGTCCTGGCTTCAGCGGAGCGCGGTACGGTGTTTCTGGACGAGATAGGCCAGTTGACGCCAGAACTGCAGGGCAAGCTGTTGCGGGTGCTGCAGGAGAAGGAGATCCGTCCGGCGGGGGCGACGCACCGCATTCCATTGCATGCGCGCATCCTGGCGGCGAGTAGCGTGGATTTGGCAGCTGCGGTGACGAAGGGGACCTTTCGCAAGGACCTGTACTACCGGCTGAACGTAGTGACGTTGCGGATTCCGCCGCTGCGCGAACGGCGCAGCGACATTCCGCTGCTGGCGATGCACTTCCTGGACCGGATGTCGCGCGAAAGCGGCGAGAACTATGCGCTGAGCGACGATGCGCTGCGCAGCATGATGGATTATGACTGGCCGCAGAATGTGCGCGAGCTGGAGGCTGCAATTGAGCGCGCGTGCACGATGGCGTCCGGGCCGGTGATCCACATGGGCGATCTGCCGACGCAGTTGCAGAACCATGAACTGGGGCTGCGGCGGGAGGCATCGTCGCAGATGCAGAAGACACAGGCAGCGATAGCGCAGCCGGGCGCGACGCCCCGGGTGATGCCGCTGGCAGAGCTGGAAAAGCAAGCCATCCTGAGCACGATTCGGCAACTGAAGGGCGACAAGCTGATGGCAGCGCGGCTGCTGGGGATCGGCAAGACGACGCTCTACAGAAAACTCAAGGAGTATGGCCTATCGGAGAACGTCTCGCTGGAAACGCTGGAACCGATGAACGGCACAACGGGATACAGAAACTAAATGTGACAACAGGGCTTTTGACACAGGGGTCAAGGAAGTGGGGACCGGGCTATGAAGGAAAAGGCAAGTGTCGTACAGCGGGTGCTGCTGGTTTCAGCGCTCAGCGGAGCACAGAATTGCGCCGCGGCAATCATGCAGCAGATGGGACTGGATGTAGAGGTTGTGCCCGGGCGGCGCGAGGCTCTGGATGCATTGCGTGCAGCGAGCTATGACGCGCTGATCGTGGAAGACTCCCTTGCCGAAGGCGATCCGCGGGGCGCCGAGGTGTTGTGGAAGATGGCCGGCCTCGCTATTCCTATGCAGGTGAATTTTGCGTTGACTGGGAGCGCGCGCTTGATACGTGATCTCCGTGCGGCGCTGGCGCGTCGCGAACAGGAGCAGGGCGCGGCGCAGCGTGCGGCGTTGCGCGCGGTGGAGAGCGATCTGCGCAACACGGTTTCCGGGCTGCTGTTGCATACGCAGCTTGCGCTGCGGGAGAGTCCGCCGTCTGCGCAGCTGGAGCAGCGGCTGCGCCTGATGGCGGAGTTGGCGGGAAACCTGAAGCAGCGGCTGGATGGACCGCAGGCCTAGCTTCCAATAACTCCAGACGAGCGCGCCGGTTGCTAAGATCGGCCCATGTCTGTGAACAAAGAGACTGTGCTGCGCTTGTGCGCGGCCGGTGACGAAGAGGCGCTCGCATTGGTGGGCGCCGCTACTTTTCTGGAGACGTTCGCAGGGCTGCTGACCGGACCCGACATCGTGGCGCATTGCCGGGTGCAGCATGCGGCGAGCCGGTACGCGGCGTGGCTGGCGGATGCGCAGTACCGGCTATGCCTGGCCGAGTTGAAGTCCGCGCCGGTGGGATTCGCGGTGCTATCGCCGCCGGACCTCCCGCTGGCGCTGACTGAAGATGACATCGAATTGAAGCGGATTTACCTGCTGCATCGCTTTCAGGGCGGCGGGCTGGGACGCGCGCTGCTGGGGTGGTCGGCAGCGCAGGCGCGCTCCATGGGAAAGAAGCGGCTGCTGCTCGGTGTGAAAGCCGACAATGCTACGGCGTTGGCCTTCTACGACCGCGTGGGATTTGTGCGGATCGGGGAGCGGAAATTTCTCGTCGGCGATATGTGGTGCGACGACTACATATTGTCGCTGGCTCTGTGACGATCTAATCCTGCGATCGGAGGCTTGCGAGTGAGTGGAGCTGGCGGCCTTCTGCGTCGAAGTTTTCCGGCGCGAGCCACAGATCGAAACCACGACGTACCTGCGGCCATTCATCGTCGGTGATGGAAAACCATGCCGTATCGCGGCTGCGCTGTTTGTAGACGATGGCGTTGAGGAAGACGCCTTCAAAGCGGAAGCCGAGGCGCAGCGCGGCGCGGCGCGAGGGCGCGTTGAGTGCGTCGCACTTCCATTCGTAGCGGCGGTAGCCGAGATCGTCAAAGGCGTGGCGCATCATCAGGTACTGGACCTCCGTGGCCGCCCGGGTTTGTTGCAGCTGCGGTGACAGATGGATGTGGCCGATCTCGATCGAGCCATGTTCCGGGGCGATGCGCAGGTAGGCGCAGATACCGGCCGGATGGGCGCTTTCGTCGAAGAGCGTGAAGAAGAGTGGATCGGAACTGGCGGCGTACTTCTCGAGCCGGCTGCGCCACTCGTCCATGCTGGCCGGCTGGTTGGCGGGAAGATAGGTCCAGGCGGCTGCATTGGAAGGATTGCAGAGCGCGGTATAGAGCGGCTCGGCGTGACGGCTGGGATCGAGTGGCTCGATCTGCGAGTAGCGGCCATGGAAGCTGCGGCGCTCGGGAAGCGGGCGCGGCTGCCAGGACGGCAATGCGCGGCCTATTGGTTGTGATGCTGTGGTGGTGTTCGCCGGGCGAGACCTGATGGGGGCTACGAGGCGCTGAAGCGCGGCGGTGATCGGCGCAGCGAGGGCGGGATCGGCAGCGAGCTCGTGCGGCGCTCGCGAGTCGGCGGTCAGCGGGAGGGTGACGCATGCGTTCTCGAAAATGCGAGCGCCGAGGGTGACGAGTACCTCGCGCAGGGCGGCCTGCGCGTAAATGGAGCGCGCGGATGCGTTGAACAGAACGGCGGGCTTGTCTGTGAGCTCGATGCCGCTGACTAACCAGTCGAGGGCGTTTTTCAGCGCGCCGGGAAGGCCGTGGGCGTACTCGGGGGTGGAGAAGATGACAGCGTCGGCATCCTGAATGGAGGCACGCAATGCCACGACTGCGGCAGGGACATCGGTGCGATCGGGATTAAACGGCGGGATGCTGCCGAGCTGCGAGAAGATTTCGATGTGTGTCTCTGCAGGCGCGAGGATGGCGGCAGTCTCAAGCAGGAGCAGGTTGGTGGAGCGGGCGCGGAGGCTGCCAGCAATGGCGAGGATGCGCAGCGGCGTCGTCATGACACGATGATCTCAAATGCTTGCATTTGACGCGGCATTGTCGCTCGGGTGGAATGCGGTCATGCACGAAGCAAGGCCCAGTCGAACAGCAGAGCGGGTGGCGATGCGGCGCGCCGCCCACCAGCTTTATGACGATCCGCCACTGGTGTTTGCCGATCCGCTGGCGATGCGGATACTGCCAGAAGAATCGCGCGTAGAGTTGCGCGAGCGCGAAGAGATGGAACGCACGCATCCGTTTGCGCGCGGGATGCGGGCGTTCCTGTGTGCCCGGAGCCGCTTTGCAGAGGATGCGCTGGAGCGGGCAGTCGAGCGAGGCGTTCGGCAATACGTGGTGCTGGGGGCGGGTCTCGATACGTATGCGATGCGTTCCACACGTGACGATCTACGTGTTTTCGAAGTGGACCATCCGGCGACCCAGGCCTGGAAGCAGCATCGTCTGGAGCAGGGTGGAATTCAAGTGCCTGCAACGGTGACATTCGTTCCGGTGGATTTCGAACGGGAGGCGCTGATGGCGAAGCTGGTTGCGTCCGGGTTCGGCGCAAATGTGCCGGCGTTCTGCTCGTGGTTGGGGGTAGTGCCGTATCTGACACGAGAGGCTGCAGTGGGGACGCTAGACGCATTGGGCGCGCTTCCGGCTGGCAGTGGTGTGGCTTTCGATTATGCGGTGAAGCGGGAGTTGCTTTCGCCGCAACAACAGGCCGCGTTCGACTGGCTGGCGGCGCGTGTGGCGCGGGCAGGAGAGCCGTTCCGGCTCGGCTTTGATCCCGCGGAATTGCTTGAACTCCTGCTGGAGCGTGGCTTTACCAGCGTGGAGGACCTGGATAGTGAGGCGATCAACGCGCGGTACTTTGCAGGGCGCAAAGATGGGCTGACGGTGCGCAGCGGAATGGGACGATTGGCGTGTGCATGGCGTGGATAAGGCTGGCAAGAAGAACGTGATGGCGAAAGTGACTATATGGCAAAAGTGACTGGACTAGGCGGGGTCTTTCTGCGGGCGCGGGATCCGAAGGCGCTAACGGCGTGGTATGCGGAGCATCTGGGGCTGCCAGTGACCGAGTGGGGCGGCGCGGTGTTTGAGTGGAAAGAGTGCGCGGCGCCGGAAGGGGATGGATCTACCGTGTGGTCGCTCTTTCCATCAGACACAGATTATTTCGGCGAAGGCCAGCAAGCGGCGATGCTGAACTTCCGGGTGGATGATCTGGATGCGCTGCTGACGGCGCTGGCAGCGAAGGGGGTGTGGGTCGATCCGAAGCGGCTGGATGAGGCGCACGGCCGGTTTGGGTGGATCAAGGATGGCGAAGGAAATCGCGTGGAATTGTGGGAGCCGCGCTAGGCAAACTCGGTACCAGATGGTGCGAACGGCTTTGGCTTTGCGGATGCGCTCGTTTGCGGTGATGAGCGTGGCGCCGAGGACGAGGGCGGTCGCACCAATGATGCGATCGGCAGGATCACGTGGCTAGCTGGCGGACAGCCGAGTAGTGGCTGCTGCTACCGCGGCGTGATGGGCAAGACGGTGAAGCGCCCTTCCAGTTCCGTCATGTACGCGTCGAGGCTTACGTGCACCGTGATCTTTTGGTGAGCAATGAGTCTGGCGGTCTCAATCAAAGTGATGCTGGCGATCGCGATTGTTTCCGTGCGCTGTCGAGCTTCTGCGAGAAGGACTGTAGGTTTTCGCGTAAGCTGTCGCGTTCCAAAGTGAGCCAAAGGGCGATGTGCGTGTCCAACAGAATCAACGCTCCATCTCCCACTCATCAAGTTCGAATGCCGGGCTGATGATATCGCCGACGATTGTGGCCTTTCCCTTCATCGAGTCAAAAAAGTCATCTTCTGCATTGTCCTTTGCCGGAACCAGCTTCGCGACGGGCTTGCCACGCTTGGTGATGAGCACGGTCTCACGCTTCTTTTGCACCTCATCCATGATGGCCAGGCAGTTGGCTTTGAACTTTCCCGCGGCAATGGTGCGCATTGATTGGCTCCTGACTATTACCATGGTCATCTTTCCGATAACGTCACGCTCAGGGGAGATACTTCGCCGGGATCGGATTTGCGGGGGTCTCGGCGTCCCAGTAAATGTTGACGACCCAGTAGCGAGTGCCGTCCTTGAGTAGCTGGATCGAATTGATGCCGCGCTGAAACGGCTGACCGTCTTTCGTTCTGCGCGATTCGTAGGTGGAGAAGACGTGTACCACATCGCCAAAGCTTTCGCTGGTGTTGTGTATGCCGCGCTCAAAAAAGCCGGTGGCGAGAAGGGGCGTGGCGCGCTCCTGATACTGCTCCACACTGAGGGGCAGCACATCGGCACCGGGGCCGGTTTTACTGTGGCGAACCGGGATGAGGCGCGCATCGGGAATGAAGAGGGATTTGAAACGGTTCCAGTCGCGCACTTGACCGGCGGGGCCGGAGATCACGTCGTAGAGGGCGGCGAGGACGGAATCGACAGACTGTACATCCGCAGGATTGGCTTTGGGCCAGTCGGGATGGGCGGCGATGGAGCCGGGACGGGTAGCCTGTGCGGTCTGCGCGCCACCGTGCAGCGTGAGCGCGACAGGGGCGAGGAAGAGAAAAGAAAGCAGCAGTAAGGATGCGCGTGCCATGCCGGGAACGGTAGCACATTCGCGCCGCTGCACTCAGCGAAGGCGAAAGCGCTACCGTCCCGCGGCATGGCGCACGCGATCTAGAAAGCGGGAAGATGCTCTATTCTTCGTCTGTCTCCTCGGCATCGCCCTCTTCGGCTTCAGCGCTGGCCTCCTTCAGAAGCGGCTTGGAGATGCTGAGGATCTTCTTGCTGGCTTCGGACTCCTCGTTGAGTGTTTCGGTGAGCAGGCTGACGATCTCTCGTTCTCCGAGTGTCTTTGCAATCGCAATCGCCGCGGTGTAACCAGCGATCTCGTAATGCTCGATGCGCAAGGCGACGCTGGCAATGCAGAGATCCTTTGCGGCGCCCTCTTCTTCGCTCTGCAACTGCTCGTTGCCTTCAGCGACAAGACCTTCCATTCCCTTGCAGAGCTCTCCTGCCGGTTTTTCTTCGAGCTGCTGAAATACCTGCTTGAGGCGGTCTACCTGGCCCTTGGTTTGTTCGAGGTGTTCGGTAATGAGGTTTTTCACCTCTTGATGTTCCGAGCCCTTGGCCATTTTCGGCAGCGCCTTCACCAACTGGTTCTCGGCGCTGTACAGATCTCTCAACTCGTCAACGAGTACGTCACGCAAGCTCATGGATTTCTCCTCTGGATGGCGGCAGGAAACCGCAGCTTTTTGTGCTGGGATGGATGAGTCGCAAAGACGGTTGGCCAGTTCCAAGGCGCCGCCCGGCAATCACATTCATGAAACTGCGTGTTGCGATCGCTTGCCGGTTTCCGACCGCGAGATAGCGGACGCACAAAGGAAATAGCGGGGGAGACGAAAGCTACGGGATGGCGTGCGTGCCGTGGGTAATGGCTCCTCCGGCGCGGAGGGCCGCGGCGACCAGGACCACTTCGGAGATCTCCTGCTCTGTGGCCTCGGCGACGCGCGCCTTTTTGGCGTGGATATCGATGCAGTAGGGGCATTGCGTGGTGAGGGCGACGGCCAGCGCCATCAGCTCCTTGTATTTGACCGGGATGGCTCCAGCTGCCATTGCCGCTTTGTCAAAGGCCCAGAAGGCCTTCATGCCTTCGGGAGCGTTTACGTCGAGTGTTTTCAATTTCGCGAGATTCTTCAAGTCGTACATGCGGGCTCCTGGTGCGGCGACTGCGGATGGAATAAAAGCGGAAGGATAGCCTAACTTGATTGCGGTTCAATTGTCTTCACCTACTGTTCTTCACCCGCTGTGTGGGGCGTCCCTGCGGACAAGGGCCTCGACGAGTGTATTGGCGAGCCATTCTTCGTATTGCTGCGCAGTCCATCCACGATCGCGGACGAGCATGCGATACAGATCGCGGCTGGTGAGAGACCAGAGAATGTCGCGGGCATGTTGCGGGTCGAGGCCACGGCGCAAACTCCGTGAACGCACGAGGTACTGGATCATGCCGGCCTGGGCATCGTAGCGGGTGCATTCGCGCTCCGACTCCGATTGCGCGAGCGCGGGAGCAACGGCGCCGGCGCCGCGCAGCAGGTCGAGAACCGAGTGCTCCGACTCGTAGATGCGCCGAGCGATCCGCGCAGGGAAGCGGATGCGTTCGCGCGGATCGGTGGTGTTGATGGCCTCGCGCACCAGGTTTTGATAACTCTCGTCGAAGCGCGCGGCATCGAGGATTTCCGAAAGAATACCGGTTTTCGAGCCGAAAACCGCGTAAACAGTGGCCACGGCGACGCCGGCCTTCTGCCCGATTGCATCCATCGTCATGCCAGCGTAGCCGTGCT
>JBJMGC010000032.1:0-11364 GCA_045808105.1 Acidobacteriaceae bacterium | reverse complement strand
TCCGCTCCATCAACGCGCGCGCAGAAAGCATCGCCACGGCGCCCGCATTTCGCGAGGCCTTTCGGAAGCGCCGCTGCCTGGTGCCTGCCGACGCCTTCTACGAATGGCAGAAGATTGGCACGAAAGTCCGGCAGCCATTCGCCATTGCTATGCAGGACCGCTCTCCCTACGCCTTCACTGGACTATGGGAACGCTGGCGCGATCCCGCGACCAGGCAGCCGCTCGAAACCTTCACCGTCATCACCACCGATCCCAACGAGCTCATCGAGCCGCTGCACGATCGCATGCCCGTCATCGTGCCCCAACGCGACTACGATCGCTGGCTCCAACCTGGCGACCCCGAACGTCCGCCGCTCGATCTTCTCCGCCCATTTCCAGCGGAAAGAATGACCGCGTGGAAGGTCGACAGCAAAGTCGGGAACGTGCGCAACGACACGCCGGATTGCATCGAGCCGCTGGCGTCGGAAGAGACCAGCTCTCAATTGGAGTTGGACGGCATGGAGAATGAACCGCCACCGGGCTGACAAAGACTATGAGGTGATCAGCTGCTGCGCGAGCAATGAGCTTCCCGTCAGAAATGAAATCGCGGTGGCAAGAAATAACACGATTGCAGATCCGGTCTACCCCTGTGGCATCGATTACGGCATGGTGACCAACGCTACCTCGGAAAGGCCAGAATTATCGTGCAAAGCGCGTAATCCGCGTGGCAGCATAGGAATCCCCACATTCCGGCTCGGGGTCGTCCATGCGATTCGCATTCACCGCACTGTTGCTTGCTCTCCTTCTCATCACTCCGGCATGGAGTGCTCCGCGCCACGCCTCGTCCTGGCCGGTGGTCCGCCATCCAGCGCATAAAGCCACCACGCCGGCCGGCAATCCGCACGGCAGTCGCGGCCATATCGTCGGCCCACCCGGCACCCGCAAGCACCACAAATGGCTCTAAACAACCTGTAACCCTCGTCATCCTAAACGAAGTGAAGGACCTGCAGTCTGCTCGTCCTGCCGCGAATTTCCAATCAGCTACTCGATGCGACATTGGACTTCGCCTGCAACGGAGTTTCGCCGCGGCTACCTCTTATCCAACCCTCGTGACCGTAGCGAATAGCTGCTCTTTCGCCATCTCCGGATTGGCTACCAGCGCCATATACAGCTTCGCATCGAACTTCTTCCCGGTCGATGCGCCGGACATGTACCGGATCGTTCCGAAGATCTCGCGCTCGAACCACGGCCGGTCGAACTTGCCGGCAATCGCCCACGCGATTCCCGCATACGAGTTCGGATCGCGGCCATCCAATTCGTAGGTATCGTTCAGCAGCACCGCCCACTCGAACGCGCGAGCCGGGTTGGGCGCCCACTCCAGAATCTTCTTTGCCCAATACATCCGCAGGATGTTGTGCATCCATCCGTAGCGCACCATTTGTAACTGCGCCGCGTTCCAAAGCGCGTCGTGCGTCTCGCCGCGCTCCAACTGCTCACAGGTGTACTCGTACTCGCGCCGGTCGCGCGCGTGCTCGCGCAGCGTTTTCTCCGCCCACGGCTCCGCGCACTCAATCGTGTCGTACGTGTTGCGGGAATGGATCACGAAATTTACTGCCAGCTCGCGCCAGCCGATCAGCTCACTGATGTACGCGTCGTATGCAGACTGAGGTGCCTTGCCCACATCGGCCGCCCGCCTTACTTCGAGCGCGATACGCAGCGGGCTGATGTGCCCGAAGTGGAGATACGGCGAGAGCTGGCTTGTCCCATTGATCTGCGGCTTGCGTCGCGCCATCTCGTACTCTGCAAGCTGGTGCTCGACAAAGTAGCGCAGCCGCTGCATGGCCGTATGCGTGCCACCGCGGAAGGTGTCGACCGGCTTCACGCTGCGATTGAAGCGCTGCCAGCCTCGGGTAATGTCATCATCCAGCTGCCATCGCACGATCCGGTGCGACGACCACTGCTTCTCCAACTTCGCCGCGATCGGTTCCACCAGATACTCGGGAAGCAGCGGATCGAGCTGTCTGCGAAACAGATGCTGTGCATAGAAGCCCTTGGTGAACAGCTGAGCCGGCACGATGACATCTGCATCTACTGTCCAGAACGGGATCTTCAGCCGCCCCGCCAACACCTTGCGCCAGCGTTCGGGCTCACGCAGCGGATTCTCGTCACCGATGAGAATGCCCGCACCAACCTCCTCGAGGAATGGCTCCAGCTTGTTCTCCGGCGGGCGTCGCACGATGAGCGGCACACCTCGTTCGGCCAGATCGTGCTCCGCATCATGCAGCCCCTGGTTCAGAAAGGCATAGTGACGCAGGTTGGCGCGCGGGAAGTTCGAGATAGCAGAGAAGAAGGCTACCAGCGGCAGACCAAGCTCGTTCGCCACGCCGATGGCGCAGTCCAGTGCCGGGTTATCGATGCCGCGCTGCGCCCGCTGCATCCAGTACACAACGCATTTCGCGTGACTCGCCGGGGCACCACGACGCCGCACCTGGACTCGCGGATCGTCCGCCAGCCTGCGCAGCGGCTCAGGCAGACTGCTGCTATCGGTCATAGATCATAGGATGAATGACGGCAGGAAATAGAATGGGCGGCCCGCAGGCCGCCCGTCTTTGGCATGTTGCCTGTGGGCTACCAGAGTCCCCATGCCCGGCTGATGTAGTCACTCAAGGTCATGGTGATGAGCACCAGAAAGGTGAAAAAACCGGCTCCAACGGTAAGCATCACCAGCCGTGAGCTGTACTTCACGTGCATGAAGAACAGGATCACCAGGGTCATCTTGATGACCGCAATCCCGATGGCGACGATGGGACTGAAGACGCCGAGATTCACGAATGCAATGCCCGTCGTGAGCGCCGTAAGGCATAGCAGCGCCAGCAAGATCAGCCCATAAATCTTTGGTCCAACAATGTGGTGCTCGGTGTGAGCATCTTCCAGCGTAGGGTGCGACACGGTTCGTTCTCCTCAGTCGGTCAAGCTAGTGCAATGGGTGGCGGCTGATCAGGTACAGCAGCGGAAACAGGAAGATCCAGACAATATCGACGAAGTGCCAGTACAGGCCGAAATTGTCGATCGTTGAGGTATGCCCGCTGGTATAAGCGCCCTTCGACGCCCGGTACAGCAGCACGAAGAGGATTGAAATGCCGATGATCATGTGCAGCGCGTGCATGCCGGTCATGGCGAAGTAGAGAAAGAAAAATATCTGCGCGTGCTGTGCGACATCCGGAGCAAGCGCCACGTCGCGCTTGTCCGCCGGGTGAACAAAATCCTCGATGGAGAAGCTCGCGCCCGGGATGTGATGTTCGGTGTACTTGTCGTGGTACTCGATGGTCTTGATGCCAAGAAAGACGAGCCCCAGCAGGATGGTGGCCGAGAGCGAGAGCATGAGTCCCCGCCTGTTGCGGGTCTCGGCGCAGTAAACGCCCATGGCCATGGTGAAGCTGGAGACGATGAGGACGGCCGTATTCGTGGTGCCCAGACCGATGCCCAGCGTGTTCGATGCCGACACGAAAGCATCGTAGTACCAGTTGCGGTAGAGCAGGTAGGCCATGAACAGGCCGCCGAAGAACATGATTTCGGTCAGCAGGAAGAGCCACATGCCGAAGGAGACTGCTTCCTTCTGCTGCTCCACCGTTTCAAAATGATGGCGCAGGTAGGGCGGATGCGCGCCTTCGTGATGCGCGATCTCCCCTTCGTGACGCACTGCAACAGTTTGGCTATCCAACGCTCGTTACCTCGTGCTGAGTCTTGTTCGCCAGCCAATCGTAATCGTATGCCTCGTAGTCCACGATCGGCGTCTCGAGGAAGTTTTCAGTCGGCGGCGGTGACTGGATCTGCCACTCCAGGCCCGTAGCCTGCCAGGGATTGGATCCGGCAATCGCGCCATATTTCAGCGACCATGTCATATAGATCATCGGCAGAAGATATCCGATGCCTAGCACCGTCGCGCCCGCGGTCGAGAGCACATTGAGCACCTGAAACTCCGGCGGGTACGCATGATAACGGCGCGGCATGCCCAGGTAACCCAGAACAAACTGCGGGAAGAAGGTGAGGATGAAGCCGATGAAGGTGGTGACTGCAGCCAGCTTCGAGAGCGACTCCGGATACATGCGGCCCGTCATCTTCGGCCACCAGAAGTGAATACCTGCCAGGTAGGCCATGAGCATGCCACCCACCATGACGAAGTGGAAGTGAGCCACGATGAAGTAGGTCTCGGTGAGGTGGATGTCCATGCCCAGCGACCCGAGGAACACGCCGGTGAGGCCGCCGATGGTGAAGAGACCCATGAAGCCGAAGGCGTAGAGCATCGGCGTCTCAAAGGTGATCGAGCCTTTATAGAGCGTCGCGGCCCAGTTAAAGATCTTGATAGCCGAGGGGACGGCCACCAACATGGTGAGCAGCGAAAACACCAGAGCCGAATAGTTGGAGACACCCATGATGAACATGTGGTGCGCCCAGACGAAGAAGCCGAAGACGGCGATGGCGACCGAGGAGAACGCGACGGCGGTATAGCCGAAGACGCGCTTGCGCGAGAAGGTGCTGATGACCTCTGAGATCACGCCCATGCCGGGAAGAATCATGATGTAGACGGCCGGGTGCGAGTAGAACCAGAAGAGATGCTGGAAGAGCAGCGGATCGCCACCCTTCGAAGGATCGAAGACTCCGATGCCGAAGGTGCGCTCCAGAGCGACCAGCACCAGCGTGATGGCCAGCACCGGGGTGCCCAGCACCATCAGGATGGAAGCCGCATAGTGCGACCAGACAAAGAGCGGCAGCCGGAACCAGGTCATGCCCGGCGCACGCATGCGATGCGTCGTGACGATGAAGTTCAGCCCGGTAAAGATGGAGCTGAAGCCCGCGACGAAGACACCCATCGCTGCCGTGATGACATGGGTATTCAGGTAATGGGTGCTCAGCGGAGTGGTGAAGGTCCAGCCGGTATCGACTCCGCCCAGAATCAGCGACGACAGGATGATGATGCCGGCCACGACGTACAGGTACCAGCTCAGCAGGTTCACCTTCGGAAAGGCGAGGTCGCGCGCGCCCACCATGATCGGCAGCACGAAATTCCCGATAACCGCCGGCACTGACGGCACCAGGAACAGGAAGACCATGATGATGCCGTGAGCGCTGAACAGCTTGTTGTACGTGTCGGACGAGACCAGGTCCGGCATCGGCGTCAGCAGCTCAAGCCGGATCAGGCCGGCGAAGGCGCCGCCGAGGAAGAAGAAGAACGTAATCGAGATCAGATAGAGGATCGCGATTCGCTTGTGGTCCCCGGTGAGCAGCCAGCTCTTCAGGCCGTACTCAGTGTTCAGATAGCTGCGCTTGGGCAGTGTTGCGTCTTGCTGATTGGGAAGACGGACGATTGTACTCATTGTGGCGAAGGCCCCATCCCCTTCGAAGTCGATGTGTCCGGTTTTGCGTCGGGCAGCTGATCAGCCCCCGTCAATTGCCGGGAACGATAATTCGGCGCCGGGCCAGTGGGAGCTACCTGGTTGGGCGAGTAGTTGCTATCGTTCAGTGTCTGATGAAGGCGATCCGCTGTGTCAAGGCTCTTGATGTATTCCACCAGGTTGATCAGACCCTCTTCGCTGATCTGCCCCTGGAAGGTCGGCATGATGGGTAGGTAGCCCATCACAACGTGTGTTGAGGGGTTCAGAATGCAGCCCCGCAGGAAGGCGTCGTCTACCGTCACCGTCTTGCCGTCGGACAGCATCTCCTTCGATCCGTAGATGCCGGCAAGATTCGGCCCTCTCGCTCCGGCGGTCGCGCTGTGGCAGGAGACGCATCCCAGGCTGGCGAAGAGCCGCTCGCCATTCTGTGCCAGAGACTGCCCGCTGGTGGACTCAGTGGTCCACTTCCGGTAATCGTCCGGCGGCATGGCGACGATGTCGCCGATCATCGAGGAGTGCAGCGTGCCGCAATATTGCGTACAGAACAGGTGGTAGGTGCCAGGCTGCGTCGCGCGGAACCAGACCGTCGAATACCGGCCCGGGATCACCTCGCGCTTCACGCGAAACGCCGGGATCGAGAAGCTGTGGAAGACATCCTGCGAGATCATCGTGAGCTGCACGTCGCGATCGATCGGAATATGCAGCGCATTGATCTCGTGCTGGCCGCCCGGATGCTCGGCCTTCCACATCCACTGCTTGCCAACGATATAAATGTTCATCGCATTGGTGGGCGGGTTGTAAATGCGGAAGTAGAGCAGCGCGCCCCAGACGAAGCAGACCATGAACAGCGCGAGCGGAATGATGGTCCAGGTGGCCTCAAGCAGCGTGGAGCCTTCGATGTGCGTCGCCTGCGGGTTCTTCTCCTTGCGGAACATGATGGAGAAGACGCCCACCATCAGCCCGACCAGCACCAGACCCACCAGCGAGATGAGCACCAGGAAGAAGTAAAAGGCGTCCATGTAGGGCGCAATCGCCGATGCCTGCGGCGGAAACAGCGCGAACTCGGTGAGCCACTTGACCAAGAATTGCCAAAGGACTGGACTGAAAAAATGCATCGTTCCCTTTACCTGCGTTCCTTTTCCTAAACCTGCCGTGATCTGCTGGGGCGCTTAACTCATGCCTTCGCTGAATGTTGTTGGTTTGCCATCGCTCGGCCGTTTTTGATGTCCCGGCGGAACATCACCAGCATGTAGCTGCCCAAGATCAAAACTGTAAGAAGACACCCCGCCTGCACAATGCGCGCGATCATCAGGCTGTGCTTGTTCTGCGTCGGATCGTAGTGATAGCAGTAAGTCAGGATCGTATCGACCGGAGTGCCGATCTTGTGATCGGATGCCTCGATCAATCCCAGCCGCAGATCCTGAGGTGAGTACTCGACGCCCAGGTAGTACTGCGCGATCTTGCCCTCGGGCGTCACGATCTGCATCGCGCTCACGTGAGCGAACTGATCCATCTTGCCATTCGGTCCAGACGAGCGGACGTAGTCGAAACCGGTCGCCTTGGCTACGGCAGTGATTGCCGCCTGCTGGCCCGTGAGGAAGTGCCAGCCCGGCGCGCTCTCCGGATGTCCGTAGTAGGTGACATACTCGCGCTTTTTCGAGGCCGCGATCGCGGGCGTCTCCGACGGATCGATAGAGATCGCGACAATCTGGAAGTCCTTGCCCGGCTTATAGCTGACCATCTCCAGAGCGCCGGTCAGGCCTTTGAGCTCTTCCGAGCACAGGATGGGGCACTTGTAATAAACCAGCGCCAGCAGAACGGGATGCTTGCCGTCGAAATACTGGCCCAGCTTGACGGTCTTGCCGGTCTCGTCGACAAAGCTTGCATCGAGCGGCAGTTGCTGGTTGAGGTGCTGCTGAATATTGACGCCGTTCAGGATGCTGGGCAGCTTGTCCTCAGCCGGCTCGCCCATCTGCTTCTGGCCGGTGGGCGACACCTGGGCCTTCGCACCCGCAAAGCATGAGAGCAGCAGTACGCACCCGGCGGTGAGCATGCGCCCGTACCGGAAGTGAGTCCGGGGCGCCCTTTCGTGCTCCATCGATGCTTGGTGCTGCTTCATCACTGCGCGTCTCTCCTGCTTCGACTACTGGTGCTCCGGCGTTAACCGCGCCTGCTCACCCGGCTTTGCTTCCTTGCGCTGCTCCTGTTGCTGGCGCGACTGCTCCACTTCCAGGCGCTGCTCGTAACCCGTACGGGCAAAGCCGTTGGTCAGCGGCGCGGTCACCTGCGGATGCGAGTCAGCCGTCATCAACGGCTCGGCCATACCAGCGTCCTGCACTACCGGGAGTCCACGCTGGGCAATGATCTCCATCGCCCGGCCAATCGGAATTCGCACCGTGCCCTGCTGTCGATTCACCCAGGTGAAGTGATCCAGCAGCAGGTCTTCGCGGTCATGCAGATCTACGACATCCTGGTCGCCGTCGTCCATCTGAAGCTGCGGCGTGGGGAAGCGAGCCGTCATGGCGCGTAGCTGCTGCTGCTCCAGCACCGCGTTCGATTCAAGATTCTTCCCTTTACCCTCGGGCGAATACTGGAAGTTGTTCCACTTGTTCGGCGGACCGTCGTGCTTCACCAGTGAAGTGTTGATCACCTTGCCCATGCCGAAGCAGAAGACAAAGAAGACGATCAGGAAGACGAACAGCGAAATCATGAAGACGACAATGCCGCCGACCTTCACGTCCGAGGTTTCGTAGCCTGGTGTGGGCACGCCGTAGCCGGTCGAAGACAGGCCGTGCTGCTTTTGCGGATTGTGTTCCGGAGTATCAGGCGTGTGCATGTTCAGCCTCCAGAATTTCCGCCAGATGCGGATCGTTGGTCTGCACCAGCGGCCGTTTGCCGAGCTGGCTGATGTAGGCGACCACCCAGAACGAGATCATCGCGCCCGGGACGGCTATGTATTCAAGGATACCGATAGAGAAGTGCAGGTTGCGCGGCGAGAAGTTCGGCTCGATGAGCAGGAACATGTCCCAGCAGCGCGCAAAGATCATCCACATGCCCACGATGACGATGCGGCGCTTGTTGCGCTTGATGTCACGCGAAAGCAGCAGCGAGAAAGGGATCAGCCAGTGGAAGATGAAGTCGAAGGTGAAGATCACGCCCCAGTGCCCGCGGATGCGGTCCAGATACCAGGAAATCTCCTCTGGCGAGTTGCCGGACCAGATGATCAGGAACTGCGAGAAGTTGAGGTAGATATTCAGCATCACGAAGGCGAACATCAGCTTGCCCAGATCATGCTGCTCGACCGGCCGCAGGATGGTCTTCATCGGCTCCGCCTTGGAAAGGCTGACCACCGTGATGACCGAGAGCGCCAGCACTGCATATCCCTGCGCGACCAGGTAATTGAGGCCGTACATGGTAGAGAACCAGCCGATGTTGGTGGACATGACCAGGTCGATGACCAGTGCGGTCAGGGTGAGCGAATACACCACGATGCCGAAGCCGCTGATGTTCTCGAAGCGCTTCTGCCAGAAAGGCACATTGGGCTGCGGATCGGCATCCCGCTCGAGCGACCGGCGGTTGAGCAGATACATGTACCCGAACCAGATGGCGAAGCAGATGACGATCTGCACCGTGACACTGACCGGGCTGAGCATGGGGTGCTTCCAGTTAAGCGCGTGCGCCTGACCTTTGTCGATCAGACCGCGGCTGAGGGCCTGCGCCACTTCAGACGGATTGCTGTAGCGCGCCCAGAGATAGATCTTCTTCATGAAGATCAGAATGGGCAGGAACATGAGCGCCGAGACCCACAGCGTGCGGCTCATCGCCTCCAGCGGACGCCGGATGAGCAGTCCCCATTTGCCGCCCGAGCAGTACTGCACCATCAGCAGCGCGAGACCGCCGAGGGAAAAGCCCCAGCACAGCATCGCGCCCATCAGCCAGGAGGTCAGCAGGTGGAGAAACTTGTCGCCCTCCATCACTTCCGCGAGCACCACCAGCACCACGGCCAGAATGGTGAAGACCGCCCCGAAGGTGAGCGCGCGACGGCGCCATCCCGCCAGCAGGGCGGGAGCGTTCAGGTCGCCTGTCAGAGCTCGTGTTGCGTAGCTGTATCCGTTCGTCACCGTGTTTCTATCCTCACTTCGGTCCACCTGACTTCGGTCCGCCAGTCCGGGCCGGGACCGCGGCGGTAGGCTGGCCGTAGCCGTACTTGTCTACAGTAGGCGCGGTCTGCGGGTTGGCGACATCGGAGCTGTCCCCGTTCTCAAGCTGATAGACCGGATGCCGGCTGGTGACCGGCGTAGTGATGTTCTCAGCCGGAGC
Source organism: Acidobacteriaceae bacterium (assembly GCA_045808105.1). Lineage (GTDB taxonomy): Bacteria > Acidobacteriota > Terriglobia > Terriglobales > Acidobacteriaceae > KBS-83. The sequence goes on along the minus strand of JBJMGC010000032.1, from coordinate 1,672 downwards.
CATGCCCGGTGTATCCGGACCCGGAGGCGTCGGATAGACCGCAGTGTCCGGCATCTTCCACGGCTGCGCGTAGCTCGCCGGCAATCCCTGCTGCTCCGCCACCTCACCCAGCTGGTGAATGGCAACTCCGGCGGGCACATCGCTCTGCTTCGCGTTCAGGCTCAACTGCAGCGCGCGAATATAGGCCGCAATGGCCCAGCGATCGGCCGTCGGCACCTGCTCGGAGTAGTCCGGCATGGCGCCATAACCGTGGGAGATGACATAGAAATAGTGGCTCAGCGGCTCGGCCATGCGCTTGGCATCATGGAAATTGCTGGCCGGCCGGTAGCCGCGCTGGACGATCATGCCGGCGCCGTTGCCCACACGCGAGTGGCACGGGCTGCAGTAGGTGTTGAACTGCTCCTGGCCACGCTCCAGAACTGCCATCGTGGCCGGGAAGGGTAGCGCATCCACTTCTTTGCCGTCCTGCAGGCCGGTATGAAAGAAGTCCTGCAGGTTGGATTGTCCTCGCGCTACGGTGTGGACCACCTGCTCGCGGGCCGACCGGCCGTCTGGGAAGAAGGCCGTCCCGCGCTGGGGGACGAACTTCGGCTGATCGTGCATGTCCTGGCGGCAGCCGGCAACCAGCACAAGCGCAGCAGCCGCGCACAGCCCAAGGCTCTGCCGCGTGCGCGATGTGCGGTGGCGGTATGGATTGCTCGGATTAATACTCCACCTCCACGATCGAAACCGGATGCATGGCCTCGAGATACGCCCGTGATTCAGCGAGAGAGAACTTGGGATCGCGCGCTTCGAGGCACAGGAAAAATTTGTCCGACGTTGCTCCGGTGCGGAAATTCGGCGCGTTGAAGAGCGGATGATACGGAGCCGGCAGGCCGCACATCGCGAGCATCCCGAAGGCCGCAGTCAGCCCGGCGAAAAGAATCGTCCACTCATAGGCGGGCACGACAAAGGCAGGCCAGGAGTAATAGGGGCGGCCGCCGATATTCAGGGGATAGGCCCACACGTTGATCCAGGTCTCCATCAGGTACATCGCGAAGCAACCCATCAACCCGCCGACCAGAGTCAGCAGCGGAACATAGTTGCGGTGGAAGCCAATCGCCTCGGCCGCTTCTTCGCAGGGATAAGGCGTGTAGCAGTCCAGGCGGCGCCAGCCGTCGTTGTAAGACGCCGCAGCGGCGGCAGTCAGTGACGTGGCGGAATCGAATTCGGCCAACAGGCCGTAGACACCCTCAGGAAATGGCATCAGTCACCAGCCTCATGCGCGGCTTCCGGCAGATGTTTCACCTTGGACTGGGGCAGCAGGATACGCAGCTCCGACATGGGAATCATGGGCAGGAAGCGAATGAACAGGAAGAAGAGAAATGTGAAGAGTCCCAGCGTACCGACGAAGGTGCCGTAGTCCCAGCGCGTCGCCCGATAGGTGCCCCAGGAGGACGGCAGGAAGTCGCGGTAAAGGCTGGTCACGACGATCACGAAGCGCTCAAACCACATGCCGGTATTCACGATGATGGACATAATGAACATGAGCCCGACGTGGGTACGGACATAGCGCGACCAGAGAAACTGCGGCAGCGCGATGTTGCAGGTAATCAGAACCCAGTAGCTCCAGCCCATCGGACCGAAGAGGCGATTCCAGAATGCGAAGTATTCCCAATGGCTGGCCGAGTAC
>JBJMGC010000031.1:0-68983 GCA_045808105.1 Acidobacteriaceae bacterium | reverse complement strand
GTTCAGCAAGCGCAGCTTGCTCGCCTGGAAGGAAAGCACTGTACTCATTCACGATCCGGCCCGGACGATAGTTGCCGGATGGCCGTGCTGTCTCCGCCAGCAACTCCTCGGCGGGTCCGAAGGTGCTTGCGGCTCCGGCCGCGGATAAGAGCTTCAGAAAATCTCGTCGATCCAAGTCGCAGGCTCTCCTGATGAGGTACGCGCTCAAGCTACAAGCACACCTGAACTATCAACCGCGAAGACCGATTCGGCAAGAAGCTGAATCACCTAGCCGTGATGGCGGTCGCTCGGTACAAAACACAGGCGTGAGAGGCCAGTTGGACACTGAGGGTGTTAACCGGCCTGCCATCGGTATGCTCCCACAGATTGCGCAGAAGATATTTGCCAGAGGACCACCCCAGTTGCTCCCAGGTGTAGCTCAGATCCTCGGGATGATCGGATGTATTGAAGATCGCGACATATCTGCCTTTTCCGTCCTCAGGTACAGCCGTCCATACGGTCGCATCCGGAGATTGAACGACAGCGCGGCCGCCATTCGAGTGCTGATCCACCGCGAGCACTTCATCATTGGTCAGCAAGGCAGTTGTGGCCGGATCGTTGTGCGGCAGGTCCCCGCCCATCATCAGAGGCGAACGGAAGATGGACCAGAGCGTCACCATTGTTTGCTGCTCCGCTGGCGAGAGCCGCGTCTGGCGAGCCTTTCCCCAACCCGGAGCCGGACCAAGGTAGCCGAGAGGCAGCATGTCTGCATCCGGCCAGTGTCCCGGTTCAGTTAACGGCGCCCATTCGGCAACTCGTCGGAATTGGTCGCCCAGCCCCTGCGGATACTCGACATCGCTGTGCCATTCATCCCAGATGTCGTCGGAGATTCTCCACATCTGCGCGTACTTTCGCATCTCGTCCACCTTGTCGAGCGGCGCGGCACCGGGTGACAGGCTCAGCAGAATGGGGCGGCCGGTCTTGCGCAACGCCTCGCTCAGCATGCGAATCTCCGCTCCCTTGTACGGGCGGGAGGCGATACAGTCCACCTTGATCAGGTCCACGCCCCAACCGGCGTAGAGCCTGGCAATCGAGTCGTAGTACGCCTGGCCGGCGGCGGTGTCCTTCAAATCGTAATTATCATGGTTCCACTTGCAGGTGCCGGCGGTGTTCGCCGCATCTCCGGCATGGAAGGATGAGCCCGCGATTGGTAGGTTTTTCGCCACGGCTTCACGTGGGATGCCTTGCAGGATATGGATGCCGAATTTCAGACCACGCGCGTGAACGTAATCGGCGAGCGGTCGGAAGCCGACCCACTGCGCTGCGGACGGGAAGCGGTTCAGCGCCGGTGTGTAGCGACCCTGATCATCGAGCGTGTAATGAAAGTTGGTGGCGTTCCCTTCCGCAATTGGGTTGGTGACGAACCATTCCATGTCTACGACAATGTATTGCCAGCCGTGCTGCTTCAGGTGTGCGGCCATCCACTCCGCATTCGCCTCTACCTGCGCCTCACCAACGGTTGTTCCATACGAATCCCAGCTGTTCCATCCCAGCGGCGGCCTAGATGCCAGTACGGCACGGGCGGCGGCTTCTCGCGACGGTTGCCGCGCCTCCTGCGAAGAATGCTGTCCGTTGAGGCCAATGCTGAGACACCCGGCCATCACGACCACCCAGAACGAACCGTTATGGCGATGATTCATCTCCATCCATCCTCCAAGTAGTCATGGAACCAATCAGCATACTCATCCGTAACTGCAGCCTGGGGCTAGCAAGCGCCGGCTTGTCAGCGCCCGCTGCCCGCAACTTACAAAGGCTTCGCTGGCGAGGGTGGGGTACGGACTTGATAACGTTAACTGATAATTCATGATAATTTCAGCACCCCTGGAAGAGATTTTTCTGCGTCCGGCGCCGCAGCATCTACGTCAATTTTGTAACCCAGGTTGTTCAATTGCGATAGCCCGGTGATACGCTCTTGTTCTGACAAGCGCCCGTTAGCTCCGCGGGTGACGGGCCTCGCACAGGAAGGAATGTTTCGTGCCACCTCCACGGAAGCCCACCAGGCGCCGCCACTCCGGCCCTACCATCACCGACGTAGCCCGCGAAGCCGGGGTCGCCATCATGACCGTCTCGCGCGTGGTCAACGGCGGCAGCTACGTCAGCCCGGCGACAGAGAAACGCGTCAAGGCGGCGATTCGCCGGCTCGGCTATACCCCAAACGAGGCGGCACGCATGCTGAAGGGCCAGCGCGCGCGCATGATCGGCCTCGTTGTCCCTGATCTGGCTGACTCCTTCTTCGCAACCTGCGCCAATGCCGTGCAACAAGTAGCGGGCACGCACGGCTACATGACTCTGATCGTCACCTCCGAACGCAGCGTCGAGACTGAATCCAATGAGATCGCGATGATGGCTGCGCGGCGTATCGCCGGACTCCTCATCGTGCCCTCGCGGGTCGGCGCAGACAAGCGGCTGCGTGAGCTGGAGCAGGCGGAGATTCCTTTGGTCGCTCTGGACCGTAAGCTGGATGGAGTCGATGCGGGCCAGGTCATCGTCGAAAACGCCGGCGGCGCAGAGGAAGCGGTCAGGCACCTCATCGCGCACGGACACCGCCGTGTCATCTGCATCGGATATGACGCGAAGGTCTATACCATTCACCAGCGCATCCTAGGCTACCGGCGCGCGATGAAGGAAGCCGGGTTGAAGCCCGAACTGTGGACCAATGTCACCACCGTGGACGCCACTGAAGGGCTGTTGCGGCGTCTGATGAACGAACCCGATCGCCCCACCGCATTGTTCACCTTGAACAACGTCACGACCATCCACGCGCTACAGGCCATTCGCGCGATGCAGCTGCGATTGCCGACGGACCTGGCCATGATCGGCTTCGACGATCTCGAGCTCGCGCCGCTACTGGATACCCCCCTGACAGCGGTCCGTCAACCCGCACTCGAGCTGGGACGCAGTGCCGCTCGCATGCTCTTCGATATGATCCGCCGTTCGCGCGACGTGGGCACCGACACGAAAGCGGAGCGGCGCATTGTGCTGCCGACGGAACTGATCCTGCGCGCCTCCTGTGGCTGTAATAATCACCGTAGCTAGGAAAGAGCCGCGACCGCGATCCATCCTGAATGGACCCTCGGCGGGTGAATCTCAGCAAGACACGGATGCTCACGAAAACCATGAAACTGATCGGAATTGATGTTGGCACCGGCGGCACGCGCGTCCTGCTGGTAGACGAAACGGGCAAGGTAGTCGGCTCGACAGTGCATGAACACGCTCCTTTCCGGTCGCCGCACCCGGGCTGGGCCGAGCAGGATCCGGAAGACTGGTGGCAGGCGGCGATTCACGCGATTCCTGCACTTTTAAAGTCCACCTCGACAGCGCCGGAAGAGATTGCGGCCATCGGCCTGAGTGGCCAGATGCACGGCGCCGTTCTGCTGGATGAGCACAATCGCGTTCTGCGCCCGTCGCTCATCTGGTGCGATCAACGGACCGCGGCAGAGGTTGCATGGCTGACTCAGCAGCTCGGCACAGATCGCCTCATTGCCCTCACGTCCAATCCCGCCCTCACCAACTTCACCCTTACCAAGCTGCTCTGGGTACGCGAGCATGAGCCGGCACTATGGCGGCAATTCCGTTCTTTCCTGCTCCCCAAGGATTACGTGCGCTTCCGGCTGACAGGCGAGCGGGCGATGGATGTAGCCGACGCCTCCGGCACGCTGCTGCTTAACGTCGCCGCCCGCCGCTGGTCCAGCGAGATGCTGGCAGCCGTCGATATGCCCGAGAGCATCCTGCCAAGGCTTTACGAGTGCGACGAGATTGCCGGCAAGCTCACCGCAGAGGCGGCTTCACTCACCGGACTCCGTGCTGGCACGCCGGTCGTTGCCGGAGCCGGAGATCAGGCTGCCGGCGCGCTCGGCATGGGCATCGTTCGTCCAGGAGATGTCAGTGCCACCATCGGCACCTCAGGGGTGGTCTTTGCCGCAACCGATCAGCCGTTTCTTGATCCACACGGCCGCCTGCATACTTTCTGCCACGCAGTGCCCGGACGCTGGCATGTCATGGGCGTGACCCAGGCCGCCGGGCTCTCTCTGCGCTGGTTCCGCGATACGTTCACCGCCTCGGATGAGGCGGATGCCTACGCACGCCTCGGAGAATCCGCTGCAACGGTCTCCGCCGGTGCGGATGGCCTTCTCTGGGCTCCGTATCTGATGGGGGAACGCACGCCGCATCTCGATCCGGAGGCGCGCGGTGCGCTCGTCGGGCTTACGGCATCGCACGGCCGCGCGCACATCGTCCGCGCCATCATGGAGGGCGTCGCTTTCAGCCTGAAGGACACGATGAGCATCTTTGCCGAGATCGGCGTGCCGGCGCGTGCGATACGTCTCGGCGGCGGCGGGGCTCGCTCGCCGATCTGGAGACAGATCCAGGCCGACGTCTACGGTCAGCCTGTCGAGATCGTCGCAGCCGAGGAGGGCGCGGCATACGGTGCGGCATTGCTCGCGGGCGTGGGTGCCGGCGTGTGGCCGTCGGCAGACGCAGCATGCGACGCTGTCGTCCGGGTTGCTCAACGCATTGTGCCCCACACCTCCGATAGCGCGAAGCTTCAGGAACTCTATCCCCTCTACCGCATGCTTTATCCTTCGCTGCAGCCCATCTTTCACGGATTGCACAGAACAACAGTCGAGGTGAAGACGAATGCCTGAAGCAGCTCAGGAACTCATGCAGTCGCCGGAGGCGCTTCTCACCGAGTTCGAAGCCAAGCGTCGGCGGCTCGCAGACCATATGACCTCTTCGGGGCTCGCTGCGCTGCAGTTGCAGCGTACGGAGAACATAGCCTGGCTTACCGCCGGCCGCGTCGATCGCCGCGTTCTTCTTCCCTCCGCCCTCGGCACCGCCACCATTCTTCTGTTGCGAAACGGGGAAGCGTTCTACCTCGCGCCTGACAACGAAGCCCTCCGCCTCGCGGAAGAAGACTTTGCGGGACTTCCCTTCACTCCCATCACTGCTCCGTGGCACGCCGCCGATTTCGCTGACAAGGTTCAGTCGCTGGCCGGCGGCCACGGCCAAATCGCGGCTGACACCGCAGCCGAAGGCGCCGCGCTCCTGCTTCAAGAACGCGCCTCTCTCCACGATACGGAGATCGAGCGCTATCGCTGGCTCGGCCGCCATACTGCCGAGGTCACGGCCGCGGTATTGCAATCGCTCGAGCCAGGCGTCACCGAACGCACAATGGCTGCACGCATTTCTGCCGGTCTCATCGAACGCGGTATTGAGCCTTCCGTACTTCTGATGGCGGCCGACGATCGCGTCCTCCGCTACAAACATGCGGTGGCGCAGAACGCACGGCTCGAACGTTTCGGCATGCTGAATCTTTGCGCCCGCCGTTGGGGGCTCTGCATCTCCATCACCCGTTTCATTCATTTCGGTCCGATGCCGCAGCAACTCGTGGATGCCTTCGCCGTAGCCGCCGAGGTGAACGCCCGTCTGCTGGCCGCCACCAAAGCGGGCACTACATCGGCCGCGCTATTCGCCACCGCGGCGGATGCATATACCTCACTCGGACATCCCGGTGAGGAGCAGCTTCATCATCAAGGGGGCGCTAGCGGCTATGGCGAACGCGAGTGGCTCGCCACCCCGGCAGGTAACGAGCATGTGGTGAACAGGCAGGCTTTTGCCTGGAATCCATCCGTCGCCGGCGGCAAGGTCGAGGACACTGTCCTGCTCCGCGACGGCGGCATCGAACTGCTCACCGGCACGCCGGATCTGCCGGTCGTCTCAACGCGGGCCGGCGACCTGATCGTGCAGTCCGCCGGCGTCCTCGTCCGTTGAATTCGGGGAACTACTCCGGCATCACCTCGGACCCAGTCACCGCGAAGCTCCCGGTCACGTGCTCGGCGGCGGATGGCTGCGCACCGCCGATCATCACCGAATACTCGCCCGGCTGAACCGCGCGCTTGCCCTGCTGATCCACCGTGCTCAGGTCGCGCGGTGCCAGCGTAAACGAAATTGTCTGGCTTGCACCCGCGGCGAGATGCACTCGCGCCATTCCCCGAAGCACCGGATTTCCCTGTGCCGAAGGTCGCGCAAGGTAAAGCTCCGCCACCTCGTCGCCGGCAACTTCGCCATCGTTCTTCACCGTGACCTGCGCCCTCAGCGGTTCACCTGCCTTCACATTCGTTTCCGCCAGCTTCACGTCCGAGTAGGCAAATTGCGTGTAGCTCAGCCCATACCCGAAGCCATACAGCGGCTTGCCTTTGAAGTAGCGATAGGTGCGGTTCTGCATTGAATAATCATCAAACGGCGGCAACTGGTCCGTCGAAGCATAGAAGGTCAACGGCAAGCGGCCCGCCGGATTATTCTTTCCGGAAAGCGTCTCGGCAATCGCGGTACCACCCTCTTCACCGGGATACCACGCTTCGAGAATCGCGGCGGCATGCTGCTGCGCCCAGTTCACGGCCAGAGCGCTGCCATTCAACAGCACAACGACCAGCGGCTTGCCTGTCGCGGCCAACGACTCCAGAAGCTCCTTCTGTACCGCAGGCAACTCGATCTCCGTACGATCGCCGCCTGCAAATCCCGGCACATGGACCGGCATCTCTTCGCCCTCAAGCTCCGACGTCAACCCAACGAACGCGATCACCGCATCCGCCTGCGTCGCCGCGGCGACTGCCTGCTCCCGTAGCGGAGCGACGGCAGGTTTCCAGCGCAGCGAGATGCCGGCGCCAAAGAGCGGCGACTGATGGCCGTATTCAAGCTGGATTGCATGCGGCTGCGTATCCGTAAAGTGCAGCATGAAATCCGGGCTCCTGCGGCCGCGGGACTCCTTCGCCACCCCGGAGTCCTCATTTGCAACCACCTTCCCGTCGAAGGTGACCTTGTAGCTCTCGCGGTCGCGGCATGGGTAGCAATCGCCGATATCGACGCTGAATGCATAGTCACCCGGAGCGGGCGCCGAAAGCGTTCCCGTCCAGCGCACGCTGAAGGCCGTGGCGGGAACACCCGAAGCAGGCGCTGAGGCATTCCAGTCGAAATTGATTGTGGGATCATCCCTGGTCAACACCGGCGGCCCGCTGAAGTTCGCGTTGGCGAAATATTCCCCCTTTACCTTCAGAGCAGTTCGCGGCACCGGCAGCGCGACGCCCTCCACATACGGCGCACCCTGCGCATACAGCACATGCGCACCCGCGAACTCGGTGGTGATACCGTCCAGCGGCAGCACTGGGTGCGAGGGTACTCCGTTGTAGTTTCCTTCGAGCGCGATCAGCGATTCCGCATTCGGCCCTACCACTGCAAGAGTCTTCACATTCCGCAGCGGCAATGTGCCATGCTCGTTCTTGAGCAGTACCATCGCCTTCTCCGCAACCTCGCGTGCCAACGCACGATGCTCTTCCGAGTCCACGTGCGAAAAAGGCAGTCTTGCATACTCCACCTTCGATGGCGGATCGAAGAGGCCGAGGCGAATCCGCGCGGTGAAGAGCCGCTTGAGAGCAGTGTCCATCGCACTCTCCGGTAGAAGGCCTTGCTTCACCGCCTGCGGCAGCGCGTCATACTCGTCGCCGCAGCTTGTGTCCGTCCCCGCCAGGACAGCGGTTGCGCTGGCATGCGCCGCATCGGGGCTGAAGTGATGACCCGCCGTACCACTGAAGCCCTGTTGCCCGGTGCTGTAGAAGTCGCCGATAGCGCCGCAATCAGACGTCACGAAGCCATCGAACTTCCAGGCACCGCGCAGCTTCTGCTTCAACAGCAGTGGACTTGCGCACGCAGGAAAGCCGTACAGCGCGTTGTACGCACACATGATCGAGTCGGCCTTCGCCTGCGTGATGGTGGCGCGAAACGCAGGTAGGTAGGTGTCCTCAAGATCGAAGGCAGATGGCGTCGCGTTGAAGCGGTGCCGCTCCGACTCCGGTCCGCTGTGGACCGCATAGTGCTTTGGTGTGGCGATCGCCTCAAAGTATTTCGGATCGTTCCCCTGCAAGCCCTCGACGAATGCAACGCCGAGCCGCGAGGTCAGATACGGATCTTCGCCATAAGTCTCCTGCCCGCGGCCCCATCGCGGATCGCGAAAGATGTTGATGTTCGGCGACCAGATCGTCAGGCCAAAGAAGATCGAATGGTTGTCGTGCTTCAGCGCGTCGACATTCTTGGCTCGCGCCTCATCGGCAATCACGGAGGACACGCGATGAATCAGCCCGGGATCCCACGTCGCGGCCATCCCGATCGCCTGAGGGAATACCGTCGCGTACCCAGAGCGTGCAATGCCATGGAGCCCTTCACTCCACCAGTCGTATGCGGGAATACCCAGCCGCGGGATCGCCGGCGCGGCATGGCGCATCTGCGAGGCCTTCTCCTCCAGCGTCATCCGCCCAACAAGATCACCCACCCGTTGCGCGATCGGCAACGAGGGATTCTGGAAAGGAAACGGCGCGCTCTGCTGCGCGAAGCTGGATGGGACAGCAAAAAGTGCACCCGCGCACAACACAGTGAGTGACGGAATCGTTCTCAAGGACATCCTCCGGGATGCCCACCACTCTAGAGCATTTCTCGCATTATGTGTTGCTCCGAAAAAATCCCCCTCGTGGCCTTTCTTGATCAGGTATGGCTTTCGTTAACGAAAAAGCCACAGAAGGCTCCTCTCGAAACGTCCATGGCTACCGGACCAATACGAGAAATGCTCCACGGCGGATTTTCAGGTTCACGATTTACAGATTCTGTTCGGATGAATACTCGGGCACTGCCACCGGCTCGTGGTCCCTTTGGGGATCGTCGGCATGCCGTGCAGCCGCAGCAGCCAGCGCCCAGCCTGTCATAAGCAGTACCGGCGCAGGCCCGGGCACCACCTCTGCCAGCTCGCCTAGCGTGCTCCACTGAATGCTTTGGTCAGGCTGCGCCGCGCGGCTGATCACGCAGCAAGGCAACGCCACAGCATCACCCGCCGCCAACCGCTCCTCTGAGATTGCGCGAAAGCTACGGCCCGGCATATACACCACGCGAGTCGTCGACTCCGGCAACGCATTCTGATCTGTATCGGCAGCCTTGTGCCCGGTGTGGAGCTCTACGCTGGACGCACTACGCCGGTCCGTCAATGAGCAACCAATCTGCGCCGCTGCCGCGAACGCCGCCGTAATGCCGGGCACCACCTCGAATGGCACGCCCGCGGCACGCAGCGCATCCATCTCCTCCGCGGCACGCCCAAACACCAGCGGATCACCACTCTTCAGCCGCACCACGCTCAGTTGCCGGCGAGCCGCATCGATCATCAGCGTGTGGATCTCTGGCTGCTGCACATGCTTTACACCGCAACGCTTGCCCACGCTGACCGCCAATGCCTGTCCGCCCGCCATGGCGATCACCGCAGCGGGCACCAGATCGTCGTGCAGCACTAGGTCCGCAGAGCGCAACAGTGCGGCTGCCCTCATCGTCAGCAACTCCGGATCGCCCGGTCCTGCGCCGACCAGATAGACAGTTCCCTTTTCCGCCACCCTCATGTCAGCCACCAGGACCCTCGTTCCTCGCGTGGTGTCTCCAACGCCATCGTGCGCGACGGGCAGTAAGACGCATCGCACACCTCGCGTGTCGCTAGTGTACGCAGCAACTCGTTACGCTTCTCCCCTGCCGGATGCACGGCCAGTACCTGACGCCTCAGCGCGCCCAGGCGTTCCAGCCACGGCCCCGTCCCTTCGTCGAGCAGCGTCTCCAACTTGTGCCGCAATCGCTGTGCCAGCGCGGGACTCTCCCCCGCCGTCGATATGCCGATCTGCAATGGGCCTCGGCGCACCACCGAACCAAAATAAAAATCACAGAACGGCGGATCGTCCACCGCGTTCGCGAGCACTCCGGCGGCGACGGCATCGCCATAAACGACGTGGTTCACCTCAGGATCGCTTGTCGCCGCAATCACTAATTGCTTCCCGGGAATGTCTTCCACAACGTAGCGCCGGCGATGCCAGACGATCTTCCCCTGCTCGTCCAGATCACGGAGCTCATCGCGCACCTCTGGAGCAACCACCGTTACATGAGCCCCACACTCCACCAAACTGCGCACCTTCTGCAGCCCGATCGCTCCCCCGCCCACCACCAGGCATGGACGCCCCTCAAGCTTCACGAAAACCGGCAACAGCGGCGTGCTCATTCGCCCACCCCCACCGGAACTCGGCCCTCTGGCCGGTCCCGCTCCACTGCAGCAACCACTTCGCCCGCCAGCAGCGCGCGCAAATGGTCATTACTCTGTCTGGTAAAGAAAGCCCGCAGAGTCTCATTGGAATCGCGGTCTTCCAAATATCCCCGCAACAGACGCTCCAGCGACTCCGGCACCAGAGTTGCCGGGCAGCGATAACCCACCGGACGCGCAATTGCCGCATCTCCGCCGGCACCTCCCCCCACGCAGAAGTAGTAAGCGTCCACCAGGGCACCGTTGTGTTTTATCTTCTTGCCCTCAATCCCCACGTCAGCAATCCAGTGTTGCCCGCAACCATTTGGGCAGCCGGTCACGTGCAACTTCAACTGCTGATCGAATTCCGGCAGCCGCGCCTCCATCTCCTCCACCAGCCACCGCGCAAAGCCTTTGGTTTCCGTGATGGCCAGCTTGCAGAACTCCGTGCCCGTGCAGGCAATGGCGCCGCGCCAGAACTGCGAGCCCTCGACTCGCAGATCAATCGCCGCAAGCTCATTCACCAGAGCACTCACATTCCGCTTCGGCACGTTCACGAACAGCAGATTCTGCATGACGGTTGTTCGCAGCTCGCCTGAGCCATATCGCTCAGCCAGCTTTGCCGCCGCGGCAAGCTGGTCGCCGGTCAATCGCCCACGCAATACGGCAGCCCCGACGTAGTAGAGGTCCGCCTGCCGCTGCCGGTGAACGCCCACATGGTCCCGCAGGACATCCGGCGGGACCGCCTCCTCAACCCCCGGATCAAGCCGGAACGGCAGCCGCAACTGCAGCTCGTTGAGAAACTTCTCCGCCGTCCATCCCTCCTTCAGAAACAGATGCTTCAAACGCGCACGATCCCGGCTCTCGCGCAAACTCTGCTGTTCCCGGAATATTGTCGCAATAGCAGTTACCACCTGGACTGCCTGCTCAGGATGCACAAAGGCATCCAGTCGCACGCCAAGATGTGGGTCCGCCGAGAGTCCCCCGCCAACCCGCACCGAGAAACCCACCTGACTGCCGCGGCGGACCGCCGACAGGCCGATGTCGTTGATCTCGGGATACGAACACCACGAGCTGCAGCCGGTCACGGAAATCTTGAACTTGCGCGGCAGATTGTAGAACTCCGTATTGCCCGCCAGAGCGCGCGCCACCGCAAGCGCAATCGGCGATGCATCGAAAACCTGATCCGCCGCCAGACCGGCCAGTGGACATCCAGTCACGTTGCGAACCACATCCCCGCAAGCACCACGTGGCGAAAGCCCCACCGCATCCAGCCGCTCGATAATCTCAGGCAGGCTCTCGATCGTCAGCCAGTGGAGCTGAATCGCCTGTCGCACCGTTATATCCGCCAGGTTGCGGCCGTGCCGCTGCGCTATCTCGGCAATTGCAGCCAATTGCTTGGAAGAGAGGATGCCATTTGAAACGGGGATACGCAGCATGAAATATTCGCTTGTCTTGCCTTCACCACCTTTTCCGCCCAGCGCTCCGGCTCCGTCCCCCTGCGTATAGATCCCCCACCATTTGAAATACAGGCTCGCCCACTCCGGCAGCACGCTGCCTCGGCCCTCCGCGGCAAATCGCTGGATCTCGTCGAACGCCTCCCACGGATTCTTCTCGAGCTTCAGGCGTTCGGTCTTCTGCGCCTTTGTCTCTTTCATCGGGGTTTCTTTGGGGGGACTTGCCTGGGTCATGCCGTTTCCCTTCTTGTGCGCTCGATCGGATAGAAAAAGAAAAAGCCCCAACTGCAGAGTGGCTGCGGTTGGGGCTTCGGATTCGCTTGGAGTGATGGAGTTAGATCACTGGCTTATCGAAACACACCCACGCCGCCGCGTGCGCAACAACAGTTGCAGCAACAAGCAGCCGGGATGTGAACGAGTGACACTACATTGAGGCTAACTCGGACGGCCTGTTACGTCAAATGCACCCGGCGCGTCCAATGCAATAGAGACGCAAGCTGACTGGTTTGCGGCGGCATGCACACAGGATGGAGGTTTAACTTCATATGTTTACGCCTTGGCCCATCGGATTTGTCAGCACTCCCTATAAGCAGGCCGGCGATATACCAAAAGGACTTGGCGCCAGCCATGAAGCAGAAGGCGTGATCACGATTCTGCCCGACTTCGAGCTCGGCCTCACGGACATTGAAGGCTTTTCCCATTTGTTTGTGATCTGGGAATTCGATCGCTCGCAACCCTTTGAGCTGGTCGGCACGCCGCCTTCGGACAACCGCAAGCACGGCGTCTTCGCCACGCGATCGCCTCGCCGCCCCAACCCGATCGGACTCACGGTGCTGGAATTGCTCCGCCGCCACAATGCAGATTTGTACGTCCGTGGGGTCGACATGCTGGACGGCACCCCAATCCTCGACATCAAGCCTTATCTGTCGAGCATTCCTGCGGAGTCGCTCAGGCGGGGCTGGCTGGCGGAGGCAGAGGCACGCGCGAACGGCAACGCTACCGTCTCCTGATCAGAACGGGCACCTCGTCTCAGCGACACTCGGTGATCGCTGACGTTCCATCCTGTCACCTTGATCGCGGAGATTCGCCCACCTCGATGCGCTGACGCGCGAACGGTCAACGTTCTCGATTCGCCAGGCAGCAGCGAAAAGTAGTTGTCCGACCAGAATGCCGGCACGACCGGCACGTTGTGCTCATCCAGCGCGCGCAGCGCCAGCTGGAAGGCAAGCGCGGAGGAATCGTTTCTCAACCGAAGCGCCACGGAACCGTCACGCTCTAACTTCACGGCCTCCACGGCAACATGCGCGAGCGGCAGTTCCTTCAACGCGGTAAGGTCCGGCTCGCGCAATGCAGGCGTGTAGCGATAATCAGTGTGCTCCCAGTCGAACTCCGCCAGGTTCGACGGAATCCAGTAAAAGTTCTGACTGATCTCCCGTCCAGCTGCGTCACTCAGGGTCAGCCGCACGAAATGAAGATTGCCGCTGGCCGTGAGCGACTCGGCCGGAATATCGAATGCTCGGTCGGAGCTGTCAGGACCCGCCGCCAGCGCAGCTTCATGTTCATAGATTGGATGAAGTTGCAGATCGTACACCGCGGCCTTGACGTGAAGCCCAGGCACGGCTGCATACGTACTGTTCACGACGACAACACTGTGATCGTCATAGGAATACTGCACATGCAGCGGCTCGCACGCCTTGCGTGCGCCATAATAGCCGCCTCCGGCGTCGAGATAGTAGTCGTACAGGTGCCAGATCATCGAGGGCCATGCATTGTTCAGCATCCACTGCACCACTCCCGTCGATGTGTACTTGTTACGTGCATAGGCCTCGAACATAGCGCGCTCGCCGTCATAGGCCATCGCGTGTGCCATCTGCTCGTACTCGGCCAAAGAATGTGGCTCCCCATAGCTCTGCTTCATTGCATTATCGAAGACCGCCGTTTTTGCGAAGCCGCCACTGCCGTTGTGATACTGCCAGTCGTCGCTCGGCGGCCAAAGATTGCTGGCGGGAAGAAATCGCCGCAGGCTGGAGACAACCGGAATCGCAGGCCCCGGACTCGTCTCGGTGTTGAAGCCCCACGCTCCGCCTCGTTTCTTCGGGTCCGTTAGCCAGTAGGACGGAGCGACGTAGTCGTAAGGACCACTCATTTTCACACCGGTTGCGCCTGTAACCGTGGTAGGCCGCGCTGTAGCCGAAGAGAGCGTGGGATTGGGCCAGTGCGTTTCCCGCTCGATATCCAGGTACATCTGCTCCACCTTCGGCGGCGGCGGATTATCACTGCCGTTCAGCCACACCAGCAGACTGGGATGACTGCGGATGCGCAGCATCTGCGCTCTCAGTGATGCTGCAGCCACCGTGTAGTTCTCCGGCGTCCACTGCGGCCATCGCTCCCATCGATCGCAACAGCACCAGCCGGCTATCACCAGGATGCCGTTCTCATCGGCCAGCCGATAGAACGCCTCGGTCTCGAGCTTGCCCTCCAGTCGAATCGCGTTCAGGTGCAGGTCCCGCACCATCTCAAACTGTTGCTCCAACCGCCTTGGCTCCTCACGCAGCAGCATGTCCCCGGACCAGCCTCCACCGCGTATCAGCACCGGCCGTCCATTCACACGAAACAGGCGCGCGCCAGTGTCGGTCAGCTCGGAGGTGATTTCGCGAATTCCGACTCGCGCAACTGCCTCGTCGGAGACTCTGCCGCCGCTTCGGAAGCTCATCCGCAGCATCTCCAGATGCGGCTCTCCCATCTGATACGGCCACCATAGCCGCGGATGCTGCACCCGCAGCTTTGGAAATTGCTCAGGTGCAAAGACGATGGTCCGCGTCTCGCCCGGATCGAGGCTCACCGGCTCTTCTGCCTCAATGCCAAGCACGGAGACTGTCGCGGTACCGCTGACTCGCTCCGCGCTCGCGTTATGGACTTCGCCATATACTGTCAGCTCTGCGGTATCAGAAGAACTCGAGAGATGCGTAGTGATCATTGGCGACCGCACACTCACCGGGCCGCTCGTGTAGAGCGCTACGTCCCCTGTCAAACCCATGTCCTTGTCCGGCGGGCAGGGGCTCCAGTCCACCCAGTTGATCGCAAGGTCGTTCTCCGTCGGAGCGAATGTCTCAACCGCAATTGCGTTTTCCGTGCCCGGTTTCAGCAATCGCGTCACATCGAACTCATACGTGCGATACGCGCCTGCGACTTCGCTCGACGCGGCTAGCTTCTGGCCGTTCACCCAGATGTTCGCGCGATAGTTGATACCCCCAAAACGCAGCCACAGCACCTTCCCGCGAGTTGTCGCAGGCACAGTGAATCGTGTGCGATACCACCACGGACATGCATACGGGCTGCTCGGCGACATCGGCAATCTCGAAAAGATCGCGCCAATCGGATAATCCGTCCCCGGAATCGCGCGCAGGTTGCGAGCATAGTAAGGATCGTGAAACTCGCCTGCGGCGATCTGCGCAGCCAATACGGTCGACGGCACAGCGGCCGCTCTCCATTCATGTGTGGCTTTGTAGGAAGCAGACGAGAATTGCTGGCCTATCCGGTCGCCCGTCGAGGAGATCTCGCATCCGGAGGCAAGCCACCATCCCTCATGCAGCCGCAGCAAAGGCCCGCCTGCCTGCTGCGCGCGAGCCGGTGAACTGGCCGCAAAGGTAAGGACGAAAAATATGCAGAAGAGCGAATAAAAATTCGCACGGCTCAGCCAGCAGATGGCTGCGTATCGACGCTTTCCTGTACCGCGCGCGTGAAATATGGGATGCAAAGTTTCAGCCCCTCCCGCAATTGCACTTTGGGCTCCCAGCCTAGCACTGTGCGGGCGCGGGTAAGATCGGGGCGGCGGCGTGCCGGATCATCGACCGGCAATTCCAGGCTGCGCAGCTTGCTCTTCGAGCCCGTCACGGCGATGACCTCACGCGCACACTCGGCAATCGTCCATTCCTCCGGATTGCCGATGTTGACGGGTTGGTGCTCCTCGCTCTGCGCGAGCCGCACGATACCGTCGATCAGATCGGTTACATAGCAGAACGAGCGTGTCTGCGACCCGTCGCCGTAGATGGTCAAGTCCTCACCGCGCAACGCCTGCATTATGAAATTCGAGATCACGCGTCCATCGTTCGGCTGCAGGCGCGGTCCATAGGTGTTAAAGATGCGCACCATCCTCGTGTTCACGCCACGGTAGCGGTGGTAGGCCATCACCGTTGCCTCGGCAAAGCGCTTCGCCTCGTCGTAGACAGAGCGAGGCCCGATTGGATTTACATTGCCCCAGTAGCTCTCTGGTTGTGGATGTACTTCGGGATCGCCGTAGCACTCCGACGTGGACGCATGCAGAAAGAGCGCGCGATAGCGGCGCGCAATATCCAGCGTGTTGAACACGCCGTGAGCGCCGACCCGCAGGGTCTCAATGCCCAGCCGCATGTAGTCGGCAGGACTCGCGGGAGACGCCATGTTGAAGATCGCATCCACCTGACCAGGTTCAAAGGGCTGACAGATATCGCGCTCCAGCAGAGAAAAGCGCGGCTCACCCTGCAGATGCTCCAGATTATCCAGTCTTCCGGTCGCCAGGTTATCGACGCCGATGACGGTATGTCCGTCCGCCAGCAGCACGTCAGTAAGGTGCGAACCAAGAAAACCCGCCGCGCCGGTAACCAGGATTCGCATCTTGCTCAAAGGCCGTTGCTCCTCGAACGTAACTCCCCGCAGACTATGCCGTCGCTCACCGCAGGACCCGTGCGCCCATGCTCTCTCGCGCCGGATACACGGCTGGCCGCCCAACACTCAGGTACGTAAAGCCGCGCTCCAGCATCTCCCGCGGGTCGTAGAGATTCCTGCCGTCGATCACGATCGGATAGCGCAGCAATGTCTGCAGCCGTTCCAGATCTAGCTCGCCGAATTGGGCCCAGTCGCTCAGGATCAAAAGGGCGTCCGCACCCTTGGCCGCCGTATACAAGTCTTCTGCATATTGCATCGAAGGCCCGGGCGGCAGCTCGGACTTCGCCCGCTCCGTCGCCGCCGGATCGTAGGCCACGATAGTGCAGCCTTCGGCCAGCAACATCCGGATGATGTCGAATGCCGGTGACTCACGCACATCATCTGTGCCGCCTTTGAACGCCAGGCCGAGCACCGCGAGCCGTTTGCCGCGGAAGGTCCACAACGCCGACCGCACCTTGTTGAAGAAGCGCCGCTTCTGCTCGTCGTTGATCTTCTCCACTTCGGAGAGGATGCCGAAATCGACGCTCAACTGTTCCGCGACATAGCGGAAGGCCGCCACATCCTTAGGGAAGCACGAACCCCCGTATCCTATGCCGGCGCGCAAAAACTGGCCACCAATGCGCTTATCCAGTCCCATCCCGCGGGCCACCTCTTCCACGTTCGCATCCACCGCCTCGCACACATTCGCCACTGCGTTGATGAAGGAAATCTTCATCGCCAGGAAGGCATTGGAGGCATGCTTGATCAACTCCGCCGCCTTGGTGGAGGTCAACAGCACCGGTGGCGGATCGGAGATCGTCCGATGCCCGATCACCGCGCGCTCGCTGCGGTAGTAATCTCCCGAGGTTAAGGGTGCATAAATAGCCTTCAATATCTCAGCCGCCTGGTCGCTGTCGGCGCCGATCACGATCCGGTCGGGGTGCAAGAAGTCGGATACCGCGGTCCCCTCGCGTAGAAACTCCGGATTTGACGCCACGTCGAAGTTCGCGCTCGATGTGCCGTTGCGCTCCACCACCCGGCGAATCCATTCATTCGTATACACCGGGACCGTGCTCTTCTCGACAATCACCTTGTAGCTGTCGATCGAGCGCGCAATCTGCGTCGCCACGGCGTCCACGTAGGACAGATCCGCGTTGCCGGAATCTGACTGCGGCGTCCCTACCGCTATGAAAATGGCCTGCGCCTCTTGCGCGGCCGTGGAAAGATCGGTCGTGAACTGCAGACGCGTGTTGCGATGACGGGCGAGAAGCTCCGCCAGATAATCCTCGTGGATGGGGACCTCTCCCGCACGCAATGTGGCGACCTTCTGCTCGTCGTTATCCACGCAAACCACTGAGTGGCCGATCTCCGCAAAACACACGGCCGCGACCAGGCCCACGTAACCTGAACCCACCACAGCTATCGACACCGGCTTGGCCGTCACTTCGCTTGTCTCTCCCTTATGTCTGTCTATTGATCCCTCAAAGTATACCGTGATGAATCTGCCCTTCTCGTTTCACGGCACATACTCATTCCATTCCCAGCGATACAGCAGTCATCGCCTCGCGATATAAGACCTCACATCCTTCCAACATTCGGTCGGTTGTGTACGATGCCGCATTTCCCAGACCCGCGGCGCGGATTCTCTCCGTATCCTGCAACGCGCGAGCAATCGTCTGCGCGGAGCTTTCCGGCTCCGCCGGATCAATCAGGATTGCGGCATCACCGCCGACTTCGTTCATCGGCCGCCGGTCTGTCGTTACCACCGGGCATCCACAGGCCTGCGCCTCCAGAATCGGCCAGCCAAACCCTTCCTCCAACGAGGGAAAGAGCGTCGCCAGCGCGGAACTGTACAAGGCCTGAAGCTGCTCCTGGCTTACGCCCGCAGCTTCGACCAGCGCATCGCCCAGTTCATGCTTCTGCGCTATCGCCCGCAGCTCCGGCTTGATCGCGCCCCCAGCCATCACCAGCCGCGCAGCCCCGTACTGCGGCAGTTTGCGCAGCTCAGCAAATATCTCGATCGCCGCGCCACGATTCTTGTACCAATGATTTCCGCCGATGTGGAAGAAGTACCGCTCACCCGGCCGCAGGCCAATGGAAGCCAACAACGGCGCACAGGCATCGGCGCTCAGCGGCTTGTACGGCCAGTGCAGCGCGTTCGGGACCACGTGCAGCCGGGCCTTCGGTATTGAGAGATACTGCCGCAGATCATCCCGCGTCTTTGCGGACACACACAGAAGCGCCCGCGTCCGACCCAAGCCGCGTGCGATCAGCCGTTGGAAGATCCTGCCCGTCAGGCTGACCCGGTTCTCCGGAAAATGACCCATCGCACTGCGGATCGCCAGCAGGTCATGGCAGGTGACCACATGAGGTCGATGCGCCAGCCCAGTCACGTACATAGCATTTGAGTGATCGCACAGGTGAACGACATCGGCGGTGGACGCAGCGCGCCGTAGCTCGCGCCGGAAGAGAAGAAACTTATCCGTGTAGCCCAGCCACTTGAACATCGGCGAGCTCTCTGCAACCCGCCCTCCCAGCACCGCCGGAGGCCGCAGCAGGCGAACCTCATGTCCCCGCGCGCGCAGACCTTGCTCAAGCATGGAAGCGTAAATCTGCATGCTGTCCTGGCGGTCGGGCGCATAATTGCCGACCAGCAGTACCTTCATCGCGCGTTCACCGGATGGATAGAATTGCCATCAGCCAGAATCACCGCCGCGACGAATTTCGCGCGGCTTGATGAGCCTGCATGGGTTCCCCGCGGCTACCGTCCACGGCGGAATATCCCGCAGAACCACCGACCGCGCTCCAATCACGCTGCCCTCGCCAACTGTCACTCCAGGCGCGATAAAAGCTCCCGCCGCTATCCATGCCTGCGCACCGATGGTGATCGGCCGCGAGTAAAGCGGAAAGTCCGACTGCGTGTAATCGTGGCTGGAGCCGCACAGATATGCGTGCTGGGAGACTGTGGTGTGCTCACCGATACGAATCGGCGCCAGATTGTAAATCTCCACCTTGTCGCCAATCGCGACGTAATCGCCCAACTCCAGGTTCCAGGGCACGTGCACCCGCACGCCACCGCAGATCAGCACATTCTTTCCGATCTTTGCTCCGAACATCCGCAGCAGCGCCACGCGCAACCCGCTCAGGGCACGAGGGCGCAGCGGATAGAAGGGCAGTTGCGCACACTCCCACAGCGCGCGGCGAATCAACTCGCCCGGCCGCCCGATCTTCCGGTAGCTCGAAAGGTCCACCCCGGCACGGGAGAATCCGGCATGCTCCATTCCCGCATTCTCCATTCCACGACCCGCCCTATCCAGCGCGCCGTCTGAGGCCCCAAGGACGTCCGTTGCTGTCGGTGAGTCGCTCATCATTGCAATGCTACCTTCCATCCGCCGGCTAATCCATCACCGGCGTCGCTGCCTCATTCAAGATCTGCAAGAGATACGTTCCGTAACCGCTTTTCAACAGCGGGGTTGCCAGGGACGCTAGCTCGGCGGCCGAGATGTATCCCATCCGGTAGGCCACTTCCTCTGGACATGCAATCTTCAGTCCCTGTCGCTTCTCCAGCGTCGCGATGAACATCGACGCATCCAGCATCGAATCATGGGTGCCAGTGTCCAGCCACGCCATACCGCGGCCAAAACATCGCACCCGCAGCTTGCCCTTCTGCATGTAAACACGATTCAAATCGGTGATTTCGAGCTCGCCACGTGCCGACGGCTTCAGCGTCTTCGCATACTCCACCACCTTGCCATCGTAAAAGTACAGTCCCGTCACCGCATGGCGCGACTTCGGTTTTGCCGGCTTCTCTTCGAGGCTTATGGCATTTCCCTGACCGTCGAACTCCACCACTCCGTACGCCTCCGGATTCTGTACCGGATACGCGAACACTACCGCGCCATCCCTCGTCTTCGCAGCCTCCTGCACCATGGTGGCCAGATCGTGGCCATGGAAAATATTGTCGCCCAACACGAGCGCGCACGGCTCTCCCGCAACGAATGCCTCGCCAATCAGAAAGGCCTGCGCCAGCCCGTCCGGCTTCGGCTGCTCCGCATAAGAGATCGAGAGTCCCCATTGGCTGCCGTCCCGCAGCAGATTCCGGAAGCTGGGTAGATCGTGCGGAGTGGAGATCACCAGAATCTCCCGAATGCCCGCAAGCATCAGCGTGCTCAGCGGGAAATAAATCATCGGCTTGTCATAGACCGGGACAAGCTGCTTGGAGACCGCAAGCGTCACCGGATACAGCCGGGTACCCGATCCGCCAGCCAGAATGATGCCCTTCACTGTGCACTCCCGGCTGTAGCGGTCTGCGTCTCACGCCCGGCGTAGTTTCGGTCAATCCATTCGCGATAGGCGCCGCTGGTGATCGCTTCCACCCATGGCATGTTCTCGAGATACCAGGCGATGGTCTTGCGAATTCCGCTCGAAAAGCTCTCCTCGGGCTTCCAGCCAAGCTCGGCAGTGATCTTCCCGCAGTCGATCGCATAACGGCGGTCATGGCCGGGACGGTCTTTTACATACGTGATCAATTCGCGCCGCGAACCTGCTCCGGGCCGCACCTCATCGAGAATGTCGCAAATCGTCTGGACGACGACGATGTTCGCCATTTCGTTCAGCCCGCCGATGTTGTAGGTCTCGCCCGGCCGCCCCTTGGCCAGCACCGCCGCAATGGCCGAGCAGTGGTCGCCTACGTAGAGCCAGTCGCGCACATTCAGCCCGTCCCCATAGACCGGCAGCGGCTTGCCGCGCAGCGCGTTCAGCACCATCAGCGGAATCAGCTTTTCTGGAAACTGCAGCGGGCCATAATTATTCGAGCAGTTCGTGGTCAGCGTCGGCAGTCCGTAGGTGTGAAAGTAGGCGCGTACGAGGTGATCGCTGGCTGCCTTGGATGCCGAATACGGGCTGTTTGGGCTGTACGGTGTGTTCTCGTGGAACGCAGGGTCGGAGGGCGCAAGCGAACCATACACCTCGTCCGTCGAAACGTGCAGGAATCGGAACCTCTCCCCTGCCGCGGCGTCGAGCGAGCGCCAATGCTCAAGCGTCGCGTCCAGCAAGCGGAAACTCCCGACGACGTTGGTCATCACGAACGCCTCGGGTCCCAGAATCGACCGGTCCACATGGCTCTCCGCGGCGAAGTGCACCACGGCATCCGGCCGGTACTCCGCCAGCAGCCGCCCCACCAACTCGCGATCCGCAATGTCGCCGCGCACGAACGTGTAGCCCGAAGCCGTTTCCACCGGCCCCAGGCTTTGCAGGTTCCCGGCATAGGTCAGCTTGTCCAGATTCAACACCTGGTCGCCCGCCGCAATGCGGGCCAACACAAAATTCGCACCAATGAACCCGGCGCCGCCCGTCACCAGAAGACGGCTACTCATGCAAAACTCCTGATCATTACTCTCCAGTCACTTACGAGCGATACTGCAACTATTTACTTCACTACACGAAGACCTCGGAATCCATCAGCGGCTTGCCCGCCGCGTCCTTTGCCGAGAGCACCGGTGTTCCCACGTCCGGCCATTGAATCCCGATCCGCGGGTCGTTCCACAGCACGCTGCGCTCACCCTGCGGCGCATAAAAATCCGTCGCCTTGTACAGCACCTCGGCAATCGCCGACAGCACCAGGAACCCATGGCCGAAACCCGCCGGGATCCAGAGCATCTGCTTATTCTCTTCGCTCAGCAGATGTCCCGTCCATTGACCGAAGGTAGGAGAGCTGCGCCGCAAATCAACGGCGACATCGAATATTTCCCCCCGCACCGCCCGGACCAGCTTGCCCTGAGGCTGGATCAGCTGGTAGTGCAGCCCGCGCAAAACACCCCGCTCCGATCGCGAATGATTGTCCTGCACGAAATCTTCGTGGATTCCCAGCTCCGCGAAGCTCCGCCGGTTGTAACTCTCCAGAAAAAAGCCCCGGCTATCGGCAAAGACGCGCGGCTCGAGAAGTTTCACTCCAGCCAGATTTGTTGGACGAATCTGCATGTCAGCCGGCAATCGCTCCCGCGCTCATCACCACGTCCAGTTGCTGCTCCCAATCGGGAAGGCGAAAGTCGAACGTGCGGGCGAACTTCTCATTCGAGAGTATGGAATTCGCCGGCCGTGTTGCGGGTGTCGGATAGTCTGCAGTCCCAATCGCCACCAGCGAAGGCATTGGGCCCGCCGCACGCGCAAAGATCGCCTTCGCAAATCCGTACCACGTCGTCGCTCCCGCTGCCGTCATATGAAATGTCCCGTTTGTCCAGTTTGCCGCGTCGGCATGGTTAAGAATCCGCAGCGTCGCATCCGCGATTGCCCAAGCCGATGTGGGCGCGCCATGTTGGTCTGCGACGACCCGGAGCTCCGGCCGCTCAGCACCCACGCGAAGCATGGTCTTCAGAAAATTCGCTCCATGATTGCTATACACCCAGCTGGTGCGCAGGATAACGAACTTGCCCCCGGCTTCGGCAATGCCCCGTTCGCCCGCCAGCTTCGATGCGCCATAGACATTTCGCGGGCCAGTCGGATCCGTTTCCACGTAGGGTACCGGCTTGTTTCCGTCCATCTTGCTTCCATCAAAAACGTAATCGGTCGAGTAGTGGACCAGCTTGGCACCTATTGCTACTGCCTCCACCGCCATAGCCATGGGCGCAGCCGCATTCACGGCAAAGCACATTTCACGATCGCTCTCCGCTTTGTCAACAGCGGTGTACGCCGCAGCGTTCACGATCACATCCGGCCGAACGCGGCGCACCAGTGCGCGCACGCTCTCCTGGTCCGCAAGGTTGCAGTCCCCCCGCGTCGAAACAACAAGCTCGTCGGTTTCGTCGCAAGGTGGCCAGCACCTCTGGAATGCATGACCCACCTGCCCATTGCCTCCAAACAGAAGTACGCGCATGTCACTGTTGTCTTTCAAAAATCATTAGAGGTCATCGCCGGCCTAGTACGTCGCAATCCGATAAATGGCGTAAGAGGTCGCCGCGCCGATGGCTGCAGTGAGGATCTGCTGCGTGTATGTCTTACGAATGCTAGTAGGAACAAACACAATGTCGCCATCGGTCAGTAACATGTCTGGCCCTCCGCCGTAGAGCACCTTCTGCAGATCCACTGTCATCTCTTCCCGGCCCGTCGGCGAGCGGCGGATCAGGCGTGACTGGCTCGCTTTTGCAGTGCGCGTCACACCCCCCGCCAGCGCGAGCGCCTCCAGCAATGTGAGGCGATTGTTGTGCTCGACTTGATATCCGCCCGGGCGCAGCAGTTCGCCGACCAGATAAACCACCCCCGAACGTGCCACGAAGATGCGATCTCCGGGCAGAATTTCCATCTGCCCTTCCTCGATCGACTCCGGTGTCTGCGCCCCAACATTCAACGTAACGTGGATGATCTGCTTGGGACCCGACGCATGGACGACGCTCACGGTGCGGGAAGCCGATTCATTCAGGCCACCAGCCATGGCTATTGTATCGGCCAGCGTGCGCGGCGCCGCGATCGAATAGACGCCAGGTGAACGAACCTCTCCGCTGATCGTGATCGCGCGCCGAGTGAACTCCGCGACGAACACAGTCACTTCCGGCGCGACCAGGATTTTTGCATCTTTGTAGCGCTGGGTCACCGCGTCCGTGATCTCCGCGAGTGTCAGACCCGCAACGTGCAGCGTGCCTGCCAGCGGCAACAGAATGTCCCCTTTCAAATTCACTCGGAAGCGGCCGGAGAGCTCCGGAGTCTCGAAGATCACGATGTCCAGCAGGTCGCCTTCGGTGATCTGCGTCGTCGGACTGGTCTGCGGAATATCCATGCCCGTCCCGAACACGCCCGCGCTGCCCTGGTTCATCGGCCCGGTGCCGGGCGGGTTCATCGGCACGCCCGGCGCTTGCTGGCCATAGCCACTGTTCGTAGACGGTCCGCCGTTGGTCTGGCCAGAACCGGGTTGGCCGTAAATGTTACCGGCACCGCTTGCCCCGGTAGACTGCCCGCCGCCATTGCTGCCCAGCGGCTGTGGCGCAACCTGCTGACCCAACGTTTGGCCAGACATCACAGGTGTGCCAGGACCGGCCGCTAGCCCCAAAGAGATGGCCGCCAGCACGGCACACCGCCAGCTTCGAAACAGCAATTTACTTGACCTCTTCATGCACTGATTCGCTCGTGTACCCATAACCGTAGGTGTAGGGTCCGGAGTAGTTGTAATAGCTGTCTTTGCGCATGTCGATATCGTTCACGACCGCGCCCAGCAGGTGCGCGTTCACCCGTCGCAGCAGCTCGCGCGTGCGCATCAGCGCTTTCTTACGGGTCACCCCGGCTCGGACCACCAGCAGCACCGAATCTGCGCGCGCCGCGGGTGCAAGTGAATCCGAGATCGCCAGAATCGGCGCAGTATCGATGATGACCCGGTCATATTGTTCCGACCACTGGCGCATCATCTCCGCCATGCGATGCGAAGCCAGCAGCTCCGCCGGATTGGGCGGCACGGCGCCAGCAGGAAGATAGGCGAGCGTCGGCACCTGAGACACTGGATGCAGAATCACAGACTCATCGCTCTGCCGGCTGAGCAGGTTAGTTAGCCCCTGCGGTGGCCGCCGCAATCCGAACAACAGATGCAACGTGCTGCGCCGCAGATCGGCGTCGACAATCAGTACGCGCTCACCCCGCTGTGCCAGCATCACGGCGATGTTTGCCGCAAGCGTTGACTTCCCTTCCGACATAAATGCGCTGGTGATCACGAGCGTGCGCAACGGGTTGTCGATCGCGCTTAACAGAATCGAAGACCGCAACGCGCGATACGCTTCCGCCGTGGGTGAAGCGGGAGCAGTGATGGAGACAAGCCGGCGCCGCTCGCCCGGCTCCTCGGCAAGATCTTCGGGCCGTCCCGCTTTCGCCGCCGCCTGGAAGTGAGGAATGGCTCCGATCGAAAGCAGTCCCGAGAACAGTTCCACATCGTCTGTGGTCCGCAAGGTGTCGTCAAGAGAATCCAAGATAAAGGCGACAAGCACTCCCACCAGAAGCCCGAATGCAGCAGAAATCATGACATTCGTCCGCACGTCAGGCGAGACCGGCCCCAGCGGCAGCATTGCTTCGTCGATCACCGTTACCGAAGCTGTGTTCAATCCCGCAGCGAGGTTCGATTCCTTTAGCTTCAGCTGCAGTTGATCGTAAAGCTGCCGGCTGGACTCCGCGTCTTGGCGCAGCAACGCGTATTGGGCTGCACTCTCGTTCAGCTTGTACGCTTGCTGCATCTGCTTATCGAGCTGCCCTCGCATCAGGTCCGCCGCGTGCGTGGAGGTGTTGTATTCCTCGCGGATGCGCTGCTGGACGTTGCGCATTTCGCTATCGACCTGGTTCTGCACACTGACGATCTGGTTGTGCAGTTCGTGCACACGCGGGTAATTGGGCCCATATCGCGTCGTTAGTTGGTTGTACTGCGCGGTCAGGCTCAGCAGCTCAGCGCGGAGCGTCATCAGCGTAGAGCTGGGCGCGACGCTGGCAACCAAGTCCGGATCGTTCGACTCTGCCAGCCGCAGCTTAGCCTCTTGCACGATACGGTCCGCCTGTGCGTTGGCGACCTGGCTGTTGCTGACGCGCAGCCGGTCCAGTTCCAGGCTCTCGGTCTGTCCTGAGCTTGGACCGGAACCCGATCCTGTGTCGATCAGGTTGTGCTCTTTCTGATACTGCCCAAGGCGTGCCTGCGCGTTGGTAGCTTCCTGTTTCAGGCCCTCCATTTCGTTTGCGAGCCACCGCGTTACACGGCCCGTGCCTTCCATGTGATCGTCGAGGTTGCGCTTCAGATATACCTCGATGAGCGTGTTCGGCACGTCCTTAGCGACCTGCGGACGCGGATCGTAATACGTGATCGAGATGATGTCTGTCCCGGTGACCGCAGCGATCCGCAGCGATCCCCTCACCGAGCCGATCATGATCTGGAGCTGCACCGGAGAAAAGGCATCCATGCCAGCGTCCGGCGGCAGGTGATCGAAGGCGTTCGGAAAAGGTCCGCGGTGCTGCTGCGCCAATTCCCGGATGGCGTAAAACACCACCAGATTGCTCTGCATGCGCGCAACTTCCGTCGGTATGCGGACATCCTCTGAGGAGAGGCTTTCCTGGATCAGGTCGCTCAGACCCATGTTGGTCTGGGAAGGATTGAGATCGATCGTGGCGGTGCCTTCATACAGCGGCACCCGGGTCTTCGAATACACATAGCCCAGAAGAATGGCGACAAGCAGGAAAGCAAGAACCAGCCATTTCCATTTGAAAAGGATGCGCCCGATTTCAGATAGGGAGAGCCCTTCCTTGGCGCCACCGGCCGCCAGCGGACCTTCTGCCTCTACTGTGATCGGCGCTACTTGATGCGAGGCATCCACCATTTGCGGCGTCTCTCCGGCGTCCCTTCAACTCTTCGCCGGGCACGCCCGGTTCGTCCACTGCAGCGGGCCTGCATCGCCCCCAGCACGCCAGGCAAGTTCGTGGAATGCGAGTACGGGAAATGGCTGCGGGCTTAGATCACTTCTGCAACAGATGTAAACCGCCTGTGTTCTCTGAGCCTTCGGTGAAGAAAGGCGCTCCGAGAGCCGCTCGCGGATGACACACATAGCCAAAAATGCTCTAGCAGTGCCTCCGATACTACCTCAGTACGCGGGGCAGTCCCAAGAGAGTTCTTGCACCACGAAAGGGGCATAGCATCCACCCATTAGCATCAATCGCGAGAGCCGCTTTCGAGGGCCGCCTGGTCGCGCAGCTCGCGGGTCTTCAGCACGATCATGTACTCGTAGATGGCCTGGAGGCGCGCATATGTTAGCCCGGGCCGTCCATCCAGGAACGCGCGTCGCGCAAACACCATGTAGAGCCATTTCAACAGCGGCCTGCCCGGCATACGGTAGAAGAGCGCCTTCTGATGCAGGCGTCTCTCTAGAAAGTCTCTGCCCGTCAGGGCTGTCCGGAGTGACGGGTTCTGTAATCCGCCTCCGTCGACGATTAGCCGCGCCTCCATGCTCGAATAGAGATCGTGCTTGCGCAACCAATGGCTCATACCTTTTGAGAAGGGATAGTGATCGAGGGCGGAATCGAGTTCGCCAACAATCCCAGCGATTTCGAGCACCTCGTTGATCTCCCGCGTGTAGTGGGCAAATTCGGGGCGGACCAGGCGAACGTACCAGGGAGAAATCTGCGCGTGCCGCAGCCAGCGGTTCTGGAAGTAGTCGCGGCGGCGAATACGGTACGCAGCGATATCAGGATCATCGGTGGCCGCCACCCGCTGCACCTCCTCGGCCAAAGCCGGCGTGCAGCGCTCATCCGAATCCATCAGCAATACCCACGGGTGGCGAAAGCGGGTCTGATTCAAGGCGGCGTTGCGATGCGCGGCATAGTTGTCGAAAGCCCGCTGGGACACCTTGGCCCCCAGTCCCTCCGCGATCGAGACGGTCGCGTCCGTGCTGAAGGAATCGAAGACATGCACATCATCCGACCAGGAAACGGAAGCCAGTGCGCCCGGTAGATCCTGCTCCTCGTTGAGCGTTGGGATGAGAACCGAGACGCGCTTCAAATCGATTCCTCCTGCGCGGCAACCGCCTGGAAGCCGGGGACACACCAGGACAGCGCCTGGCGCAGACCGGCGACGTCTTGCTCGAAGCTGAATTGATCAATGCGCCCCCGCGCAGCAGCCCCCATTCTCGCTGCCAGCCCAGGCGTACCGAGCACACGCTGCAGCGCTGCAGCAAGCGCGGAAACGTCCCCTGCAGGAAAGACCGCGCCCGTTTCGCCATTCCGCACAAGGTCCTCCTGGCATCCCACGTCATCTGAGACCACGACGGCCCTGCCGGCGTTCATTGCCTCGTTCACCACCAGACCCCACGGCTCATGTCTCGATGGCAGCACAAAGACATTGCACAGATGGAAAAATCGAGGCAGCTCCGTCTGGTTGCGGAATCCAAGAAAGCGCACATCGGGATCGCCATTTGCCTGGCGCTCCAAATTTTCTCTTTCTTCGCCGTCGCCGACGATTAATAGATATGGCCGCGGTTCGTTCAGCATCCTGTGCGCCGCCACCAGGTCCGCGCAGCGCTTGCGTTCCTGCAGCTTCGAAGCAAACAGAATCAAAGCGCGCCCGGGTTCAAGCCCCAGTTCCGTCCGCAGCGCATCGCGGCTCCGGGCGACCTCGTGCGCACGGCGCTGGAAGAAGGCATTGTCCACGGCATACGGCATACGGAAGATCGGCACCTCCTCGCCCAGATAGCGCCGCCAATAGCGGGCATTCGCTTCTCCAATGGCCAATACCGCACTCACCTGGGGTCGTAGTCCGCAGAAGAAAAGATCCTTCGCCAGAAGCTTCGCGCGGTTGCGGGGACGGTCATGCAGCGTCGACTCGGCGCGAAGCAGTAAGGGGATGCGGAGCATGGAAGCACTGGCAATCACCCGCAGACTGTTTGCCGTGCTGTAGCCATGGCTCCAGGCAGCGTCAAAGTGTCCGTGCTCCAGTGCCGCAAATATTCCGCGGCTCAACGGACGCGCGAATCCAGGCTCCTTGCCTGCATCCCGCCAGCGTGGCAGAAACGACGAGCGGTATCCGTCAAGGAGCGGGACATCCCACTCGACCTTTACGCCAAATCCTTCGTCTACATAGCCGCGGACCGTGTGGTCGCTCGAGAAGAAGACTTCCAGCTCGATGTCCGGCTCCTGGGCGATCCGTCGCAGCAGCGGCGCCTGGTACTGGATGGGATGGCTGACGAAGTAGGCCAGACGCAGTGGTCTTCCTCGTGTGAACATACCTGTCTTTCTGCGAAACTGCCGGCCGTCCTCGCACGTCATCAGTTGCTGACAGGCTCGAAGCCGATCCTACCATCCGTCTTTGAGCCCCTGTCCTACACACTTTGTGTGCTAGGACTGTGCCGGGATTGTGGTTTCATCGTATCTTGACATCGGCATCCACGGTCTCAGCTTCACGACGCACCTATTCCTATAGAATGCAGGCACCACCGTGACTGATCAGTTTGAAAATCCGCCCTCCGGCGGCTTCCACCTCACGCAAGTCGACGAGCCGACGAACTATGGCCGCCTTGCGACGCGCATTGTCATTGCGCTGGTCATTTCCTCGCTTGCCGTCCTGATCTGGATTCAATTCGGACGCAAGACGCCCGTTGCCACCGGCGACATCGCTCGCCTGGCCATCTATCCGGTACAGGCAAAAATCACGGGAGGCAATGCTGGCACTCCCGGCCAGCAAGGTCAGGACGAGATCATCAATCAGTTGCTGGTCTTTGCCCACGTTCGCCTGCACAATCCGAACACGACGCCGATCACGCTTGAGGACGATTGGGCGGTGGTCACCCTGCCGAACGGCGAGACGCGCCGCAGCCTCGGAGCGAGCGGTCCTGATTTCGAGAAGGTCTTTCAAGCGTATCCACAGCTTGCACCCCTGCGTATGGATCCACTCCGCCGGGACATCCAGATTCCGCCTGGGCAGTCCGTTGACGGCCTGA
Source organism: Acidobacteriaceae bacterium (assembly GCA_045808105.1). GTDB lineage: Bacteria > Acidobacteriota > Terriglobia > Terriglobales > Acidobacteriaceae > KBS-83. The sequence continues at coordinate 39,281 of JBJMGC010000031.1, read as the reverse complement.
TGGTATTCAGTTATCCCCTCTCGAAAGAGCAATGGGACGCCCGCAAGTCAATGCAGGTAACCGTCTCTTTTAACGGCGCGAAAGACATCACTCTTCCCGCTCCGCCAAGTTAAATAAAGCTTGATCGAGAGATCCGCCGCTGACCTCGTCGAAACTGAATCTGCTGTTTATTGCATGGGACGTAGATAGCCGTACACCTGTTGATTGTCGATGTGCAACACCACCAGTGTGTATTCGCGGTGGGCAGCGCTATCGCTCAAGGTCAGCGGACTGTTCACCTGCCCCGTGACCTGGTAGTGTTTCCCACCCTCGTCGACAACCAGAGCATAAGTCCCACGTCTCGGATCCGGGCGCCGCACGGACACGCCCAGGTTCGGCGTCACCTTGGCAATTCTTCCTTGATCCGCGTGGAATTCACGGAGCGGCACCGGGCTATGCCGCTGCAATCCCTCCACCGTCTCGATGTTCTGCGCCAGCGGACTCACATACGAGCCATCTGCCGTGGCGTTGTACGAGGTGGCGGGTGGGGCGGGTGATGCAGCAGGAGGAGGCGCCGCCCCTCGGCCTACGTTCGACTTAGCTAGTTGCGTTACGCCAGTTTGCGATCCAGATGGCTGCGGTACAGATGCTCTCGGAGACGAAGGTACAGAAACGGGCGGCACATAGCTCGACGGGGCAGCCTGCCCTGTCCGTGTTGAAGTTCCCTGTCCTGTAGTTGTCCCCGAAGAAGTTGTCCCAGACGAGGGGGGCGACGACCCATTGGATACTCCTGCACTCGGCACCGGTTGGCTCGCTGCCGCATTGGCGGCCACGTTCTGCGGCTGGAAGTGCGTCGGATACGGCGGAACCAGCTCCGGCGTATATGCCGCGTCGACCGGCCGATTGCGCGATCCATTTTGCTGCCGCGGCGTCCGGCCCCCCTGCCCCATCGGCGGCGGAGTCGAGACGCCCTGCCGGTTCCCTGCTCCCCGATTCTTCGTTTCACCATTGCTCTGTTTTGCAACCGGTGTACCGGCCGCGCCACTATCGCTCGTGGGCTGTGACTCAGCCTCTGACGGCTGAGGGCTTGTCGCTGGCGTCGTGGGCTGTTGCGGGCTTTGCTGCGAGGCGGCAGTCGCGCCATTGGCGTCATTCTGCGCGTCCACCGGCGCATGCGGGAGATCGGCATTACCGTCCAGCGCGCTGGTCGTCTTCTGATCCACGTTCATCTGCGCCAGGGTGTCAGCCAGCTTGTGGTTCTGCTCCTGCAGCGCATTCATCGCGGCATCCTGCTGGCGTACCCGGTCTCTCAGCGAGCCGCTCCACAACAGCGCTCCCACCGCGAGGATTGCCGCAATACCTGGTACCGCCAGCGTTAGGAACGGAAAATGATGTTCGCGCTCCTGACGCATTCTTGGCCGGACCCATGACTGATCGTCCTGCTGCAGCATCGACTCGAAGTTGAGCCGCCCGCCGCGACCCGGCTCCGGACGGCGAAAGTCATGGAACTCCGCCCAGCGTGCGGCGGGGCTGTCTGGCAACGATGCAGCGCTGTCCGCCAGTCTGGCACGGTAGGCTGCCGATGCAGCTGCGTTGTCCGCCACCCTGGCAGAATCGACCGCGTGTCCAGCCCGGTTGGCTGCCCGCCCGGCGGGATTGGCGGCTTGCTGAACAGGGTTGTCCGCCTGCGCGCCGTGAGGCCTCTCCGCCCAATCTTTCTCCGAACGCACGCCCGTCGGCTCGGTCTGCCGGGGATGTGCCGGCGGCGGTGGTGTCACAGCAGGGCCGGAATCCACCCTTTGCGGCTCGATCCGGTGCCGTTCCACCGGATACGGCTCAGCCTGCGGCGCTTCGGTTTCCGAAGGCGCATGGGGCACCGAACGATCCGCTGGCCTGGCCGAAGGCACACTCTGTGGCGTCTCGACAACATCCGTCTCCTCCGGTGGTACCGGTAGACGTGCGCCCAGTTGTCGCATTCAGACAAGCCCTCCTGCTTCTTAATTGACTGGATGAGATACCCAGTTAGAATCGCGCTCCTGCGCCCAAGATGCCCCGCTCCCCCAACCGCTGCCGGGGAAGCAAAATGGAATCAAAACGAGGATTTCAACACGATGGATTACTCAAAGATTACCTCACCTGGGCCCGCTACAATCGAATCATGCAGGGACATATCGCCATCGCCGGCGGGGGAGTCATCGGTCTTGCCTGCTCGCTGGCGCTGCGACGCCGAGGCCTGCAGGTCACTGTGTTGGAAGCAGGTACGGCGATGAAGGAGGCCTCGTGGGCTGCCGGTGGTATGCTCGCCGTCGAAGATCCCGAGAACCCTCCCGCGCTCCTGCCCCTTTCCCGCTACAGCCGCAGCCTATATGAGGAGTTCCTGGAGGAAATTCGGGCGCTGTCCGGAGAACCGGTTCCCTTCCGCACACGCGAGACTGTACAGCTTCTGGAAAGTGCCCACGCAGGCACAGCCGGTACATTCTTATCGCACGACGAGGCACAGCGCCTCGTGCCTGGGCTCGCCAGTACGGCGCCAGCCTGCCTTTTTGACGAGGCGAGCCTCGATCCGCGCGACCTGTGTGCCGCTCTTCCGCTCGCCGTGCGCGCCGCGGGAGTGGTCCTTCGGGAGTATGAGCGTGTTCTGTCGGTCGAGGCGGAGAGCGGTGGCGTGCTCCTGACCACAGAACGCGGTACTGTACGCGCCGACGCCTTCATCAACTGCTGCGGCGCCTGGGCTGGTGCGCTGGAACCATCCTCCGGGGTCGCTCCATCCAAGGGCCAGATGCTGGTCATCGCGCAGCCCGAGGGCCCGCGGCTCACCCGCGTGCTCCGTTCTCCGGAGGTCTATCTGATCCCCCGCAACGATCACCGCATCGTCATTGGTGCGACTGTGGAAGATGCCGGCTATTCGAAGCAGGTAGAGCCGGATGCATTAGCGATTCTGCGCAAGCGTGCCGCGGCAGTCTGGTCACCGGCCATGGATGCGCCGTACGTCGAAAGCTGGGCCGGCCTGCGTCCCGGTTCCCCGGATGGCCTGCCGCTGATTGGCCGTCATCCGGAACACGGCGCAGTACAGTTTTTGGCGACCGGTCACTTCCGCAACGGCATCCTGCTCGCTCCCGGAACAGCGCGTGTCATCGCAGACCTCATTTGCGGCAGTGCGCCGGAGATCGACCTCGCGCCATTTTCTCCGCATCGCGCGTCTATCTCTGCATCATGTGACAAGCACTTTGCGGCTGCGCTATAACGATTAGTTCGGCACTTGGCTGCAATCTGTCGTGTGCAGCGCTGAGCATCAAAGAAATAGGAAACGCCGCATCGACGGCGAAGGAGATTTACGGATGGGGACTGCTGTTGCTGCGAAAGGCCTGGAGGGCATTGTAGCCACCACCTCCAGCATTTGCTGGATTGATGGCGATGCCGGAGTGCTCGCCTACCGCGGCATCGACATCCACAAGCTGGCCGAGCAATCCAACTTTGAAGAGACCACGTATCTGCTGTGGAATGGGCGGCTGCCCAAAGCGGCCGAGCTCGACACCTTCCGCAAGGAGTTGGCCAAGGCGCGGGTGCTCGATCCGAAGATCGTCGAAATGCTGCGCACCTTCCCCAAAGACGTCACGCCGATGGAGGTGCTGCGCACCGCCGTCTCCGCGCTCAGCTGCTACGACCCGGACGAGCGGGATAACTCGCATGATGCGAACATCCGGAAAAGCTTTCGGCTCACATCGCAGATCGCCATGCTGGTGGCGCTCTACGACCGCATCCGCAAAGGCAAACCGCTGGTGGAAGCCGATCCATCGCTCTCCCATGCCGGCAACTTCCTGTGGATGCTAAACGGCGAAAAGCCCTCTGATACCGCAACTCGCACAATGGATGTCGCACTGATCCTGCATGCCGACCATGAGTTGAACGCTTCCACATTTGCCGCCCGCGTCATCGCGGCCACCCTCTCCGACATTCACTCCGCCATCACCGGCGCGATCGGCGCACTCAAGGGCCCGCTGCACGGCGGCGCGAACGAGGCCGTCATGCGCATGCTCTTCGATATCGACAAAAACGGCGAGGACGCGGTGGAGCACGTCAAGGCGATGCTGGCGGCGAAGAAGAAGATCTCCGGCTTCGGCCACCGCGTGTATCACACAGAAGACCCGCGCGCGACGCACCTGCGCAGCATGAGCGAGGCGCTGGGTAAGTCCGCGAACAACACGAAGTGGTTCGACATGTCACGCGCCATCGAGAAGTACATCAACGCGGAGAAGAAGCTAAACGCGAACGTGGACTTTTACTCCGCGTCGACCTACACCACACTCGGTATCGACATCGATCTCTTCACGCCCATCTTCGCCGTAAGCCGCATCTCGGGCTGGGCTGCGCATGTGATTGAGCAGCACGACGACAATCGCCTGATCCGTCCCCGCGCCGACTACATCGGCGCTGAATATCCGGCCGAGTACACGCCGCTGGAAAAACGGTAAAGCTGAACGGCAAAAAGGCGCAGCCTCCGGGCTGCGCCCTTGTTACGTAACGGTGTTTCGCCGCTGTGTTTCGCCACTACATTCCGCCGCCCTGTCCCTGTTTCTGGCTGGCCGGGGGAACGATGCCGTTCATGCGCAGGTATTCCACCATCTGGCCGTAGTGGTCCATGGAGTGGGCCAGGCAGACGGTTGCGAAACCCGCTCGCCCCATCTTCATCTGTCCCGCGCTCACGGGTTCAAAGGCATTCTGCGGCGTGATGGTATCGATTCCCTTTTGTGCATACTCGTAGGAGTCCTTCAGGGCCTGTACCAGTTCGTCCTTGCTCTTCAGGGACTTCAGCTTGGCATCGTCCGGCGCGCCGCTGAGACCGAAGGCTGAGAAGAAGTAATAGTTGGATTCCGCGATATGCTGCACCTGCGAGCCAAAGGTACGCACCCCATCGAACTTGCCTGCTGTCGGCGCAAAGTCATACTTATCCGCTGGCATCGCCTCCGCGGCGCTGATGACCTCGCTCGATAACATCTTCAGCATCTTGCCATAAAGTTCCGACGGCGATTGCATGCCTCCCGCCGCGTCCTCCGCTTTCATCTTGGCCTTGTGTGCCGCGCCTGTTTGCGCCTGCGCAGTGGCCTGCATCATGATGCCGCCGGCGAACAACGCGGCAGCCATACCCAACACTCGGATGGTTCTACAGTTCATTCCAAAGCCTCCCGTGCTCTCGGCACGGCCAGAAGCCTAGCAGAACAACGTGAACCTGCGCGATGGGAATGGGTTAGGCCAACTCGGGGCCGCCGCCGCAATACCGGGACGCGGGGACGAACAACACTGTCGGCCGTCACGACTGTCTGCCGTCACAGCAGCGTAAACTGGAAGCTAACTATGAATCGTGTCTACATGGATGCCAATGCCACCACGCCTCTCGCTCCGGAGGTGTTCGCAGTCATGCGCCCCTGGTTTACCGAGCAGTTTGGCAATGCCTCCTCTATCCACTTTCACGGGCAGCGGGCCCGGGCCGCCGTGGAGCGTGCCCGCGAACAAGTCGCCGGCCTGCTGGGTTGCCGGGCGGCGGAAGTCGTCTTCACCAGCGGCGGCACGGAGAGCGACAACCTGGGGCTGACCGGGGTGCTGAAGCCGGGCGACCACCTGATCACCACCGCCATCGAGCATCATGCCGTGCTCCACACCGCCGAGCGGCTGCGCGAGCGCGGTGTCGAGGTCACGATTCTGCCCGTCAGTGCATCCGGAGTGGTGGATCCCGCAGACGTGCGCCGTGCCCTGCGCCCGAATACCCAGCTCATCAGCGTAATGATGGCCAATAACGAGATCGGAACGCGGCAGCCGGTGACGGAGATCGGCGCCATCGCCCGAGAAGCGGATGTGTACTTCCATACCGACGCGGTGCAGGCGGTGGGCAAGCTCCCCATCGATGTGACGGCGATCGGCTGCGACCTGCTGACCATCTCGGGCCACAAGTTCCATGGCCCGCAGGGCACCGGCGCACTTTATGTCCGGCGGGGCACGCATCCCGAGCCGCTGATATTCGGGGGTCCGCAGGAGCACCAGCGGCGGGCCGGCACGGAGAACCTTGCGGGCATCGTCGGACTGGGACGTGCCGCGGAGATGGCGCATGCCTTCGTCGCGAGCGATGGTCCGTCACGTCTCGCCGCGCTTCGCGACCGGCTGGAGCAGGGCGTGCTGGCGCGAGTGGACGAGGCCGGTATCTATGGCGGAGATGTCCCGAGAGTGCCGAATACGACGAACATCTGGTTCGATCATCTGGAGGGTGAAGCGCTGGTGATTGCCCTCGACCTGAAGGGCCTGGCAGTTTCCGGCGGTTCGGCCTGCACATCTGGCGCGATGGATCCTTCGCATGTGATGACCGCGATGGGTGTGCCGTCGGGGCGCGCGCGCGCCAGCCTGCGCTTCAGCCTGGACACGAGCGCGACGGAGGAAGACATCGACTTCGCGCTGGAGCTGGTGCCGGCGGCGGTGGAGCGGCTGCGGGAACTTTCGCCGTTCTACAAAGCGCCGGTGAAAGCGTCCGCGGTAGTTGCACCTGCCCAAGCGGGAAGCTCGATTTAGCAGACAGGATTTTGTGACCGAGACTGTAGCCAATTCGAACCAGGCGAAGTCTGCCGCCGCGCAGCCGCGAGTGATCGCGGTTGCGATGTCGGGTGGCGTGGACTCTTCGACTGTCGCTGCCATACTGCAGGCCGAGGGCCACACGCTCGTGGGACTCACGTTGCAGCTCTGGAACCAGCGCCGCCTTGCCGGCCGCGAGGGCATGCCGGAGGAGGTGCAGGGCCGCTGCTGCTCCGTAGACGATGTCTACGATGCGCGCCGTGTGGCCGAGCGGCTGGAGATCCCTTACTATCTCGTGAACCAGCAGGAGCGGTTCGAGCGCGACGTGGTGAAGCCTTTCGTCGCCGAGTACCTGGCCGGGCGCACACCGATTCCCTGCAGCCTGTGCAATAACCACCTCAAGTTCGACCAGTTGCTGCTGACGGCGCGGCAGATTGGCGCCGATCTGATCGCCACCGGCCATTACGCGCGCAACGAGTACGACGAGGCCAGCGGCCGCTGGCTGCTGAAGCGGCCTGCCGATGCCGGCAAGGATCAGACCTACTTTCTCTTCGGACTTACGCAGGAGCAGCTTGCGCACACGCTGTTTCCGCTCGGCGGCTATACCAAGCCGGAGGTGCGGGAGCAGGCACGCGCTTACGACCTGGGCATCGCCACTAAGCCGGACTCGCAGGAGATTTGCTTCATTCCCGGCGGTGACTACAAGCGCTTCATTGATGCGTATCTGAACGAGCAGGGCGAGACGATGCCGGATTCAAGCGGCGAACTCGTCACTCGGACCGGCACGATTGCTGGGCATCACGAGGGCATCCACCAGTTCACCATCGGCCAGCGCAAGGGTCTGGGGGTTGCGTCACCATCGCCGCTGTATGTGCTCTCGATCCATCCGGAGAGCCACCGCGTCACCATCGGCAACGAGGACGATCTGCTCAGCCGCACGCTGGTCGCTCGCCAGCTCAATTGGATCTCGGTTGCCGATCTCGCCGCGCCGATGCGCGTCAGTGTGAAGGTGCGGCATCGTCATGAGCCGGCGGCTGCAATCATCGAGAAGACCGGGCCGGATGAAGTGACCGCCACCTTCGACGAGCCGGTACGCGCGGTGACGCCGGGCCAGGCTGCGGTTTTCTATCAGAACGATGTCGTGGTGGGTGGCGGCTGGATTGTCGCCGACCGCTGATTGGAACGTCACGTTACTCCCAGCCCCACCCCCGTCCCGCTCCGGGTGGGTGCCCTGTAAGCTCCTGTTGCTATTGGACTTAAAGCCTCTCCCGCCAGCTAAAATCGCCATTCCAGAGAAGTTATCGGTAAATTCATCTAAGCAAAGAACTTAAAACCGGATGACGGAAAAGCGTTCAGCAAAAGCAAAAGCCCGCGGCGAATGTGCGCGGGCTTTTCTTGGGCTGATCTATTTCCATTGTAGCAATCTGTATCAGATGAAGTGGCAGATTTCTGGGACTGTTCCCAAAATAGTTAGATCAGTATCTGGATTCACCGCTCATCTAAAAGGAAAAAGGATCGGAGAGGAAAAGCATCATGCAGGATCAGCAAACCCTGGCTCCAAACAGCGCGGCGGCTCCCGACAGTACGGCGGTGCGGGTCGCCTTGTGGCGGGCCCTGCACGTCCAGGTCGACCCGGCGCCGCATGTGTTTGAAGACGAGATTGGCCTCAAGCTGGCAGGTCCGGACGAGAGTTGGCACAAGCGCCCGGACATGGACCCACAAGGGACGAGAGTTTTCCGCGCCTCGATCGTGGCCCGTGCGCGCTTTATCGAAGATCTGGCAGTGGAGCAGGCACAGAGCGGCGTTCGTCAATACGTGATCCTTGGAGCCGGTCTGGACAGCTTTGCGCAGCGAAGGCCGGAGATCGCCTCGCGGTTGAAGGTATTCGAAGTTGACCAGCCTGGTCCTCAGGCCTGGAAGAGACAGCGCCTGATCGAGCTCGGCTTCGGCATTCCGGAGTGGCTGCGGCTGGTGCCGGTCGACTTCGAGGCGGGCGGTTCGTGGTGGGAGGAGCTCACCATTTCCGGCTTTGACGCGAGCGGGCCGGCGTTTGTGGCATCTACCGGCGTCAGCTTGTATCTGTCGAAGGAGGCGATCGCGGCTACGCTGCGCCAGATCGCGTCACTCGCTCCCGGCTCCACGCTGGCCATGACCTTCATTCTGCCGTTGGAACTCGCTGACCCGGAGGAGCGCCCGGGGTACGAGGCAGCGGCGAGGGGAGCGCGAGCAAGTGGGACACCCTTCATCAGCTTTTTTACTCCGCAGGAGATGCTGACACTGGCGCGCGAAGCCGGCTTTCGAGAAGTGCGGCACGTGGCGGGGAGCGATCTGGCCCAGCGCTACTTTGCCAGCAGGAGTGATGGCCTTCGGCCGGGATCAGAGGCGCTGTTGGTGGCGAGTACTTGAATTTCTGGTGCGGTTGGGAGACAGCGGATCTCTCGACTGCGCGCCTGTGGCGCTCCGGTCGAGATGACAATACTTGCGTCCATTCGCTGCTGCACTCGGTTCCGATTGAACCCGGGTCGCCATGCCTAGTATGGGTCTTGCTCGACCTTGCGGACGATCACGGTGGCGGCGGTGCCGTTGGAGTGGGTCCGCTTGCGGCGGAGCGAGCCGAAGCCGGCGCGCAAGCCATCCAGCACGCCGCTGAGATGACGAATGGGAGCCGCGATGCCTTCCTGCACCGCCGCAGTCGCGTGGCCGATACCGTTAAGCGTGCTGGAGACGATGTGGTCGACGCGCGCCGCCTGCTGATGCGTGCGCTCCACCATATCGCTGACAGACACGGTGATGTGCTGCGCCTCACTGCGCATGATGTCGCTGACTTCCACCAAGTTTGAGGTAATGTGCTTCAGCTTGGGTGAGAGCTCGTCGACGAGCTCGCGCGCGGACTTCACCATTGGACCGATGTGCGGTGCAACCGAAGTCTCGTACTGATCGAGCATCTGGTGGACGCGCTTGCGTGTGCGCAGAAGAGTTCCGGCGAGGACGGCCACGACCACGATAAAGGCCAGGACGCCCACGCCAATGACAATGGTGAGCGCCAGCAATACACCACTGAGTGCGTCGTTCATGTGCTCCTCAACGTAAGTGCGACCAGAAAAAGGGCGGCGGACGTATAACGCTCGCGCCCGTCTCTGGAGCCGGCCAAGATGCCTGCCCGCTTATGTAGTCCGATACGCCTGCTGGCCCGCTTCCACAGCATTCGATATCCGATCGGCATCTTCGCCGGAGGTGTTCTGGTAAGCGCGCTTGCCTTCTTCGACAGCGGTACTCACCTTGTCCACCTGGTCGCTTACCGCCTGCCGCCCACGATCGACATACTGGTTCCACTGTGAGCGTCCGCGATCCACCGCATCCTTGCCGCGATCGACGTATTCGTTTAAATGGTCGCGTCCGCGGTCGGCGAAGTCAGTCACCTTGTCGGCTGCCTGACGCGAGCGCTGGCGCACGTACTCTGAACTTTCCCGTGCAGAGGAAGCCAGATCTTCGCGGGTCTCAGAACCCGACTTGGGCGCGTACAGCACACCGACAGCGGCGCCGATTCCCAGGCCAACGAGAAACCACCCAAAACCACCTTTATCAGCAGACATATACTCTCTCCTTGCTCCACGATCGTACTCGCAGGCTCTACTGCCGGGTGCAGGCAAGCACCCAGACCTGCGTTCGTTCTCGTTGCCTAACTAACCTAATAGATGCCCGGCAGGTGGCAACTGCTGCCAAAGCGAACCACTCATCGTCTCACGAATAAAGTATTGGTGAGCATTTTCCTGCTGCCGACACCGGCAGGGGAATGCACGATGGCGGTTTCGATTTCCGTCGATGTTGTCATGCGTGGTCGGCCCACGGAGCGAGCTCGTCAAAAGAGACGGGACATTCCCCCGGCCCGCGTTCAGAATAGAGATGTACATGGACACCTGCGCAGATAGGCCGGGTCCCCTGGAAAGGATATTGCGATGACCCACTTGTTCACTCGTCGGACGCTGCAGGCGGGACTGCTCACCGGTTCTCTGCTTCTGGCATCAGGCTGCAAGCAACTCTCTCATAACGCCAATGAAACCCCTCAAGCGGCTCCGACACCTGCCGCAGCCCCGGCGCCGGAACCCCGCAGCGATCAAGAGATTGCCAATGACATCCAGAGCCGCATCGATGCCGAATCGGCGTTGAACGGCCAGAACATCAAAGTGAACGTCAACGGAGGAACCGCGACCCTGAACGGCACGGTGAACAACGATGCTGCGCGGGCGCTTGCCGCGGCGGACAGCGGAGCCGCGGCGGGAGTACGTACGGTCATCAATAATTTGACGGTGGCTCCGCAGCAGGTTGCAAAGCAGCCTCCACCGCCGAAGCCGGAGCGGCGCCGCCGGTCTGAGCGGAATGCGCCGCCGGCCGACCGGGCGATGAATCAACCAACTTCTTCGGCACCGCCGCCACAGCAGGCAGGACCGGCCGAACCGCCGCCACCGCCCAAGCCGGCCGCTCCCGTTGTCCGCACGGTGACCGTGCAAAGCGGGACCTCGCTGCCTGTCCGCCTGACAGATGCACTGGACAGCGCCACCACCCAGACTGGACAAATCATTCACGGCACGCTGGCAGCCGACGTGATCGCGGACAACATGGTGGCGATCCCGCGCGGGACATCGGTGACCGGCCGGGTGGTGGACGCGAAGGATGCAACGCACTTCTCCGGTAGCTCGCTGCTCTCGGTCGAGCTGACGCAGATAGAGTTGAAGGGCCAGCCGGTCTCGGTGAGCACCTCCGCGTTCAGCCAGCAAGGCAAGGGTCGTGGCAAGAACACAGCGATGAAGACGGGCGGCGGGGCGGCGCTGGGCGCGATCATCGGCGCCATCGCCGGGGGTGGCAAGGGTGCGGCGATCGGCGCAGCGTCCGGCGGCGGCCTGGGAGCGGGCGTGAATGCTGTCACCCGCGGCGAGCAGGTGAAGATTCCTGCCGAAACGCTGGTGAACTTCAAGCTGCAGTCGCCGATCAGCGTCAGCACGTCGCGCTCTGCCAATGGTTCGGCGGTGCGCACCTTCAACGATCCGAATGCAGACCCGAACGCAGACTCGAATCAGCCTCAGTAGTAGAGCTTCGCTGCAGATGTAGAGAGGCCGCTCCGGGTGGAGCGGCCTCTTCTGTTACATCTTCCTTCTGGGCTACTGAACGGTTGCCGTGATGGTGGATGTCTGTACGGCGGAACCGCTCGTTGCTGTCACCGTGACGGTATAGGTGCCGGCCGGCGTTGTGCCACCGCCGCCTCCACCGCCACCGCCTCCGCAACCGACGACACCCATGGAAATCACCAGCAGCAGCAGGCTGAGCATGCGTTGCCAGTTGCGGCGCCGTCCTGGCAGGCCGAACAGCAGAATGCCGGCAAGCGCGACCCCACCAGCGGCGTACCAGGTGCGATCCGATGGGTTGGCTGCGGTGCGGATAGCTGATTTCGAAGATACGGTCGTCACGGTGAGTGCATCGGTGACCGCTGCGCTTCCACTGAGAGCAACGGAAGACTGCGCCAGCGAACACGTCGGCGGCGGAGTGCCGGAGCCGGTGACTGTGCAGCTGACGGCGACCTTGCCGGAGAAACCGCCCTGCGGCGTGATGCTGATCGTTGTGCCGGCAGACCCGCCGCTGGGAATGGTGATGCTCGCAGGTGCGCTGCTCAATGAGAACGAAGCGCCACCGCCACCCGTAAAGGCCGCTGTGCCGGAGTTGTAGTTGGTGTCCCCTGGATAGCTGACCGTAGTGGCGGTGCCAGTAACCGTGATGGTGGCCTGTGCCGCCTGACCATTCGAAGTGTTGACGACGGCCAGGGTGCCCGTGCCGACCGTGGCGCCGCTGGCGTTTGTCAATGTAACGGTGCCTGTGGGCAAAACAACGCCGCCGTTGAAGAAGAGACCGTTATCCGCCGGATCGATCTCAACCACCGCTGTTGCGCTAGTGCTGCCGTTGGCCGAAGCGATCGTGACATTGTTCTTGGAGATGGTGAAGGTCTGGGCCGGAGCTGAGCTGGCGCCATAGCTGGCATCGCCGGAGTAGCTCGCGGTGATGCTATAGGTGCCCGGAGGATAGGCGAGCGATGTCTGCCCCGGAATTTCGGCGAAGCCATTGCTATTCAGGTTCACCGTCCGGTTCAGCAGCGATGACGCCGGCGTGCTGGCGAAGGTAACGGTCCCAGTTGCCGGCTGCAGGTAGGTTTGGTTGGTGAGCGATGGGGCCAGAGCGGACGAAACAGGTTGCGCATTCACCGAGACGTACGACCCATAGGGAACGCTGCCGCCGTTGATGCTGTTGGTCGTGCCGTCCGACGGAAAGTCCTGCACAGCGAGTTCCAGCGTGCTGGATTCTGGAGACACCGTCACAGCGATGCCGTTCGAGGCGCTGGGGGCAAAGGTGCCATCGCCTGCATAGTTCGCGGCGAGGGTATAGCTGCCACCGGGAAGGTAGGTGTAGGCAGCGTTGCTTGCGGCGCCGTTGGTCAGAGTCAGGATGGAAGGCGAGGCGATTGCGCCCTGAACCGCGGCTGCACCCGCAGTCGCGCCACTGCCCGCTATCAGTGCAACAGTGCCGGTCGGAGTGCCGCCGGAACCGGTCACCGTTACACCGACATTCACGGACTTGCCATGCGCGATGTTTACCGGACTGGTCGAGCTGTTCACCGTCAGCGAACTGGTGGTGGGGGTGAAGGTGATGTTCGACCAGTTCTGTATCATCTGCGTCGCATCGACGCTGCCGAGGCCGGTCGCCAGATCATAGCCGTTGCCTGCGTCGTAGCCGGTTAGGAAAGTGTTTGTGCCGCAGTCCGGCGTGCCGGCTGTGCAGACCACGGAATTGTTGCCGACGGTTACGTCGTTGAACGCGGAGGCATGTTGCTTGGAGAGTGGGTAGAGCGTGTAGTTCGCCTGACCGAGGCGGACGTTCGGCGTGCTGCCGGATTGCAGATTCTGCACCACGAGGGCAAGCACTCCGGCGAAGGCCGGCGAGGATGCAGACGTGCCGCCTACCACCTGATAAGAAGTGTAGCTGCCGTTTTCTATGGATCCGCTGGCGGGTGTTGTGCAGTCCTGGTCCCCGGGCTGATCGCCACCGATGCCTGAGGCGCAGAGCAACCAGATGGAGAAGTCGAATCCGTTCGACGCGAAGAGCGAGACATCGGGGGTTTCACGTACGCTTGCCGGGCCAAAGCCGCTCTGCCAGCCTGGCTTGGGATATGCGCCGGTGCACCCAGATACATTTCCATTCTGGTCGACGGTTGCCGTCAAGCAGCCACTCACGCCACTGCCGGCGCCCGCGATATTCGTATCTCCATTCGTGTCCTGGAACGCCACATTTCCGGTCAGCGGCCCGATGGTGGTTGTGGAATCGTTCCATGGGATTTCCGGAATGTATTTCAGCGCGGAGCCGCCGATGGAGGAATTTGTCGCGTTCCAGTACAGCCCAATGTTGGTCTGGTCCTGGTTGAAGTCTGTTCCGCCAACAGCAATGTTGTAAGGGGTGGAGGCAAATGCGTTCACCTGGAGCCCCTGCGCCGCGGCCAACTCCGTATTGCCGTCATCGCACCCGGCAGAGCCGCTGTCGCCTGTGGAGACCGTAACCGAGATACCCTGAGCCGCCGCCTGCTGCCAGAGATTGAGAATCTGCTGATTGCCGGATGTCCCCTGGTAGGCCTCGCAGCCGCCGAAGCTCACGTTCAGGATATTGATCGCGTTATCGTCCAGCGCTCGCTGGATGGCGAGAATCAGTCCGGACTGAAAAGTTGTGTCCTGTGCGGTATACAACGTCAGGTTTGCTCCTGGCGCCACCGCACTCGCCACTTCAAGATCCAACAACGCTTCTACTTCGTCACCACTCCCCGTTCCCGGATCGCTTCCATCGATGGTCACCGTCGGCGTGAGGGCGGGCAGGCCGAAGAGTTTGCGATAATTCGCCACATTGCTGAGATCGACATTCGAGTCCCCCGCGATGCCGATCGTGACTCCGGTCCCGGTCAGGTTCTTGCTGGCGGCGTAGTTCTTGTTCAAAGTCTGGTTGGGCGTGTTGTAGATGGTTGCAAAATCCGCCGGCGTCACAACATAAGAACCGTTGGAGTTGTCCGTGTAGTTCGATCTGACCGAGAGACTCTGGGCGTTCCGTGCCACGCTGGTCATGGCATGGGGATTGGCGCTGGTTGGGGCCGCGACCAAAGTGCGCGCGACAGGCGCGGTGTGCATCGGCTTAGGCCGGAAGTCGTTGAGCGGCGAGATACCGGCGACGACTGGCGCCAACGCGGCCGGGATCTGCGGGTCGGCGATATTCGCGATGTGGCTCACGCCGTCGATCTGGAAGGAATGGATTTTGGTTGCGAAGGCGCTCTCGATCTGTCCGGCGGTACCGGAGAACTCGATCGTGGTTCGGGCCTGCGAGACCTTGGCTACCGCGAAGCCCTGCGACTGCAGCCACGCGATCACGGCCTGCACGTCGGACTCTGCCGGTCCAAACTGGCTGCCGAGCTGCGCCGGCGTGAGCCAGTGATGATAGCTGGCCGAACCGGGTGTATGGACATCCTGAATGAACTGTTGGAGCGCCGTTTCCTGTTCCGCGGGACGCTTCAGCAGCAGCAGCACCCGGCCGGCCGGCGCGTTGATGTCGACCGCGCCGAGGTCACGCGCACGCCTTGGCATCGGACGCACGTTGCCCTTCAAAGTGATCCGCTGCCGGTTATTGACCGCTTGCGTGATCTGGGGCACTGCGGCCTGGGGCACTGAGACTGCACCGAAGCTCCAAGTAGATGCGCTGAGCAGACCCAGACAGATGAAGGGGCGAATGGTACGCTGCAAAACCTGAATAATGGCCATTCCTAAACAAATCCTTGCCGCCAGTGGGCGAGAGGGGGATGCCTTGGCTGGTGATCGGCAACCGCCTGCTGTTCATCTTTCTGTTGTGCTGATCCGGGTTTCGTCGGTCGCTTCGAACCGGCTTCGGAGCAGTGCGCTGCCTATTATGCCAGCCGAAACCCGGCTGCGCCATGAAAGTTGTGCTTGCGACTACTCTGCGGTTTTTGCAATGGACGTTGGTTTGACTTCGCCGGGCTGCCACGGATAGCTTCGATGGCAGATACAAATGAGACTGGCTACCCGCATCTGGACAGACGAGGCTCGCGCCTTGGAGCGGGTGCGGAGGTACTTGTTGACTAAGTGTTACCCTGCCCAACCGCGCCGGATGCCACGATGGCCCGCACCTTTTTTCATCATTGCCTGCACTTCCCTGCTGCCCGCTTTCGCGCAAACCAGTCCCGCGGCAACCACGGGAGCGACCGACCTGGCGCAGCAGGAGCTGGCACACTTTGAGAAGCGCGTTACGACGAAGGTCCTGCCCAACGGGCTGACCGTGCTGCTGATTGAGCGGCCCGAAGCGCCAGTGTTTTCCTATTACACGCTAGTGGATGCCGGCGATGCGAACGATCCGACTGGCCAGTCCGGTCTTGCCCACATGTTCGAGCACCTTGCCTTCAAGGGAACCGATGAGATCGGCACGACAAACTGGCCCGCAGAAAAGGTCGCGCTCAAGAAGGTGGAGGAGACCTACGCTGCGTACGATACCGAATACCGCAAGCGTGTAGGCCAGGATCCCGCGAAGCTGAAGCAACTGCGCGAAGCGTTTGACGCGGCGAAAAAGGATGCGCAGCAGTACGTCATCCCCAACCAGTTCACTCAGATTGCCGAGGAGAACGGCGCGACCGGCATCAACGCTTCCACCGGTTTGGATTCCACGGAATACTTCTGGAGTATGCCGGCGAACCGGCTCCAGCTCTGGGCGTATATGGAGAGCGGGCGGCTTGGCCATCCGGTGCCGCGCGAGTTTTACAAGGAGCGCGACGTGGTGATGGAGGAGCGGCGCATGCGCACCGACTCCAATCCCATTGGCCGCATGGTGGAGCAGTTCCTAGCAACCGCGTATGTCGCGCATCCGTATGGACGGCCGGGGGTTGGTTGGGAGTCGGAGCTGTCGCAGATCGATGCCACCGAGGCTGCGACGTTTCACAAGACGCACTACGCACCATCAAACATCGTGATTGCCGTAGCCGGCGATGTGAACGCGTCGACGGCAATGCCGATCATGGAGAAGTACTTCGCTCCCATTCCGGCCGGTCCGAAGCCCGAGGCGATGACGACGGTCGAGCCGGCACAGAACTCGGAGAAGTCCGTCATTATTCGCGAGGCGACGCAGCCTTTTTATATCGAGGGCTATCACCGGAGCGATTATCTCGATCCCGACGATCAGGTGTATGACGCGATCACCGATATCCTCTCGAACGGCCGCGTGTCGCGCCTGTATCGCTCGCTGGTACGCGATCAGCGCATCGCTGCCGAGTCGGAAGGCTTCAGCGGCTTTCCCGGCACAAAGTTCCCAGGGCTCTTTGCGTTCTACGCCGTGCCGCTGCCCGGTCACACACCGCAGGAGATGCGTACGGCCATCCATAAGGAGATCGACAAGTTGAAGACCCAGGACGTGACCGACGAAGAGCTGGCCATGTTCAAGACGCGCGCACGTGTCGATCTGCTGCGCTCGCTTGCCGATAATGAGGGCCTGGCGCAGAGCCTGGCTACGTACCAGCTTCGCTATGGCGACTGGCGCGAGCTCTTCCGCCAGCTGGATAAGATCGACAAGGTGTCGAAGGCAGACATTCGCAGAGTCTCGAATAAAGTCTTTACGGAAAACAACCGCACCTACGCCATCATCGAGACCATGCCGCAGCAGAAGCCCGATGGCGCGGCACCGAAGGCGGGTGGCCTGTGATGCGCCACTGTGCAGTCG
Organism: Acidobacteriaceae bacterium; assembly: GCA_045808105.1. Classification (GTDB taxonomy): domain Bacteria; phylum Acidobacteriota; class Terriglobia; order Terriglobales; family Acidobacteriaceae; genus KBS-83. The sequence goes on along the minus strand of JBJMGC010000031.1, from coordinate 21,953 downwards.
CTCTGCTCGCGCTGATTCCGATGGCTGCTTTGCCAGCCATCGCCAACGGACAAGCACAGGCTACACAGCAGGCACAGCCGTGGAAGCAGATTCCGATTCCGACGCTGCCGGCGTTCCATCCGCAACAACCTCGACGCATCGTGCTCGACAATGGCGCGATCATTTTTCTTCAGGAAGATCATGAGCTGCCGTTCATCAACGGCTTTGTGGAGATGCGCGGCGGTGGCCGCGATGTTCCCGCTGCAAAGACCGGCCTGGTCGATCTTTATGGCGAGGTATGGCGCACCAGCGGCACGGCGAAAATCTCCGGCGACGCAATGGACGATCTGCTGGAAGCCAAAGCTGCGAAGGTGGAGACGGATGGCGATGTCGACTCGACGAGCGTGAGCTGGAACTGCCTGAAAACGGACTTCGACACTGTCTTTGGACTGACAACAGATTTACTGCTGCACCCGAAGTTCGATCCCAGCAAGGTCGACCTGGCAAAACAGGAGATGGCTGCGGGCATTGTGCGCCGCAACGACGAAGCCTCTGCGATCGCGAGCCGCGAGGCGGCGAAGCTGGTGTATGGGGCGACGAATCCATACGGCCGCACGCCGGAGCTGGCGGGAGTGATGGGCGTCACCGTGGCTGACCTGGAGCAGTTCCATGAGAAGACGGTGATCCCGAACGGCATGATCATCGGGGTGAGTGGCGACTTCGACAGCGCAGCAATGGAGCAGAAACTGCGTGCCGCCTTCGGCGGCCTGAAGAAGGGCACGCCGTTGCCGCCGTCGAAGGAGAACTTTAGCGGACCGACGCCGGGCGTCTACTCGGTAGACAAGAACGATGTGAACCAGAGCAATATCTGGATCGTCGGCCTGGGCACGGAGCGCTCCAACCCTGATTACTATGCACTGAGCGTGATGAACCAGATCTTCTCCGGAGGATTCGGATCGCGGCTCTTCCAGAACGTGCGGACACGGATGGGACTCGCGTATTCCGTCGGTGGGTCGTATGGCGCCTCTTACGACCATCCGGGTCTCTTCTACACCGTGGCCGCGACGAAGAGTGCGAGCACAGTGGATGCGGCTAAGGCGATGCTGGATCAGATCGAGGACCTGAAGACCGAGCCGTTTACCGATGACGAACTGCGGCGGGCGAAGGATGAGTTGCTGAACTCATTCGTCTTCCGCTACGACACGCCGCAGAAGGTGCTGACCGAGAGAGCGAGCTTGGAGTTCTATGGGTATCCGGCGGATTTTCTGGAGAAGTATCGCGCGGCCATCGAAAAGGTAACCACCGCTGATCTTGAACGGGTCGCAAAGAAATATGTCGATCGTTCAAAGCTCGCGGTGCTGGTGGTGGGGAATACGCAGCAGATCGCTACCGGCACTCCCGGTCAGCCGGGCAAACCGCTCTCCGACCTGGGGCAGGTGCATCCCGTGGACATAACCATCCCGATGCCGCCGGGGATGCAGGGCGGAACCGGCGGACCTGCGGGACCGGGCAACTAATCCTGTCTCGGGCTCCTGTCTGGGGCAGCGAGCGCACGCAAAGGACTTCCATGCAACTGGCGATTGTCATCATGGCCGCGGGCAAGGGCACGCGGCTCAAGTCGCGCCGCCCGAAGGTGCTGCACCAGATCGGCGGCCGCGCGCTGGTGGAGCACGTAGTGGCGGCCGCTGCGCAGGTGGTGCAGCCGAAGGATATCTACGTCGTCATCGGGCATGAGGCGGCAGCGGTCCGCGCAGCACTCGCGCATACGGGCGTGCGCTTTGTGGTGCAGGCGGAGCAGCGCGGCACCGGACACGCGATCCAGACAACAAAGCCCGAGGTGGAGGGATACGAAAACCTGATCGTGCTCTCCGGAGACGCGCCGATGATCCGAACGGAGACCATCCTGCGGCTGCGCGACTTCCACCTGGAGCAGCAGGCGGCGATGACCGTGCTGACGACGCGGCCGGAGGATCCGACGGGATACGGCCGCGTGATCCGCAAGAGTGCAGACAAGCCGGAAGTGGTGGCGATCGTCGAGCAGAAGGCGCTGACGCCGGAGCAGCGCTCGGCGCCGGAAATCAACTCGGGGATTTACACGTTTCGGTCGGAGCCGCTGTTCAAGCATATCGGCGAACTCTCTACCGATAACGCACATGGCGAGTTCTACCTGACAGATATGGCGGCGCTGCTGGTGAAGGCCAGGGAGCGCGTGGTCGCGCTGGAGACGGCGGACGTGCACGAGGTGCTGGGCGCGAACACCATCGCGGAGATGATGGAGCTGGATGCCGAAATGCGGCTGCGCACGGCGCGCGCGCTGATGGGCGAAGGCGTGACGATCTTCCGCCCGGAGACATCGGTGATCGACAGCATAGTGAGCGTGGGTCCGGACACGGTTGTGGAGCCATTCGTGCAGTTGCTGGGGCGGACGAAGATCGGAAGCGGGTGCCGCATCCGCTCGTACTCGGTGATTGAGGACTCGACGATTGGCGACGATGTCCTGGTACGCAATGGGTCGATCATCAGCTCTTCCGTGATCGCGAAGAACGCGCTGATCGGACCGTATTCGCATCTGCGGCCGGAGTCGGAGATTGGCGAAGGCGCGCACGTGGGAAATTTTGTGGAGACCAAGAAGTCGCGGATGGGAGCCGGCGCGAAGGCGAACCACCTGAGCTACATCGGCGATGCGGAGATCGGGGCGGGCACGAACATCGGCGCGGGCACGATCACCTGTAACTACGACGGCAAGAGCAAGCACCGGACAACGATTGGCGCGAATGCTTTCGTCGGCAGCGACTCGACGCTGGTGGCTCCCCTCGCGATTGCGGATGGAAGTTACATCGCGGCGGGCTCGACCATTACTGAAGATGTTCCGCCGGATGCGCTGGCATTGGGCCGCGCGCGGCAGACGATCAAGCCAGACTGGGCGAAGAAGATGCGCTCGCGGAAGAGCTGATCCCTGGCGATTGATCTAGGCTGGGCATTCCCTATTTGCCACGTCGGCGGTTGCACAAATGAGACGTGGTGCACACTACCAAGGGACGTCTACGGCGCCTCGATCTGCCGATGCGCTTCGGCAAGCTCCGGACGTCCAGGTTGATCGGAGCGTTCGGCAACCTTGGTCAGCTTCAGAAAATAGGTTCGCTCCATCTGCCGATCGCCGGATAACCTTGCCGCCTCGGCTGCCCCATACAGGCTTCGAAAACGATTGGGCTCTTTAACCAGTGTCGATTCGAATTCCTTGAGAGCGGCCGAGGGCTGCTTCATTTCCAGCAGCAAGTCTCCCAGTTGTTCACGCGCCGGGGCTAGAGGACCGGGCGTGACCGCGCTCTTTTCGGTCTGGTCTTCCAAGGCCGCCGCTGAGCGTAAACCTGCGACAGCGTCCTGCGGCTTTCGCTCGGCAAAGGCCAACCAGGCGACGACTTCCTGGCGCTGGATTTCGACCTGATTTGCCCAGTATGTTTCTTTCATTTGAATGAGCTTGTCGCGGCTCTCTTCCAGAGATCCGATTGCCGAGCGGGCTGAGACGCCGTCGGCCAACCGCGCGGCTCCCAGTCCTCGGGCAAAGTAGGTGATCGCCTCTGTCTGCGGATATGGGCTGGGGGTGGGCTCGAGCCGAGCAGCGTCGGCCCAGGCCCGGCGCTCCAGTGCAAAGCGAGCAGGAATGGCGGCATGGGCGTAGTATGCGGCGGCCGGACTGCCGGCTCCGCCAATTAGCACGTTGGGATCAAAGCGCGAAAATATTTTAACCGCCGACTCCACGATGCGTTTTGCGGCGGAGTCCTGCGCGGTCTGCAAATACGCGTAGATCAGGTAGTCGCAGGCATGCAACTCCTCGGCTGGCTGGCCTGCGTTTCGAGCAGATGAGTTAGAGGCGATATTGGCATCAATGGAACGCTGCCACTCACCCAATCGTGTAAAGGTGTGAGACGGCATGTGCAAAGCATGCGGGGTGGAGGGAGCAATCTCGCTATAGTGCTGCGCCGCCCCAGACGCGCGGGCAGCCAGCGCAGGAACGTCATACGCATGAATGATGTAGTGCGCCAGGCCGGGATGGTCCGGGTACTTGGCGTACAAGCTCTCCAACATCTGGCCGGCCTTCAGTTGCCGGGCATAGGTTTTGTCGGCCGGATCAGCGGCCGCGGCCATAGCCAGCGCGTAAAATATCGCGGCCTCAGTGTCTTCAGAATAGTTCGCGCTGACGGCGCCCATCGCGGTTTCGTAGGCCAGAACACGTGACGGCTGATCGATCGTCGCCGCGTTCGTATAGAGATGTGCCACAGCCTCCACATAGGCACGCTCACGCGCAGTTTTCGGCTTCGCATCCTGTGCCTGCATGACGGCTCTCAAGCCCTGCTCCAATTGCGCGCGAGGCCTTACACCGGGAGCGAAAGGGTTGCCCCAACTGCTGAGAGCGACTCCCCAATACGCCATCGAACAGGATGGATCGCTGACCGCGATTGCGTGAAACGCTTCGATTGCGCGAGCAAACTGAAACGAGTGCATGAGCGCCACGGCTCGATTGAACTCTGGTGCAACTGCGGCACTGCAGGAGGTGCTGAAGTGGACCGTGCCAAGTTTTTCCGCCGGGGCAGGTTGGCGCGTCTGGGCGAAACCCCTTAGCCACAAAGGAGCCAGCACCATGAAGAACACGAAGAGGGCGCGCATTCGAAATTCCTCTTAACCCAATGGGTCTCGGCCGAGACAACACAGTGTAGACGATCATTCGCCAGCTGCACCGCTCGTTCGCTCAGGAGCGCAGCGACTCTGCGCATAAAAAAATCCGGGCGGTAAGGTCCGCCCGGATGTGATGCCAGCAAAGGTTTACATACTCGATGGGGTGCAGGTGTTGATGTTGCCGAGAGTGACGTTGGATGCCGGGGTAGGCGGCGTTGGTGGCGTCGCCCAGGGCTTCTTGGTGAAGTCGAAGAAGTCGAGCAGATCGGGCTGTGCGGCATCACGGGCTGTGAGGTGTGCGGCGCCGCCGATGAAGCGGTTCTCCACAAACTTCATGATGGCCGTGTGATCCATGGGCACGTGCGAGACATAGTGCCGCCGCGTGAATGGCGAGATCACGATGTTGGGAACGCGGAAGCCGATCTGTGCGGCGAAGCCGTTAATGGCTGCGGCGTCACCGGAATGGGCACCGGGGCTGTCGGCGCGCAGATCGCAGTGAGCCGTTGCCGGCGGTGTGGCGGGCTGGCATGGGTTGAAGCTATCCGGATTCACCGAGATGCTGGCGATATCGACCGGGTAGTTCGGCTTGTCTGCTGTTGTGATCTTGTCGTTGGTGTGGTGGGGCACGGGTGGAACGTGATCGTAAGGACCGCCACCTTCGTCGTAACTGAAGAAGAAGACGCCGTCTTTCCACTCCGGGCTGGCCATGAACGCATTGATGATCTTCGCCATCTGCTGCTGTCCCAGCAGGATGGGCTGGAAGGAGCCGGGATGTTCGTCATTAATACCGTAACCCGGCTCGATGAATGCAAAGCTGGGAAGCGTGCCGTTGGTGAGATCGCTGAAGTAAGTGGATAGCGGTGCAACGCGAGCGGTATCGATGCAGAAATAATTGTTGGGATCGCCGACCACGCTGGAAGGCTGGGTAGTGCCGGTGCAGGCAGCGTTGGTCAGGTTGGGGTAGAGATACTTCTTGGTGTAAGTGATATAGCCGAGCGCGGTGGCGGGATAATTTGCTGCTCCGCCGGTTCCGCAGTCATTGTCCCCGACGCCGCACTCACCGGCGGTATCAGAGTAATAGACCTTCCATGACACGTGCGCGTCGTCGAGCGCCTTGAAGATGCTGGGCAGGTTGAGCGAGCCCACATGGTCGTCGTAGCCGGGATCGAACGCGAGGCCCTGCGTCGTGCCGCCGCTGAAGGTGGCAATGCGGTTGGGATTACTCTTACTCGCGATCGGCGAGAACCAGCGATCCGAGACGGCGAACTGCGAGGCCATGTAGTAGTAGTAGTTCAGAAAATCCTGATCGTAGTAACCCATGGCGCGCTGGCCGGCGGTATCGGTGTAATCGCCGGAACATGTGCCGGAAAGGGCACAACTCTTTGCGAAGCCCTCGGCGGTGTGGACAAAGCCATCGTCGAGCAGGGGCCGGCTGGCGAGGAAGTTATAGCGATTCACATCACCATAGCTTTCCAACCACGCCGAGGAGGCATCGTCGATGCAGGAGGACTTGAATTTGAAGAGCGGATGAGAGACGCCTTCGTCATCCACGTTGCTGGTATTCAACTTATCGTCGATGCCGTCAACGGTGTACACATTCCCGTCATCGCCGACGTTCATACTGTTGCTGCGGCGATAGAGGTTGAGCATCCCAAAGTAGTTATCGAAGGTGTGGTTCTCCTGCATCATGAAGATGACGTGATTGATAGGCGAATTGCTGCCTGGCGGAATCACTGTCACTGTTGCAGTAGAAGAATCGTGTCCTGTGGGTCCGGTCGCATCCGCGGTGTAGGTCGTGGTCACGGCAGGCGAAACCTTTTGTGTTCCGCCGCTCGCGGCCATGGTGTAGCTGCTGCCATCCGAGCCAGTCACTGCCACAGCGGTGGCGTGGGTGGCAACCACGGTCAAGGTTGAGGATCCGCTTGCGCTGATCGATGTCGGGGCAGCCATGATGCTCACGGCAATGGCCGATGGATCCGTCACCATGACTGTAGCGGTTGCCGAGGTGTTGCCGCCCGAACCGCTCGCCTTCGCTGTATATATTGTGGTCGCAGCCGGACTGACGGCTTGCGTTCCGCCGGTCGCGGCGAGCGTATAGCTGCTGCCATCCGAGCCACTTACCATTACAGCGGTTGCGTTCGCGGCGGTGACAGTCAGTGTGGAGGAACTGCCCACGATGATCGATGTCGGCTTGGCCGCGATGGTCACGGTGGGCGCTGGCAGGCCTGCGGCGACTGTGACGGTTGCTGTTCCGGTTGCCTTCCCGCCCGTACCGGTCGCGGTGGCGGTGTAGGTCGCGGTTGCTGCGGGAGTGACGGCTTGCGTGCCGCCGCTCCCGCCGAGTGTGTAGCTGCTGCCGTCCGAACCGCTCACAGTGACGGCAGTCGCATTGGTCGCTGTCACGGTTAAGCTGGAGGAAGCTCCCGGGTTAATCGAAGCAGGGCTGGCGGCGATACTTACAGTCGGAGCAGCAGGCGGAGTGGATGGATCGCTCGACAAACTGGCTGACTTGGCCCCGCCGCATCCAGCAAATATCAGCAGAAAAGAAAGCAGCAATAGCGTCGCCAAAGGCGGAGCTATCCTGTAGAGACACCGGTCGAGACGCATCTTCATTGCGGGGTACCTTGCTAATTGGAATAGCGGGTTGAATACAACTGGGCCCAAAGCAGAAAAAGGATCAGAAGGCTCCGCTCTCTATTGGAGTGGTTGGCATATGCCTGCCTTGCTGCGCCGGAAATTATTTGTCCGGCTAATCCGTCTGCGAGGGGGCGCAGACTTGTTCTATTAAGACGTATCGCAAAAAGATCGGGTGCGTCTACGAATCTCTGGTGTCCGCTATTTCGACCGTACCCATCGGCCAGTAACGGCGAGATGGTTACGCCGCTTTGGCGAGCGACACATCCCACAAGATATTGCCTGAAAGATTCCTAAACTTCGCTACTCACGCCGATCAGCTGGTGAGCATCTGTTCGAGTTTTTGCAAGCCGGGCTGCTCCCCCATGACGATGAGAAAATCGCCGGCGGCGATCTCGGATTCGGCCGGTGGGTTGAAGATCGTTTCGCCATGCTGCTTGCGGATGGCGAGCACGATCACTCCGGAGTTGGGGAAATCCGCTAATTGCCCGAGCGTCTTGCCGGCGAGTGCAGTCCTTGGGGCGACACAGATCTGTTCTGTCGTAACTTTCGATGCCATATTGGTTGCGGCAAAGTCGAGGAACTCGACGACGTGAGGGCGGAGCAAGGCATCGGCAAGCTGGCGGCCGGCCATGGCGTAGGGAGTAAAGACCGTGTCCGCTCCGGCGCGGCGCAGCTTTTCACCAGCCTCTTCTTCAGAAACACGAGTGACCACAGTGAGTTTGGGATTGAGAGTTTTCGCCGAGAGGATGATGAAAAGATTTTCGGCGTCGGAGGGTAAGGCAGCGATCAGCCCTTTGGCCCGGAGCACGCCGGCTTCGCGCAGGTCGTCATCGCGCGTTGCGTCTGCGACAACAGCAAGCATTCCCGCGCTCGACGCCTTGGCGACGCGCTGCTCGCTCCGGTCGACGACGAGGAAGGAAGCCTTCGCGCGTTGCATTTCATAGGAGGCATTGCGGCCTACGCGGCCGAAGCCGCAGACGATGAAGTGATTCTCCAGACGGTCGATCATGCGTTTGTTCCTACGTTTGTTGTAGAGATCCTGCAGTTCGAGCTCGATGATGGTTTGCGTCATCGCGCCGAACGACAGGAAGAGCGCGCTGACTCCAAAGAGAATGAGGAAGGTATTAAAAATGCGCCCGGCATGGCTGAGAGGCCGCAGTTCCTGATAGCCGATGGTGGTGATGGTGGTGAGAGTCATGTAGAAACCCTCGAACCATGTATAGCGCTCGATGAGAACGAAACCGGTGGTGCCGATCAGCAACGTGACGCACAGCAGCCCGGCAATGAAAAGGACGCGGTGAAGCAAACGGCTGCGCATAGCAATATCCGGCACAGATGTTCAGGACGTGATCGGCCGTAGTTCCTCCGACGGTATACGAGGAAGCTAAGAACAGGGAGCGATTATAGCCTTCCCGGATCGCGAGGCATGGCTGTCAGCCGCGCTCGTAGTGGAAGTGAAATTCCTGCTCGCTGGCGACGGGCATGCCGTCCTTGGTCGCCGGTGTGAAGAGCCATTGCTTTACCGCGGCGATGACTTCCTGGTCGATCGAAGGTGCGAGACCTTTCAGGAGGGTGAGCCCGGTGACTCTGCCGTGCTCATCGATCACAGCGTCTAGGACGACGTCGCCTTTGGTTCCGTGCGCAAGCGCGGAGAGGTCCGGCTGGGGGTAGGGGAAATGCTGCAGCAGAGCGATGCGGATATCACCTTCGCCGATGCCGCTCTCGGTGGTGTTGCCGGTGCCGGGATCGGCATGCGGCGGCTCAGGCGGAGCTGGCTTAGCGACTTCCTTGCGGCCGCGGGCTTTGCCTGCTTTGGTTTGCTTGCTATGAACGACGGAGTCTGATGCCGCAGGTTTGCGGCTGCCGGGACTGTAATAGGTGAGGAGCGTCAATCCGTGCGCGGTACCTGGCAACTTGAAATGCGCGATCCGCGGTGTGCGATAGATCCAGGCGGCGGCTGCAAGGATGATGGTGATATGAATGGCGACGGAGAGCGCGGGGCCTTGGAGTTTCAAACGCCGGGGAGTGGGGCCGAGATCTGCCAGCATCATGCGCTCCTGTATGGCCGTCCTTGCTATTATCGCCTGCTCATCATCTTCGCCGGGACAAGCTGGATATGAAAATCGCTTTCCTCATCGTTTCGTTGGTCCTGCTGGGAATCCGGGATGATTCGCTGCGGCCCGCGATCGATTATCACCAGCATCTGCTGAGTCCTGCTGCGGCTCGTCTGGGGTCGTTACCGAATCCATTTACCGCGCGCGATCTCATTGCATTGTTAGACGCTGCTGGGGTGCAACGGGCACTGATTTTGTCCCTGGCATATCAGTATGGCAATCCAAACAAGCCTGCGGTGAAGGATGAGTACGCGAAGGTGAGGGCTGAGAACGACTGGACGGCGCAGCAGGTGGCGCAATATCCGGGGCGGCTTCGAGCGTTTTGCGGAGTGGATCCCCTCAAGGACTATGCGCTTGCGGAAATCGCGCGATGCGCAAAGGATCCCTATCTGCACTTCGGACTGAAACTGCATTTTGGAAATTCCGATGTGGACATGGATCAGCCGGAAGAGGTGGCCAAGGTGCGCGCGGTCTTCCAGGCTGCGGATGAGCATGGGATGGCGATTGTGGTTCACATGCATTCCTCGGTGACGCGGCACCGGTCATATGGAGCGCAGGAGGCACGGATTTTTCTCAACGAGGTTCTTCCGGCAGCCGCGCACGTACCGGTGCAGATTGCACATCTGGCCGGCTCCGGAGGATACGACGATACCGGAGTGGATGAGGCGCTACTGGTATTCATCGATGCGCTTCGAAAGCGTGACCCCCGAATGGCGCATGTGTACTTCGACATCTGCGGGGTGGCGGGTATGGGCCACTGGGAGGACAAGAAGGAACTCATTGCGCAACGGATCCGGCAGGTTGGCGTGAAGCGGATTCTGTGGGGTTCCGATGGCGCCTTTGGTGGCGGGATGACGCCGGAGCAGGCCTTGCGTGCCTTTCAGCAGCTGCCGTTATCGAAGCAGGAGTTTGAGACCATCGACAGCAACCTGACGCCGTATATGCGGTGAGTGGCTTTGCCGCTCTTCGGGATCGTGCAGACGACGGCTTGCGGATTTCGTAGCAGGATTGCAGGTTTCAAGCAGAAGACCTCATTGCACCCGGCCGCCTTCCGGAGATTCCTCTTCCCCGTCCAATTCTCTATCCATGGCATCCCGCACCCTCTCGACGGTCTCTTCCGGCTGCAGCTGCTTCTGCTCGGCATAAAAGCGCGCAACGTGCCGCACCAGGTCCGCCAGCACCACGCCCCATGCGGTGGGGTCGTCCCAGCCGCCCATCTGCAGACTCACGTGCAGATCGCCGCCTGCCACCCATGCGCGCACCAGCTCAAAAGCCTTCGGATCATCGGCGGCTGCCGGCGGAATGGTTAGCTGGTTCTTCGCTGCATTGTTTTTTGCCGATTCGTTCTTCTGTGGCATCGCTCTCTACACCTTTTCACGAAACATTTTGGGACTCTTATCAGATGCTGACGCAGCTTTTCCATGAAGAAAACCTGTTCCGCCCAGAGGCTACGCTTTGACCTCACACATCACATCGTCGCCCTCCACGCGGAGCGGGAATACCGTCGCACTGCCCAGCGGATTGCGTAGTTCCGCACCGGTCTTCGGATCGAAGCTCCAGCCATGCCACGCACACACGACGCGTCCGTGCTCAATGGTGCCGTCAGAGAGCAGCGCGCCATGATGCGGACACTCGTTGTGCAGCGCCGCGAGCTGCCCGCGAATCCGCGCCACGCAGATCGGTATACCTGCAGCCTCGAATGCCTTGGCGCTGCCTTCGGCCGGCATCTCGGAGACTGCGCCGATCCGTACCCATTGCGTCATGCTGGAACCCTGCTCCTCGTTAAATCAAGTGTACGGTCTCGTTGGGTGGAAGATGCCGCGGCTGGATGATGTCGCACCCCGGCTGCTACGCTGGAATCGCATGCCTGATGTGAAGCCACCGCACCCGCAGGATTCTGTCCCGGCTACTCTCTGGTGCCCCACCTGCGCCCGTCCCGTGAGTGATCCACTTACCTGCGGAGACTGCTCCGCTGTTATCTGCCGCGTCTGTGGTACGCCGCTGGAATCCGCAGACGAGCTGGCGTTCGGCTGAGCGAGATGTCTGCGTCGACCCGTCCCACGCCGCCACATTTCGATGACCCGTTGCGTCCGCGCAATCCGCTGGTCGCGCACCGCTGGATTCTGGGCGGCATCGGCGTGATGCTGGTGGCCTCGCTCGCCGCGCTTTATTTCGCGATCGCTCTGCTCTTCTGGCAGGGCCAATGGCAACTCATCTTCCACCCTACGCATGGGGTCGCCAGAACGCCAGCGAACCACAACGTGGCGTTCGAAGATATCCGCTTCGATGCCACCGAGGCGGGGAAGACCCGGCTGAACGGCTGGTGGGTTCCGGCAAACACCACTACGCCGACGACGGCGACGGCGATCCTTTATCTGCATGACGCGAGCGGATCGCTTTCCGACGCCCTGCCTGACATTCTCGCGTTGCATGCGTTGGGCAAGGATGTCTTCGCATTCGATCCGCGCGGCTTCGGAAAGAGCGAATGGGCAAAGCCGTCCGAGAAGCATTGGAAACAGGATGCCGACGCCGCGCTTTATTACCTCGCAAGCATGCGCCACATCGGGCCGAGCCACTTGATCGTCATTGGCCGAGGGCTCGGAGGCACGGTAGCTGCGAATCTTACGCTTCAGCACCCGGAACTGGATCGCCTGGTCATGATCGACCCTCAACCGCCTACGTTGGGGCTGCTCGAAGCGCCGCGCTGGACGCACATCCTGCCCATACGGCTGCTGGCACGCGACCACTTCAATCCCGCGGCTGCTCTCCGATCCCCGTCAGTCGACAAGCTGTTGCTGTTGCCTGCGAACGCAGCTGGCCCCGGCTACGTTGCGAAGGCAGCGCCACCCGTGAGGACGGTGCACAGCACTACGCTCGAAGATCCAGAGAGTACGGCCGCGCTTCAGCAATTTCTCGCATCAGCCAACGGCGACCGAAATCCCTAGCCGGATGTCTTTGTATATTCCGACCAGGTCGTGAGCGCTGCTCGTGCCTGCTCATCCAGGCTCTCGTTCACTCGGGCGAGATCCGGAATGAGATAGCTGAGATTTACTGCAAGCAGGTTTTCTTGAACTACCTGGGCCACAACGCGCCGCAGCAGGCAGAACTCGGCCAGCATCATGCTGGGGGTATATCCGTCTAAGTCGCGTCGGCGATGATACCCGCCCGACAAGCGTTTGTGTTCCGGAATCTCTTCGCCGGAGTAGGACTGCGCCGCACGAATGAGCTCATTCAGAATGCCTCTGAGATACTCCAGCCGCTGCTCTTTCTTCTGAGCCATCCGTGATAACGCAGCATCGTTTTCAACCGCTGAGAGCCACAGTTTCTCGATGCGTTCAAGCCGTTCCTGCAGGATCATCGCGACGCGCTTGGGCGGCGGCAGGTGGCGTTGCCGCGGCGGGCTCGCCAATTTGTTTTCGATCGTGTTCACCAGCGCGGGAATATCGGCCGGTTTTACGATGTAATCATCTACTTGCTGGCGAATTGCTTCGAGCGCAGTTTCAAACGCAGGGTAGCCGGTAAGAATCATCGTGACCGCCTCTGGCTGCGTCCTGCGCATGGCGCTCACTACAGTCAGACCATCTCCGGGATTGCCGATATTCAGATCGGATAGGAGCACGTCGAATTTTTGCGAGGTGATCTTCTGGAGTGCCTCGGCAACAGATGCCGCAGCGCTTACCTCAAAGCCATATCTGCTAAGTATGGCCGACAGCGTGATACGGATAACGGATTCGTCATCTACGAGGAGTAAGCGTCGTTGCATTCTGATCCTGAAGGTGCCGGTTAGAGTAGTTCCCCTGGTACTCAGATAGCCGAGACCGTCTCCGAGTGGCCTTTCTTTGACAAAAGGCAACGTGAGGTTCTGTTGGGCCCTTCAATATATCTGCGGGAGATAGTCGGCAATTTTACTTAGGAACCAAATCCATGGGGACCGATTTGTTCATAGGACCAACCGATCCCTGGACTAGAACTTCGCCAATTTCTCGATCGCGCGGAACACATCCTCCGGCTGCGGCAGGATGACGTTTTCCAGTTGCGGCTGGTACGCCACAAAGGTATCCGTCGCCGCCACCCGCTTTACCGGCGCATCCAGATCATCGAACAGCTCGTCCGCAATGCGCGCGGCGATCTCCGCTCCGTAGCCCCAGCTCAGCACGTCTTCGTGCGCCACGATGACCCGATTTGTGCGGCGAACGCTTTCAGCAATCGCTTCCCAGTCGTAGGGACTAAGCGTCCGAAGATCGATGACCTCGGTTTCGATACCCAGCTCGCGGCTGGCGCGCTGTGCCGCCTGCAGTGACCGAGGCACCAGGGCTCCATAGGTCACCAGTGTCACATGCTTGCCTTCCCGCACCGTCTTTGCCTTGCCGAATGGAACCATGTAATCCGGCCCGGGATACGGCGCACGTCCATAGGACTCGCGGTAGAGGCGCTTGTGCTCCAGGAACATCACCGGATCGTCGCAGCGGATGGCTGTGCGCAGCAGCCCGTTGGCATCGAGCGCATTGGATGGAAAGACCACCCGCATTCCGGGCGTATGGGTAAACAGCACCTCGCCGCTCTGCGAGTGATAGAGCGCGCCGCCCGTCAGATAGCCGCCGATGGCGACCCGGATGACCGCCGGAGACGAGAACGCATTGTTGGACCGCCAGCGCATGGGCGCCAGTTCGTTGCGCAGCTGATGCATCGCGGGCCAGATGTAATCGAAGAACTGGATCTCCGCAACCGGCTTCATGCCGCGTGTGGCCACCCCAACTGCGCGACCTACGATGTTCGCTTCGGCTAGCGGAGAGTTGAACACTCTATCGCTGCCGTACTCGCATTGCAGCCCGGCGGTCAGCTTGAAGACGCCGCCTTTTCCCTTCACCGCTCCACTCTTCAGGTTCTCTTCACGGCTGCAATCCGCAACATCTTCGCCGAAGGCGATGATGCGGGGGTCGCGCTTCATCTCGTCTTTCAGGCAGGCATTGATCAGGTCAGCCATGGTCCGGTCGGGACCGCTGGACTCCGGCGGCTTTTCCGCAGCAAACGACTCCGACGTCGGATCGATATGCGGCGAGTACACGTAGTTGTAAATCGTGTCCGCGGCGGCAAAGGGCGCGCGCAGCGCCCGGTCGGTTGCCGCTTGTATCTCGTCATCGATTGCCTTCTCCAGGCGTGTGATTCCTTCCGCATCGATCACGCCTTCGCGCAGCAGCCTAAGTTGCAGCTTGGGCAGCGGATCGCGAAGGTTTTCCGCCTCTAGCTCGGCAGCCGGACGGTACAGCTTGTCGTTGTCGGAAAGCGAATGCGAATAGGGGCGCGTCACATGCCCGTGCACGAATGCGGGACCCTTCCGCGCACGGCAATGCGCCACGGCCTTCGCCATCGCGGCATAACTTTCTACCGGATCAGTGCCATCCACCTCGGCGAAGAAGAAATTCGGGAAGTTCGCCACCAGTTTTGAGATATTGCCGCCGGGCGTATTCACCTCTACCGGGGTTGAGATGGCGTAGCCGTTGTCTTCCACGACGAAGAGCAGTGGCAGCTTCTCCAGTGATGCCGTGCTCACCGATTCCCAGAATTCACCCTGGCTGGTGGAGCCTTCACCGATCGAGGCGAACACAACTTCGTCTCCCTGGAAGGTTGCGTTGTGGAAAGCGCGGTAGTCGTTCGCCTGGCGCTCCTGTGCGCTTGGATGATTGGCCAGGTAGCGGCCGGCTTCGGCGCAACCCACCGCCTGCAGCATCTGCGTGGCCACGGAAGAGCTTTGGGAGACAATGTTCAGCCGCTGGTTGCCCCAGTGTGACGGCATCTGCCGTCCGCCGCTGGACGGGTCGGCTGCCGCCCCCACCGCCTGCAGCAGCATCTCGTCCGCCGTCACGCCCAGCGTCAGGCAAAGCGCGCGATCGCGGTAATAGGGATAGAACCAGTCGTAGCCGGGCTTCAAGGCCTTGCCCGCCGCGATCAGCAGCGCTTCATGGCCGGCGCCGGAGATCTGGAAGAATATCTTTTGCTGATTCTTCAACAGTATTTCGCGATCGTCCAAACGCCGCGACAGGTACATCAGCCGGTAGACATCTACCCAGTCTGTGCCCGTCAACCCGCTCAGTTCGCCGCCGGCGCTCTTGACGCGCCGCTCTGCCGCCACACTCCCCATACACACTCCTGACTACCTTCCCAAGTCAAAACGACTGGCGATTGTATCCTGTCAGCGCGCCCTTACGCTTGCTAAGAAGATGCACGAGACGCAGATTTGTTTCGCCGTGGCAAAAGGACGGGCCTGGACAAACTCCGCGGTTTGACTGACTTTTTCCACCCGTGCTCTAATCAGCCTTCCTCGAAGCTGAGGCTTTCCCGGCTGAGCGCTGCGGCGGCAACGGCGGGCGCGCACTAACCCAATTCTTTCGGAGAACTTGCATGCAGAACGTCGGCCTGTGGGCCGTGGGGTTTCAGATAGGCTCCCCCAGCACCCCAGACAGCGGCAGTATTTATTTGTGGGGCGCGCTGGCAATCGGCGTCCTGGGCCTCCTTGTTGCATTTGTCTTCTCCCGATCCGTCCTTTCGATCGATGCAGGCACCAGCGAGATGCAGGCGATCTCCAATGCCATCCGCGAAGGAGCTGAGGCGTTCATGTCCCGGCAGTACGGGACTATTGCCATTATCGCGGTAGTGCTTGCCGTACTCCTCTTTATTGGATACCGGCTCTCCCCTTTTACCGCTCCGTTTGCCAATAAGGTCGTCATCAGCTTTCTGATCGGCGCCATCTGTTCCGGCCTCTCCGGCTTCACGGGCATGTTTGTCTCCATTCGGACTAACATTCGCGCTGCGAGTGCTGCCCGCACCAGCCTGGGCCGCGCTCTGCAAACCGCCCTGCGCGGCGGCGCTGTGACCGGTCTTGTCGTCGTTTCGCTCTCACTGCTCGGCATCGGCGTGCTGTTTTTCCTGTTCGGGGGCCTGGAGCATCCTGAAGCGACGCCTTATGAACTGGTCGGCTTCGGTTTCGGCGCATCGCTGGTCGCCCTGTTTGCGCAGCTGGGCGGCGGTATTTACACCAAGGCCGCCGACGTGGGCGCGGACCTGGTCGGCAAGGTCGAGGCCGGTATCCCGGAGGACGATCCGCGCAACCCCGCCGTTATCGCCGATCTCGTTGGCGACAACGTTGGCGACTGCGCCGGCCGCGGTGCGGACATCTTCGAGTCCACCGCCGCTGAAAATGTTGGCGCGATGATTCTGGGTGCGGCGCTCTTCCCTGTCTTCGGTATCAAGGGCATCCTCTTTCCGCTGATCATCCAGGCGATCAATCTCATCGCCTCCATCATCGGGGTCAGCATCGTTCACTCGCGCGAAGACGAAGACCCGATGCACGCGCTGAATCGCGGCTACTACGTCACGTCGTTCCTTGCGCTGCTGGGCTTCGCGGCAGCGGTCTATTTCATGCTGCAGGGGCGCTGGTGGCTGCTCGGTTCCGGCATCGTCGGCATCATCACCTCGTTCCTCTTCGTCCGCATCACCGAGTACTACACGGAAACCCGCTATCGTCCGGTCCGCTCGATTGCAGAGGCGTCACTCACCGGTCCGGCCACCAACATCATCAGCGGCCTCGCTGTCGGGATGGAGACGCCGGCCATGCCGGTCATCGTTATCAGCCTCGCGCTCTTGCTCAGCTACTACTTCGGCGTGCGCGGGCTGGCCGATCACGCAGGAGTTTCCAACTACGCCCGCGGCATTTACGGCACGGCCATCGCCACCATGGGCATGCTCTCCGCCTCGGCCTACATCCTCGCCATGGATACCTTCGGCCCCATCACTGACAACGCCGGCGGCATCATCGAAATGTCCAACCAGCCCGATGCCGTACGCGAGAAGACGGACAAGCTGGACGCGGCCGGCAACACCACCAAGGCGCTCACCAAGGGCTACGCGATCGGCTCTGCCGCGCTGGCGGCTTTCCTTCTCTTCTCTGCCTATCTGGAGAGCGTCCACGACATCGTCGCGCACCGCTTCGCCGATGCTGGCCAAGTGCTGCCTGCAAACTGGCAATTCACCCATGTGAATCTCGCTAGCGTTCCGGTCTTCGTCGGCGCGCTGCTGGGAGCCATGCTCACCTATCTCTTCTCCTCGATGGCCATCAAAGCGGTCGGCCGCACTGCGCAGTTCGTCATCAAGGATGTACGCGCGCAGTTCAAGGAGAACCCCGGCATCATGGAGGGGACCTCCAAGCCCGACTACGGTCGCTGCGTTCGCATCGTGACCGGAGCAGCGCTGAAGGAGATGGTGCTGCCCGGCGCGCTTGCTGTTGCCATGCCGCTGGCCGTCGGTCTCATCTTCCGCCATCTGAGTGATAGCTTCCGCGTACGCGATGTCAGCGCTGACACCCTTATGCTGCACGGCCAACCTGTCAATCTGACGGGAGCGGAAAGCGTGGCCGGCCTGCTGATGGTGGGCACCATCTCGGGCATTTTGCTCGCGATGCTAATGAACAACGGCGGCGGCGCATGGGACAACGCCAAAAAATTCATTGAGACCGGTCAGTATGGCGGCAAGCGCTCGGAAGCGCACAAAGCAGCCGTTGTCGGCGATACAGTCGGCGATCCCTTCAAGGACACCGCAGGCCCATCGCTGCACGTGCTGATCAAGCTGCTCGCAACCGTAACGCTGGTGCTGGCGCCACTGTTTCTGTAGTCCTCGCGCATTTTTCGCGGCGCTCACTTTGATAAGGTGGGCGCCATGCCTCTTCTGCTCGACAGGCGTCTCCGTCCCTGGTACCTGCGGCGCGCCCAGCGCTGGACAGCACTCAGTCGTTTTTCTTCTCGTCAGCTGCTGTCTCTTTATATGGCCGTTTTCACCATATTTGTTGTATACGGCCCCTATCTCAGTCTCGTTTCGGCGCATCCGCTCCCGATTTCTCTCGTCTTGTTTGCAGGTATTGTGAACGGGCTTTACTCGGTCCTCTATCCCTGGATACTCATTCACAAGCCGTGGTCTCTGACCATCCTTGTCGGGTTCTGCCACAGCTTTTTAAGTGCGGCGTTAAGCTTTTTGATCGCTCGGCTATTGCCCTGGCTTTCTCATGGGCCGTTGGGCTTCCCCGCCACCCCGCGGATTGCGGCAAATCTCATTTGGGTGCTGGTCTTCGTTTCTTACTTCCTCTTCCTGAACTTCATCAGGAGGCAAGCAACCGAAGCCATCCGCATCCAGAACGAGCTCGATCTGGCGCACAGCATCCAGCAGACGCTCGTTCCGCCCATCCAGTGCGTGAGCGGTCTCTATGAAATCTATGGAGTCACCCGTCCCAGCGAGCGAGTCGGTGGCGATCTGGTTGATCTCATCGCGTCCACCGACGGCGACATCGCCTACGTGGCCGACGTGGCCGGTCACGGGCTCCAGGCCGGCATCCTGATGGGCATGCTGAAAGCCGCGGTCCGCACCGCGCTGCTCGAGCCAACGACCTCTTCGGAACGGCTTCCTATGCTCTTAGATCGTCTCGACAGCGTTCTGCCCGCCGTCAAGGAAAGCCACATGTACGCAGCATTCGCCGCACTGCAGCTCGGGGCCTTCGGGAAAGTTCGCCATGCCATCGCCGGCCATCCCCCGGTTCTTCACTATTCGAAAGAACTCAGCACGTTCGACCAGTTGAACCTGGAGCAGTTTCCGCTAGGGCTCATTCCTGGGAGCCACTTCTCCGCCGTTGAGATCACCATCGCGCCGGGCGATCTGTTGCTCATCGCAACCGACGGCATCCTCGAAACCTGTAAGACGGGCAATGCAGAAGGCCGTGAGTTCGGCATCGCCGGCCTGGAAAGCTGCATCATCCCAAACCCTGACGCGCCCTTAGCCCGGCTTGCCGGCGATGTGTTGCAGGCAGTCAGCGCATGGGGGAAGCAGGAGGACGATCAGACATTGCTTATCGTCCGTTGTCTGGCGCATTGCTAGCTTCGCTCGGATGGTCTAGCCGCGCATCCGTTCCTTCACGCTCTTGGCCAGCTTTTCAATCTCAGCCGCCTTTTTCACCACGTCTATGGAAAGCGTGCCCGCGTTGGACTTGCCCACTTGTTCCTTCAGCTCTTTCGCCAATGACAGCAGCTTGTCTGTGTCCTTCTCCAGCTGCTTCTGCCGGTCATTATTTCGCGCCTTCTCCATTTTTTCCTGACGGAGGCGCTCCATGGGATCGCCGGGATTAGGCGGCTCGCCAAAGCTCGGAGGGCCTCCTGCTGGCTGCTGCAAGTTTGGCGTCTGCGGTTGCTGCAACTGCGCCGCTGAAATCACATGAGGTCCAGCTCCCACGACCGCTACCCATGACCCGGCCAGCAGGAGCGCGGCGGCGGCCCCTACCCCCCAGCGCAAGTTGGCAAATGAGCATCGCATCCGTTCATTATAGAAACGACTGCAAAATCTGGACGTGAAAGGCCTGCATGCTCCTTTTGCTCGCGCCGCCGAACCGCCGCCCGCCCCTGCGCGAGGCATTTCAATCCATGTGGCAAAACTGGGTCGACAGCGCGCAGGACTTCCTGGTCAACGACCTGAAACACCTGATCGCGATTCTGCTCTTCGCGTGGCTTGCTGTCTGGCTAGTGAAAGTCATCACCGACCGCATGCGCCGCGCGGCCGAGAGGCATCCAGGCGTCGGCCTCGCACGCACTTCGCAGGTTCGCACGCTTGCGTCCGTACTGCGCGCCACTGGTTTCGGTATCGTCGGTTTCTTCGCCACGATCAGCATCCTGCGCGAAGTCTTCGACTTCAATCCGACGCCGCTGCTAGCCTCTGCGGGCGTAGCCGGCGTGGCTATCGGTCTCGCGGCGCAGACCATCGTCAAGGACATGATCAACGGCATGCTGTTTCTGGTTGAGGATCAGTACAACGTTAGCGATTGGGTCACCCTCGCAGGCGTGACGGGCACTGTGGAATCGATGTCGCTGCGCAAAACGTCTGTGCGTGGCGGCGACGGCACCCTCTATCTCATTCCCAACAGCCAGATCACCAACGTGGCCAATCAGAGTCGCGACTACACCACCACCACGCTCAACATCTCGGTCGATTTTTCCGCCGATCCAGACAAGGTGATCACGTTGCTCAACAAGATCATCGACCAGGTGCGCCAGGAGCCAGCGTACAAAGACATCTTCCTCGAAGACCCGAAGGTGCTCGGCGTCGATCAGATCAAGGGCTCGGAAGTGATCTATGTCATCAGCGTGAAGACGCAGGCGAGAAAGCAATTCGATGCGGTGCGCGAGATGCAGAAGCGGCTCCGGCTGGCGCTCGAAGAGCACAACATGCTGCCCGGCAGTCCCTTCCGCGTTCCCGGCGCCAAGGGCATTGCAATGCCCGGAGAGCAGGCGAAGGCCGCGCCGGCACCTGATCCCACCACCAACAAGCCGAATGAGATCAACCCATTTTCAGGTGGATAGCTGCTAACCCTGAGTTGCAGTCGCCGAAAGCAACTCTTTCACCGTGTGCACCGGAGGAAGACACATCGTTCCCTGGCAGACCACAGCAAAGCTAGTTTGTTCTTGTAACTGCGGCAGTTGCGTTATTGTTGCCTTGAGCACGGGCGGCAAAGCGCCATCTCGCATCACTGCTGCGGGTGCCCGCAGCGCCGTCTTGTTAACCGCATAGCCGCTGCGCGCCGCAGATTCCAGCGCATGCGCCAGATCGTCCTCGCCGACGATGACAATCTGCTGCGGCGGGTTCAGCAGACGCTCGAGCGCCAGTCCGTAGGAACCGGCAAAAAGCCCGAAATGCTCGACGATGCCCGCGAACGCCTCCAGCGTATCTTCCGCCACTTCGCGGAGCTTGGCGTCGCCATTCAATTCCTCGAGGCGCAGCAGCGCGGCCGCGGCGGTGGGATTCCCGGCCGGCGTCGGCGTGTCCTGCAGTGGCTTGCGGCGCGTGGACAGCGCACCGATCGCGTTCGGGTCGGCCACCGTATCGAAGAAGCCTCCACCCGTCGCATCGTAGAAATCGCGCTGCATCCGCGACGCCAGCTTTACCGCCGCCTCGTAATAGCGCATGTCGAGTGTGAGCTCCCATGCGTCGAGGCACGCGTGTACCAGCAGAGCGTAATCGTCCAGAACGCCCGGAACGCGCTGGCCATGCTCGCCCGCGGCGTAAGCCACCACATGCCCAAGCCCATCCTGCTCCGACCATGCGTCGCTCAGGATGCGATCCAAGCTTTTGATGGCAAACTCGCGTGCGCCGTCCACCGGTAATGCCGAGCTTGCCTGCAGATAGGCGGAGATCGCCATCGCGTTCCAACCCGTATACACGGTGCAATCGACATAGGGCGTAGGCCGCGCGGCGCGCGCTGCCGCCAGCTTGGCTCGTGCGCTGGCCAGCAGGCTAGTCAACTCGGCTGGCTCCCGATTGAGGTCCTTGGCCAGCGAGTCGAGCGGCCGCTGGATGTGCAGCACATTCTTCGCCGGATTGTGATGCATGTCCCCAAGCTCGCCGATGTCGTAATACGTCCCGGCAACTTCGAGTTCATCCGGGCTCAGGACTTCTGCCGCTTCGGCCCGCGTCCACGTGAAGTAGTCGCCATCATCGTCGAGGGTCATATCGGCGTCCTGGGAG
>JBJMGC010000030.1:0-5908 GCA_045808105.1 Acidobacteriaceae bacterium | reverse complement strand
CTCGACTTTGGTCAAGGACTACAACGCGGTCGTCTCCGCACTCTCCGCCCAGGAAGGCAAGGACGCAAGCGGCAACGCTGAGCCTCTCTTTGGTTCGCCCATCATTTCGCAGTTGCAGCAAATACTCTCCGGTGCGCTCACCACGCTCTCCGGCACCTCGCTCACTTCTCCCACGCAGATCGGCCTCTCGCTCAACGCTGACGGCAGGCTCTCGCTCAATACCGACCAGCTCACCACCGCGCTCAATGACAACTTCACCGGTGTACAGACCCTGTTTCAAAACACCAACAGCTTCGGCCTGAACCTCGAGCATGCCGTCAACAACGCGGGTACCGGCTCGACCACCGGCATTCTCAGCCAGGCGCAGAAAGCCAACAGCACCGCGGAGTCCAACCTCAACAGCACCATCAGCACGATGGACGGCCGCATTGCCACCCAACAGACCAATCTCACCAATGAGCTGAATGCCGCTAACCAGACGCTGCAGGAAATTCCCATGCAGCTCAACATGGTCAACGAAATCTACTCCGCCATTACCGGCTACAACCAGAAGGGATCGTGACCGCGATGCGCCACTATCATCAAGCAGCGATCGAAAGCGCCAACGGCGTGCAACTCATCGTGGCCCTCTACGAGGGTATGCAGCGCTTTCTTACCCAGGCCGCCGCAGCCTGCGAACTCGGCGACGAGGCCGCGCGCCGCGAAGCTGCCCGTCGCGCTCTCAACATCGTCATCCACCTGCAGGCGAGTCTTCGCATGGACGTCGGCGGAGCCTCCGCGGAACGCCTCAGCGACTTCTACGCGGCCGTCTTCGCTGACATCCTGCGTGCCTCCGCCGTCGCATCACGTCAGCTCTTCCTGGATACAGCGCGCGAAGTGCATAACGTTCGCGAAGCATGGAAAGTCGCCGCGCAGGATCCCACGGCACTCGCCATGATCCCACTCGATCTGCAGACCAGGCACGAGCAGCTCTCGAAGACCATAGCCATCCGGCAATCGGCGAAAGACGACACCAAGGCACCAGCCTGGATCGCTTGATCAATTCTTGAATGTCTTGGACCGAAGTCGGGTGCCCCACATCTCGCAGAGATGTGGGATCAAGCTGAGTCACCCACTACACCAAACGTGAGGGACCAAAGGCAGCGAACCGAGCTGAACGCGCCGCAGGGGCGGTTGCCCGGGACGGCGAGTCCCTAATCCCCGGCGACGGCCAACTCTTCTTCGAGCAACTGTTTCTCATAGAGGCCTGCGTAGAAATGTCCCAGCGACAGCAGCTCCTCATGCGTGCCCAGCTCCTCGATGCGGCCGTTCACCAGCACCGCAATGCGGTCGGCATGGCGCACCGTCGAGATGCGATGCGAGATGAAGATCGTCGTCCGGTCCCGCATCACCTCACGCAGTTGCCGCAGGATCGTCTCCTCGGTATAGGTGTCCACGCTGGCCAGCGCATCATCCAGGATCAGAATCGCCGGATCGCGCACCACCGCGCGAGCAATCGCCGTGCGCTGCTTCTGTCCGCCAGAAAGCGTAATCCCGCGCTCGCCCACGGCGGTATCCAGCCCGTGTGGGAAGTCTTCGAACTCGCGCCGGATGTGCGCTGCCTCGGCAGCCGTCAGAACATCCTCGCGCGAAGCCTGCGGAGCCCCGAAAGCGATGTTCTCGCGAATCGATTCGCTGAACAGGAACGTCTCCTGGGGCACCAACCCGATATTCGCGCGCAACGTCGCCAGCGGATATGCACGCACCGGCCGGTCGTCTATCAACACCGTGCCCGGTTCAGCATCGTACAACCTCGCGATGAGTCCCACCATTGTCGATTTGCCTGAACCGGTCGGCCCCACCAGCGCCAGACTCGTTCCCGCCGGTATCTCCAGATTGATATCGTGCAGCACCTCGACTGGCTTGCCGTCGGTGTCTGTGTAAGCGAAGTTCAAATGACGAAATTCGATCTTGCCCTTCAGCCGTGTCTCTGGCCCTAACGTCGTGTCCGCCGCCGCATCGTCGATCGTAGGCTTCTCCGTCATCAGCTCATGAATGCGGATCACCGAAGCCGTGCCGCGCTGCACTAGGTTCACTACGTACCCCAGCGCGATAACCGGCCAGATCAGCATCAACATGTACGTGTTGAACGCCACAAACTCACCCACCGTGATGCGGTGCGACAGCACCTCATGTCCGCCTACCAACAGTGTCACCGCCAGCGACAGCCCCAGGATGAACTCGAGCGTCGGCCACAGCATGCCCATCAACTGCACCAGCCGCAGCCCGCGACGCACGTTCTCCCGGTTTGCCGTTTCGAACGAGGCAATCTGCGCCTCCTCCTGCGCAAAGGCCCGCACCAGCCGCGCGCCGGAGAAGTTCTCCTGTGCCTGAGCGGAAATTTCCGAGAACATCGCCTGGATGCGTTCGAAACGGTCCTGGATCTTGCGTCCCAGCGTCTGCACCAGCACGCTCGCCAGCGGCAGCGGCACCAGCGCCACCAGCGTCAGGAAGGGGCTGATGCGCAGCAGAAAGAAGACCGCGCCAACCGTGAACAGCACCGTGTTGGCGCTGTACATGATGGCCGGACCCAGCAGTTGGCGCACCGCGTTCAGGTCGTTGGTCATGCGCGCCATGATGTCGCCGGTGCGATGCTCGGCGTAATAGCTCGCTGACTGCTTTTCCAGTTGCCGGAAGAGATCGTTGCGCAGGTCGAACTCGATGTCGCGCGAAATCCCGATCAGGATCCACCGCGTGAGAAACAGGAAGATGCCCTTGGTCAGCGATACCAAGACAATCAACCCTGCGTAGTACAGAATCTTCTGTCGCGTCACGCCATGGTTCAGGGCGTCGACCGCCGCGCGCAGCACCTGGGGAAGCAGGATCCAGATCGCATTCGACAGCACCACCGACACGCCGCCCCAGAAGAAGGCGCGCCGGTACCGTTTCAGATAGGGAACCAGCGGTTTCAGATCAGCAACCATTCGCTACCCTCGCTGCGCTCCTCAATGTCCGGCTCATCGGTCGTCCTGCTTCTGGGATGCTTGCTGCTGGACTGCATCTACGTACTGCGCCACGCCGTTGCCGAACGACCAGTCCGGTATCTCGTTCTCATGCAGCACAATCAGCAGGTCCTCGGGCCGCACCAGCCCGGTCGCGCTCATTCGCCGGGCAATCTCCCGGTAGAGCGCCTGCTTCTTCTCCGCCGGCCTCCCCCGCCGCAGCGTGATTTCGACAAATACCGGATGCTCGCTGCGCGCCACCCCCAGGTATCCCGGATCGGCGATCAAATCCCCGGCGGCATGCTCGCGAATAGCGACAAAGCGATCATTCTCCGGGATCTGAATCGCGGCCCGCAGCGCTTCATAGACTGCATCGGCCAGTTGGCGCTTCTGCTCGCGTGTGCGTCCAGCTTCAAGGGAGAGGGTGATGAGGGGCAAACTTCCTCCAAACAGGGTTGATCAACAGGGTCCCTACGGTCGATCGGGGGCTCGATCCGGTAGGCCAAAGGCGGAAAATGCTCTTGCGTGACACCTGCATTTTCAGCATAACTCTCTGAGACAAACGGAGTTCCTGCATCGGCAGGCGGCCAGGGGCCTGAAAAAGGGTAGAATGACATTTCGATTACAAAACGCTGGGAGTTTGGCCTCACCTTGGTGCCTGCGGTTGTAGCCTCGCCGCCTGCGCTCTTACGCCGCTTATGTCTGACTCGATTCAGGACCGTGTCCTCAAGATCATTGCCAACACCCGGCGCATCCCACTGGAGTCCGTGCGCCCCGACAGCACCTTCGAGGAGTTGGGCATCGATTCGCTCGATCGTCTGAACATCCTCTTTGATCTCGAAAGTGAGTTCGACATCGAAATTGATGATGAAGAGGCGAAGAAGGTTCAAAACATCCCGGAGATGATCGCCGGAATCACCCACCTGGTTGAGGCCAAAGCCAATGCCTCCCCGGAAAGCTGACGTGCCGCGCGTCGTCATCACCGGAATCGGTGTCATCAGTGCAATCGGGCTCACTCGTGACGCATTCTGGCGCTCGCTTACCGCCGGGGTCTGCGGCATCCATGCCATCCACTCCAGCGATTTCGAGCAGATCCGCTTCAAACATGCAGCCGATATCGAGGGCTTTGTCCCCGAAGATCACCTGCCGGCCAAAGACCTCAGCCTCATGGACCGTTTCGCTCAGTTCGCCGTCGTGGCGGCAAAGGAGGCCATGGCCCATTCCGGCCTTGAGCTGACACCTGCCATGCGCGAGGACGGTGCCGTCGTCACCGGCTCCTGCATCGGCGGCCGCTCCGCCGAAGAAGTCGGCTACCGCGAGCTCTACATCCACGGCCGCAACCGCGTGCATCCGCTCACCATTCCCCTGGGTATGGCCAATGCCGGAGCCAGCCACATCTCTATGCAGCTCGGCATCCAGGGCCCCTCTTACACCATCTCCACCGCGTGCGCCTCTTCCGCGCACTCCATCGGTCAGGCCTTCCATATGGTGCGCTCCGGCGTAGCGCCTATGGCCATCGCCGGCGGCAGCGAGGCCCCGCTCTACTTCGGCAATCTCAAGGCCTGGGAGGCGATGCGCGTCATCAGCAAGGACACCTGCCGTCCCTTCTCCGCCGACCGCAGCGGTCTGGTGCTCGGCGAAGGCGCCGCCATGCTGGTGCTTGAGCCGCTGGAAGCCGCTCTCGCTCGCGGAGCGAAGCCCATCGCAGAGATCGTCGGCTTCGGTATGTCGGCCGACGCCTGCCACATCACCCAGCCCTCCGCCGAGGGTCCGGCCCGTGCCATGCGCATGGCCCTGCGCGATGCCGGCCTCGCCCCGGAGCAGGTTGGCTACATCAACGCTCACGGCACCGCAACCGAGGTGAACGACCGCACCGAAACTGCCGCTATCCGCCTGGTCTTCGGCCCGCACGCGGACAAGCTCGCCGTCAGCTCCACCAAATCCATGCACGCCCATACGCTGGGCGCGGCCGGGGCTATTGAGGCCGCGGCCGCAGCCCTCACCCTGGCCAACGACGTCATCCCGCCAACGGTGAACTACACGACGCAGGATCCCGCTTGCGACCTCGATGTCGTCCCCAACACCGCCCGGGCCCAGCAGGTAGAAGCCTGCCTCTCCAACTCATTCGCCTTCGGCGGGCTCAACGCCGTGCTCGCCTTCCGCAAGTTCGCCTGAGCCCTGCTCCCAACGCGAGCGGCCGGGAAAAGTGTGCCTCCCTCCCGAATTGCGACTCGCGATTCACTTCGATGTCCTAAAGTGCCATGCACGGCCATGCTGGATATTCGCAAGTCGCTGGTGATTTCGCCTGACCACGAATGTCGCATCCGAATTCCAAACATTACCCAGTGTTCAGGAGCAGAGATATGGCAACGGAGCTGTCTTTAGAGCAGATGAAACAGCGGGTGGAAGACCACTTCGAGGATTTCGTTAACAACCGAAGGGCCGCCGTAATTCGCACCAACATGACCGCCGACTTCTATGACCACGATGGCCCGGGCGGAAAACCTGCGGGCGTGGAAGTGGACGAGCAGATGATGATCAACCTGTACAAGGCCATGCCAGACCTGTACCTGACGATTCAAGACATCATCGCCGAGGGCGACAAGGTGATGTGCCGCAACGTCTGGCGCTGGACCGACTCCGCATCCGGTCGGAAGATGCAGTTCCATGGCTTCGTGCTCTGGCGCTTCGAGGGAGACAAGATTGCGGAGCGTTGGGCCACAGTGACGCCGCCCGCCGAAAACGCGTCGTGGACCGCAGCATAGGCTGACGCCAGGCTCCCCCGCGGCAACAGATGGCGCCATCTTTCAGTCGAACGCGTTTGCTCTCTCCGGCCGCTTCGGCGATCTCGGCACATCTCCTATTGCTAACCAATAGAGACTTCGGTTACCGTCTTATGGGAAACCAATAGAAGATGCTGCTTCTGG
>JBJMGC010000029.1:0-3684 GCA_045808105.1 Acidobacteriaceae bacterium | reverse complement strand
GGACCTGGTGCTGCGTTGCGGTGAGACGCGCGGCCGTGTTGTGGTCACCGGCATGGGCAAGAGCGGCATCATTGCTCAGAAGATCGCTGCCACACTGTCTTCCACCGGCACGCCGGCACTCTTCCTGCACCCCGCCGAGGCGCTGCATGGCGATCTCGGCATGCTCGCAAAAGGCGATCTTGTAATCGCTCTCTCCGCATCCGGCGAAACCGAGGAGATCCTGCGTCTGCTCGCTACGCTCAAGCGCATCGGCGACGCGCTCATCTCGTTCTGCTGCAATCTACACTCCACGCTTGCGCGAGCGAGCGACGTTGCGCTCGACTGCTCGGTCGAAAACGAAGCCTGCGGGCTAGGCCTTGCGCCGACCGCATCCACCACCGCCATGCTCGCGCTGGGCGATGCGCTAGCCATCGCAGTCTCGCTGCGCAAGGGCTTCCGCGCGGAGGACTTCGCCTCGCTGCATCCGGGGGGCAAACTGGGCAAAAAGCTCGCCTTCGTGCGCGACCTGATGCACACCGGCGATGCCCTGCCTTCCGTAGCGGCTTCCACACCAATGAGCCAGGTGATCTATGAGATGTCGCGCAAGAAGCTCGGCGTTACAACTGTGCTCGACAGTGATGCGCGGCTGATTGGCATCATCTCTGACGGCGATCTCCGCCGCCTGCTCGAAGGCCGTGGCCCCAATGCCCTCACGCTCAACGCGGGCGACGCCATGAACCCCAGGCCACAAACCATCGGGCCGGATGAGCTTGCCGCCCGCGGCCTCGCCATCATGGAAGAGCGCCGGATCACTTCGCTTGTGGTCACCAACAGCGAGCAGCGCGCCCTCGGCATCCTGCACCTGCACGACTTGTGGGGACTCGAGCTGATCTAGCCAAGTATTTCTAAGCTGCCCACCAACCGCAGAATTGCACTAGCATGGGGGCGTGCTGCGCGCTCGTGCCATCGCTGCCTCCATAGCGGCTCTGTTTATGATCGGCGGGTGCCAGCGCAAGCCGGCCCCGGTGGAGGCGCCGCGTGCCTTCGTGCTGGCCGATGCTCTTGCACACTGGTATGGGCGCTACGACCCGGTGACGCAAACTGCGCGCGCGAACCTGCCGGATCATCCCTGGGCCGATCTCGCCGGCTCCTGGTTCGCGCCAAAAGATCCGGTCGATATCGTCGTTGTCTTTGACGCGGGCTATCTGCAGGCCGGCCACCCGCGCCACCTAGTTGTCACTGCGGCTGTACCCCACCGCAGCGACAAGCCCGGCCGTCCCGGAGACGATCTCTTCAATTGCTTCACGTGCCGCCCAGTGATCGGCATGGCCGTCTTTACCCGTCGCCTGAACACTTGGCTGCTCGAGGACGAGAATGATGCCGTGGACGTGGCCGGCAGCCGCGGCCTGCCGCCTTCTATCAAGCTGGTCACAATTGGCACGGACCTGCACGGCATTCGCTTGGAGAGCCATACCGAGGCAAGCGACTTTTCCAGCACGACGATGAGCCTGCTGGTGCCCTGGCAGGAGGATGTAGTCCGCGCCTTCACCGGGGAGATCGCCTACAGCAACCGCAATGCCTGCGGCCCGGATAGCCCGCTGCGCGACCCGTGCTATGCCTGGCAACGCACCGACACCCTCGCTCCGGTTCCCGGCCAGGATTTCGACGACCTTGTCCTAACCGGCAGCGGCACCCAGCCTCCGCCGGATGTCGCGACGCCGGCAAAGACGAGTCCTGCAAAGCTCACGCATGGCCAGCGCAAACAGAAGCCTGAGCCGCCCGCGATCCCTGTGGCAGTTCCTTACACGAGCGTAGCGCGGCTCCGTTTCCGGGATGGAGAATATGTCCCGCTCCCGGATACCGACATCAGCGTCCCGGCACACTGAGCCGACCATGCGGCACAGATCGCGATGCTTTTTCCTGCTAGCACTCCTGATCGCGTTGCGACTGGGCGCACAATTCACTTCTGCGAGCACGCAGGAGCCCACCGCGCCCTCGACGCGCGAGATGGGTGCCATCCTTCGCGAAATTTACCTGAAGCAAGACTGGAAGACAGATCCCAACAAGTCCGACCAACGTGCGGCTTACTATCGCGCCGTCCTGAAACGATCCCTTGCTCTCTCTACCGAGATCACCATCCGCCAAGCTTTGGCCCAAGAGCTGCTTAATGCTGGGGACAGCGCCGGTGCCATCAACACCTTTGATCCAATATTCGCCAGGCACCTGATACTGCCGTCGGGGACATTGCTTGCCGTGCACTCGCTGCTTGGCCTTGCCTACCTACGCCTTGGGGAGCAAGAAAACTGCCTCGCCCACCACGCCACCAAGTCCTGCATCTTCCCCGTCGACACGGAGGGCATGCATCACCGACCCGAGGGTGCAGAGGGCGCGGTGCGCGAGTTCACAACGGTGCTTCAGTCGGATCCGAAAGACCAGAGCGCGCGCTGGCTCCTCAATCTTGCCTACATGCAGCTGGGGCGTTACCCCGCAGGGGTTCCGCGATCCTGGCTGATTTCGCCATCACTATTCCGCTCTGAGCACACCTTGCCGCGGTTCGACGACGTAGCGGCTGAAGCGGGTGTAGGCATCACGGGCCGCGCCGGCGGCGCGGTCATGGAGGACTTCGACGGCGATGGTCTCCTTGATCTTGCTGTCACCAGTTCCGGCCCTATGGACCAGATGCAAATGTTCCATAATCGCGGCGACGGAACCTTCGAAAACGTGACACGCAAAGCCGGTCTGGTGGGTGAAATCGGCGGTCTGAATATGATCTGCGCCGACTATGACAACGACGGCCATCCCGATCTCGTTGTCCTGCGCGGCGGCTGGTGGGCTGCGCGTGGCGACTACCCATTCTCGCTGCTTCACAACCGCGGCGACGGCACGTTTGAAGATGTCACTCGCAAGGCCGGCCTTTTTTCGCCCCATCCGACACAGACCGCTGCCTTCCTGGACTTCGACAACGACGGCTGGCTCGATCTGTTCGTTCCGCACGAGTCCACGCCCGGTGACCCGTACCCATCGCAGCTCTTTCGCAATAATCACGACGGGACTTTCACCGATATTGCCAAAGCCAGCGGCGTCGCCGACCTGGGATTTGTGAAGGGTGTTGCCGTTGGCGACTACAACAACGACGGCCGACCCGATCTCTACGTCTCCGTCAAGGGCGCATCGAATCGCCTCTTCCGCAATGACGGCCCCTATCGCGGAGACGATTCGTCGCATCCCTCACGTTGGAAATTCACGGACGTGACTGCAACCGCTCATGTCGCGGAGCCGATCGAAAGCTTCACAACCTGGTTCTTTGACTATGACAACGACGGCTGGCCGGACCTCTTTGTCGCGGGCTACTCCTCCACAGCCGCCGATATCGGCGCGTTCGAGAGCGGTCTGCCCTCCAGGGCAGAAGTTCCACACCTCTACCACAACGAGCACAACGGGGCCTTTCGCGATGTCACCCACTCTATGCGTCTCGACCGCGCCATCCTGATCATGGGGGCCAGTTTCGGAGATTTGGATAATGACGGGTGGCTGGATGTTTATCTGGGCACGGGCGACTCGCTCTATACATCTCTTTTGCCCAACCGTATGTTCCGCAATGACTCAGGCCGCGGTTTTCAGGATGTAACCACTGCCGGCGGGTTCGGCCATCTCCAGAAGGGTCACAGCATAGCCTTTGGAGATATCGAAAATGACGGCGATGAG
>JBJMGC010000028.1:0-20811 GCA_045808105.1 Acidobacteriaceae bacterium | reverse complement strand
TGCTGCGCATGCAGCGCAACGCCGCACAACGATGCCAGGGCGAGCAGAACCGTTACGATACGGCGCCTCATCGTTGTGCCGCCCACAGAATCGAGTTATGAAAGAGCGTGGTAAATGATTTGTTCTGGAATAACTCCGGATGATGGCCCATAAAGATATAGATGTTCCGCGCCTTCACGTGCTCGTTGGTCCAGATCACCGGATGGTCGCCACCCATTTTGATGTTGGTTGCGGGAGTGTAGCTATTCTCATCGACGGTCGCCAGCACGTGCACATTCGGCCGCGGATCTTTGTCCCAGGTGTACCATTCCTCGTTTTCGATCGGGAACGTGCTGCTGAGACCTTTCATCGCAGGATGCTGTGGGTCCTCCACGTGAACGGTGCCCGAAGCGAAGGTGGCGATGTAGTCCTTGAACTGGATGCCGCCCATGAAGTTAGAGAACCACGGCCACAGCCCAAAGCCATCGAAGTGCCCCAGCAGCGTCGCGTGATGGAAGCCAATCCAGCCGCCATGCCCCTCATCGATGTAGCGCTCGAAGGCTGCGACCGCCGCCGGCGTCCAGTTGTAAGGCGGGTAGTTCAATTGAATAAAAAGCTGGTAGCGGGAGAGAAAGGCATCGTTGATCGGGTCGGTGTTCTCGATGTAGTCGATCGTAAAGTGGTCGCGAACCGCCTCCTGCGCAAGCCATAGCTTCGCAGCATCCACAAACGGCTTGTGAATGCCGCCCTTCTCAGCGAGTGCGATCACGTGGAATTGCGGAGTCTCTGCCTGCGCGTGTATGCCGCACGTGGATGCCAGAACCAGGAGAACACGGGCGACCCTCCGGAGTGATACAAAAAGCTTCATTGACGCTTTGGCTCCGTAAAGCGAAACTATGCAACACAAACGTTATACCTTGTTACGGGCGCTATGATTCTCTGCATCGAGAAGGAAACGATGAAACGGTACTCGAGTCCGCAGCGGTTGGGTGTTCTGATGGTTAGCGCCGTCGTCTTTTTTGCAGGCTCGTGCGTGCGGGCACAGGGAGTTGCAGAACCCCACGGCAGGACGATCCATCCGCACGCCCTCGGCTTCAACGCTGCGATGCACCGGCTGTACTGCGTGGACCAGGATGCGGATCGCGTGCTGGTGATGGGCCCTGCGGGGCAGCGCTCATCCATCGCGGTTGGAAGGCAGCCGAATGCGATCGCCATCGACCCGGCCCTGAATCGGATCTATGTCGTGAACGCCGGCAGCGGCAATGTCAGCGTCATCGACGGCGCCAGCGACCACGTGATCGCGACTGTCGCGACCGACAAGCGGCCCTATGCCATCGGCATCGATACGACGCTGCACCGCGCCTACGTGACAAACACCTTCAGCGATAAGGTGACAGTCATCGACGGAACAACCAACAGCGCTCAGCAGGTGCCGCTAGGGTCAAAAGATTTTGTGGAGACGGACGCGCGCCGCGGCCGGGCGTTCTTCATCAGCTACGAAGATCCAGCGCTGACCATGCTGGATGCAGCGGGAAAGATCCATCGCGAAGACCTCGGGCTGTCGCATCCGTGGGGTCTTGCCATCGACGAGCAGCGCGGCATCGTCTATGTCACGGAAATCGGCAAGGGCACGTTGATCGCGTATCACGAGAACGACGGAAAGACAGAGAAGATGCTCACCGGATCGATGCCGGATGCAGTGGCAGTCGACGAGATAGCGAACAAGATTTACGTCGCGAACTATGCAGCGGATTCGGTTACGGTCGTTGACGGCGCAACGATGAAGGCGGTGGCGACAGTAGCGGTTGGAGATCTTCCGCAGGCGCTCGCGGCCGACAGCAGGCGGCACCTCGTCTTGGTCGCCAATACGCACAGCGATAACGCGACAGTGATCGATGGTGCAACCAACCGCGCGCTCGCGACTGTGCCCGCTGGCACGAATCCGTATGCTGTTGCCGTCGATCCGCAGAGCGGCGATGCTTACGTTGCGAATTACGGTGCGCACGCGGTGACCAAGCTGGACTTGTCGTCCATTCACTGAATCGACGGTCGCGCCCGCGCAGCTTTATAGCTGCATCCTGAGACGTGCCTTGGTCAGCCCCATGGCGATCAGAAGCATCGTGATGGTGAAGGCGACGGCGCGGATGATTCCGGGCCAGCCTGCGTTCCAGTGCCCGAGTAGGTAGCCGTAACCTGTCAATCCGGCGAGGAAATAGTAGATGTCTGGGACGAGATAGGTCAGCAGTGTGTTGGAACCGGCAGGACGCACCAGCCACGCCCACGCGGTCAGCTTGCGTACATCGCATATCCAATAAAGCGCGGCAAAGAGCGCGCAACTGGCTGCGATGGTCCACAGGGTCCAGGTAGGCGTCGCGCGAATTTTTGAAATGCCGAACGGTCTCAGCAGCCATCCCGCGACGAAGGACACGACAGCCATCAGCAGCGCCAGTTGAATTTTCTGCCACGGGCTGTTCCAGCGATGCTCGCCCAGAAAAATGCTCGACGTGACAATGCCGGCCATCACTAGCGTCGGGAGTGCCCCGTTGCCGAAGGGCCAGATGTACATCGAGACGTGCTTGAAAGGAAGCCAGCCGGCAATGCAACCCGCGTTGAAGGCGATGAGCACCACCAGCCAGACAATCGGCATAAAGCGCCAGCGGCGGGTCGGGATATAGAGCAGGCAGGTGGCAAAGTAGGTCAGCCCTATGAGTCCGAGTATCTCTGGATAGGAGAAATCGATCCATCGTTCGCCACCGGGAGTGGCGCGTCGAAAGATGGCGAACATGATGACGATGAGCGCAGCACCTGTGCCACGCAGAAGCAGAACGGCTCTGCTGCTTAGTCCGCTATAGACGTTCCACAACAGGATGCAGCCGGCCAGCCCGAGAAGTGCCCACGCATTGGGAGGGATGTGCATGCGCGCAGGGTCGCCGCGTTCCGCGTTCGCGAGGATGAGTCCGAGCACGAGCAGTGCGATGGAGCGCAGCACCACGTGCATCCAGAGCGAGGCAACGGACGCATTACGTTTCAGGCGCTGCCTCACCGCGATGGGCAAGGCCATGCCCACGATGAACAGGAATGCTGGAAAGACCATGTCGACGTAGGTCATCGCGTCCACGTTCGCAGGCATGTGATAGGTCCACTTGGAGAGGCCGTGCACGCTATCCAGATCGTTGACGAAGATCATTACGGCCATAGTGATGCCGCGGAAGATATCGATGGAGAGGACGCGGGTGGAGGTGGCCTGTCCAGCGATTCCGATGGCGGGCGCGGAAACTGTGGCATTCATCGGCTGCTCCCTCGATCGGCGCCATTGCCGTAGAAGGCTGTGTTGATGGCGCTCAGGAGCGCTCCCGTGGGGTCGCCAGTGTACTCCCAGAACATGATGCCACTCAACCCTTTGCGGCGCACGTAAGCGCACTTCAACGCGAGCGACTCGGTGTCTTCATAGGAGACGAACTCACCCTTCTGTTCGTTGTAGAGATACGGAACCGATGCGGCGGCATCCCAGTAGCGCGTGTATCCGCTGTTCAGCATGCTCGAAACGATGTTGCCGTAGTTCGCGAATGCGTTGGGCACTGGCGCTCCTGGCTGGAAGAGTCCGTGATCGGTGGGCGGGACATTGCCCCACACGTGGCCATAGAAGGGTACGCCAAGCACGATCTTGCGCAGCGGCACACCGGCAGCTTGGAATTCCCCGACAGACCGGTCGGCGGAAACCCGCTTCGGATCGGCAGGATCGGTATAGAGCGGCGCATGGTTGCCGGAAATCTTGTCGCTCTCCGGCTCATAGTAGTCGTAAGCCATCAAGTTCACGGTATCGAGATAGCGCTGCACGCGGCCAAGCTCAGTATGTTGAATGAACTCGGGGGTGCCGCCCGCCGCGACAGAGAGCAGCAGCGGCCGTCCCAATCTGCGCTGCTCGCGATTGAAGCGGACGCGCAGCTCTTGCAGAAGCAAGGTGTAGTTACGTTTGTCCTCCGGACGAAAGCGATTCCCTGCACCGATCATGCCCGGATATTCCCAATCGATGTCGAGCCCATCGAGCTTGTAGCGTTCCATGAAGGCCGCAACGCTGTCGATGAAGCGGCTTCTGCTCTCCTTCGTGAGCGCGACATCGGAGAAGTTTCCCGACCACAGCCAGCCGCCAACCGAAACCAGCACCTGCAGCGATGGGTTCTGCTGCTTCAGCCCGAAGAGCGTGGCGAAATTTGCCTCATCCACCGCAGCCCCAGTCACGATGCGGCCGTCCTGGATATTGGCGAACGCGTAATTGATGCGTGTGAGCTTCCCGGCCGCAATCTCATTCGGATGGAGCACACCATTGCGGGGAAAGATGTAGGCAATGATCTGCGGAAGCCTGATCTTCGGAGCCCGCTGCGAATGAGAGACGCTTTTCGCTCTCGCGGCAATTAGCGATAGGGAGAATACAGAAGCGGTCAGGAGCGCCAACGCGATTCTCCGCATGCGTTTCGCCGAGCCGCCGGCGAACTCTGATCTCACGCTGCTATCTCGCACCCACGCCTCCGCTCAAGCTGAGTTCGAACCAGCATTGCACATATTGACCCTAAACAGCCGAGAATCTGCACATAACTCTGCGGTATAGTCGCAGGCAGCCGGCGGGGGTGGCTACGAATCCGATTTCTGAAACTCTTTTTTGCCCTGATTACATGCGCAGCGATCGCGGCTCTTGGCTCCGCCCAGGTGCATGTCCTGGTGGATCAGGTCGGCTACGAGACCACCGCACCCAAGGTGGCGCTGATCTCCGGAACGGAAGGCGATCCTCCGACGCAATTCACGCTGGTTGATGACGCGACCGGGAAGGTCGTCTTCAGCGGGACGCCGGAGCAGGCCGGGCATGTCGATCGATGGGCCAATCAGAATTACTGGAAGGCGGAGTTCTCAGCATTCCACACGCCGGGACATTACATCCTGCGCGCAACCTCAGGAAGCGGCGCCGCAAGCTCATGCAGTTTTCAAATCGACGACAACCTGTTGGAGCGGACGACACTGTCGAACGTGATCTTCTATTTCAAAGGACAGCGTGCCAGCGGCGACATGGATCGCGCGGACCGGCATCTCCCGTTGCCCGACGGAACGGGCACAGTGGACGTACACGGCGGCTGGTACGACGCGACGGGCGACTACGGCATTCACCTCTCGCACCAGAACCTGACCTCCTACTTCAATCCGCAGCAGGTGCCGCTGGTCGCATGGACGCTGCTTGCCAGCTACAAGGCGCTGGAGGCGCGGCAGGATGACAATTTCAGCGAATATGAGCGGCGACTCCTGGATGAAGGTCTCTTCGGTGCGGACTTTCTGGTGCGCCTCAAGCGCCCGAACGGATCGTTCTTCGAGAGCATCGACGGGCCCGGGCCACAGAAGCTCGCGAAAGATCGCAAGATCGGCAATCCCAATTGGCGCACGCAGATCAAGACCAAGGCTGCGGAGTCCACCCAGAGTGCAACTCCGGCTGCGTCAGATCCACGTGTCTACGAAGCTGGTTATCGCGCCGGCGCGGGCATGTCGATTGCAGCGCTTGCGTTGGCCAGCACCATGCCGCAGGATGGCGACTTCCCGCGCGCGAAATATCTGCAAACGGCGGAAGAGGCCTTCGCGTTTCTCGAAGCACACAATCGCGAGTTGCTGAACGACCACACGGAAAACATCCTGGACGACTACTGCGCGCTGATGGCCGTGACCGAGTTGTCGCGTGCTACTCACAAAGAGATCTATCAGTTGGCGGCAGACAAGCGTGCCGCACACCTGATGGCGCGCTTGACCACCGAGGGCACGTTTCATGACTACTGGCGCGCGGATGACGGCACGCGGCCATTCTTCCATCCCTCGGACGCGGGACTTCCCGTGATCAGTCTGCTGCGTTATGCGGACACGGCAACCGCGACAAACCGCCAGCAGGCGCTCGAATTCGTAAAGCGGTCGCTGCAGTTTGAGCTAGCGACCACACGTGAAGTGAACAACCCATTCGGCTACGCGCGCCAACTTGTGCGCATGGGCAACGGCCAGGTGCGCACTGCCTTCTTCTTTCCGCATGACACGGAGGCCGCTCCATGGTGGCAGGGCGAAGATGCGCGCCTCGCCTCACTTGCAGCGGCAGCGCGCATGGCTGCTCCGCTGTTTGCGAATGACCCAGCATTTCAGTCTGCGCTCCACAGCTACGCTGACGATCAGTTGCATTGGATACTGGGACGCAATCCCTTCGACAGCAGCATGCTGATGGGAAGCGGGCACGGCAACGCTCCTTATATGTTCTTTCGCTCTTACAAATACACCAGCGCTCCGGGGGCGATCATCAACGGCATCACCGCTGCAAGCAACGATGAGGATGGGATCGCTTTCAACGAAGGCTTCGCTGTTACTGGCAAGGATGAGGACTGGCGTTGGACGGAAGAGTGGCTGCCCCATGCAGCGTGGTACCTGTATGCCGTAAGCCTGCCGCACCAATAAGTAAACACCGGTGCGTAAATAAGTCGCCGCACGTGCAAATTTGAACTGATTCTTTCGTCTTTTCGCACCTTGTGCGACGGAGTGATCAGGTTCGGTGCCCGCTTTGAAACAGAAATCTGTCGCGTTTGTGACGAGTACCTTCTGAGACCTACCCAAGTCCGCGGGGACGCATCTAACTTGTGCGTACAACAATTGCGCACCGCTCGAAACAGACGGCACTCAGCGTGAGATTGAGAACAGGAGACAGAGTATGACAGTCCTGATCGCTTGGGCATCACTCTCAGTTGGCATCGTGATGGGAGCTATGTGGAGATCGCTCTGCGAAAAGCAATCGCGGAGCGACACCATCGGGGATGGCAGCCTTGATTGGCATCGACTGGGGCTGGAGCAGCAGCAATGGCAGGTCCGGCAGGTAGCGGAACGGGAAAATCGATCCGCCTGAAACAAACGCCGCGGGGCGATGCTGCCGCACCAGCGATTGCTACCGCCGATTTCTCATTCGGCGGTCATTTTGGTGACCATCGTGGCGGCGGTCATTTCCATGGTCATCACCGTTAGAGCTAGCAAGGCTTAGCTGCGGCTGTTGCGAAGCTGCGGTGGATGTATGTTTCGCCACACGCGAGAGCGGCGCTAGCCCGATCTCTGGATCATTCGGGGAGTTGGAGGCGCCTGCGAACGGCGAAACGCTCTGTCGCTGCTCTCCAGTAGATTTCAGAACGCACCTTAGATCTGCCAGCCCGCAAACAACAGAGGAGCGACTGCCCGCATCTTCTTCAACTCAGAACCGGGAGGCGTCTCCCTGCGTGCACAAGTTCGGTCATGCCGTCCTAGCTTTTCTCCTGTTTGCAGCTTCTGCTTCGTCGCTTGCACAGCAACGCATCGAAGCTGGGCTATTACTCGATTATCTGAGCATCTCGCAAACAAGCACCGAAAACTTTGGCGTGGGGGCTCGTGTCGGATATCTCATTCATCGCGACGTGATGCTGGAAGGGGAACTGACCTACGACTACGGCATCAACTTCGACGAGCTTTATCGCAACGTGACAAACGCCAACCTGACTGCCATTCAACAGACATCGATCGGCGTCACCGAGGGTTTGGCGGGTCCAACGCTCCGGCCAGACTCGGGTCACTTCCGCCCGTTCGCCACACTCAAGGGAGGGTTTATCGATTTCCGGCTTAGCCCGAGCCTTCTCCCGTACAGCACCCTGGCGAGTACGGTAATCGGTCTTCGTACATCCAGCGTAAACGCGACACTCTATCCGGGAGTCGGGGCGGAGGCGAGTCTAGGGCCGGTGGGGCTGAGACTTGAATTGGGCGACCTGATTTACTTCAACGGCGGCGCGTACAATAACGTGCGCATCACGTTTGGTCCAATCTTCAGGTTCTGATTCCTCAGGCGATCCAATGAGC
The DNA here is from genome assembly GCA_045808105.1 of Acidobacteriaceae bacterium. GTDB lineage: Bacteria > Acidobacteriota > Terriglobia > Terriglobales > Acidobacteriaceae > KBS-83. The sequence continues at coordinate 12,951 of JBJMGC010000028.1, read as the reverse complement.
GAAAAAGGCAAACCTAGCGCGGCAGTCGCTACAGTTTTCGCTACCGGCGCAAAGACGCGCTGGCCCGATCTCTAGATTATGAAGGGAGTTGGAGGCGCGGGTGAGAATCGAACTCACGCGTAAAGGTTTTGCAGACCTCTCCCTTACCACTTGGGTACCGCGCCGTCTTGCGGAGAGGATGTGGTGGCCGATGCCGCCAGTCGCACGATAGCTCAATCCAGCTATCTGGAGCGGGAGACGGGAGTTGAACCCGCGACCCTCGCCTTGGCAAGGCGATGCTCTACCACTGAGCTACTCCCGCTGAAGTACTTGCTGAGTATATCGGCGGGCGCAGGATGGGTCAATTCGACCCGGAGGATGGTGGTGGAGAGCTGATTTTCGGTCTCTCTGGCCCGTCGCCCCGATTTAATGCGCGCCGGCGAGCTTCGCGTCCTGCTCCAGCAGATGGCCATCCCGGATATGCAGAATACGGTCGCCGATTGAGGCTGCCTCCGGATTGTGCGTGATCATGAGCACCGTCTGATTGAATTCCTGGTTCGAGCGCCGAAGCATGGTTAACACCGCGTCCGAGTTGGCGGTATCGAGATTGCCGGTCGGCTCATCTGCAAGCACCAATGCGGGACGTGTGATCAGCGCGCGTGCAATGGCGACACGCTGCTGCTCACCGCCGGAGAGCTCTGAAGGCCGGTGATCGAGGCGGCCAGCAATCCCCAGCAGCTCCGCGAGCTGCGAGAGAAATTTCTGATCGAGCGCCGGCCGATTCTCTCCGCTCTGGCGGCCGCTGATCTCATAGGCAATCTCGATGTTGTCTCGCGCTGTGAGCGTTGGCAGCAGGTTGAACTTCTGGAAGACGAAGCCGATCTTCCGGCCGCGCACGGCGGTGCGCTCGGCATCCGGCAAACTCGCGAGGTTCACGCCATCAATCAGAACGCTTCCTGTGGTCGCGCCGGTAAGTCCTCCCAGCAGGTAGAAGAGCGTCGACTTGCCGCTGCCGGAGGGACCCACGATGGATACGAACTCGCCGCGCTTCACAGCGAAAGAGACGTCGCGGAGCGCTGGAACGGCAATGCGCCCTGACCGATAGACCTTGCTGAGGTCTTGAGCAACGATGATGGGCGTGGCTTCTGCAGACGGCACTTGGCGATTGTATCGTCTGATGCCGTCTCACCAAAGCCGCGCCGCATGATTGCTCAGCTTGCCGCGGGCACCGCTTCCTGCTGGATCGGAGCCATCATGGAGCCGTCGTTCTCGCGGTGCTGCGCTTTGCGCGGACCACGCTTGCGCGCGATCATCACGCGAATGCGCTCCAGCACCTCGAGCGGTGTGCATGCGCCCTTGGGTAGAAACGCGTCGGCGCTGCTGGCGCGCTCAAAATTCTTCACACTGCCGCTCAGGATGATGGTCGGCACTTCAGGCGCCATGGACTTCATCCGGCGCACCAGCTCGTTGCCGTCCATCTGCGGCATGAGGAGATCGCTCAATACCAGATCCACATTTCCTGCAGCAAAGATCTCCAGTGCGTCGGCCGCTGTATGGGCTGTCAACACGCGGTAACCGCGCGTTTCCAGCATGAATTTGCGAACAGAAAGCGCCTGCTCATTGTCATCGACGCAAAGGATAGTCTTGCGTGGCCGCATGCATGGTCCCTTCTTCCCCGCAAAATGCGAGGCGATCTGCCCCGGTGGCACACGCCAGTGTGTGATCCCGGAAGCGGTTGGCAGTTGCCGCAGTCAAGGCCCCGCGCTTTGGAGGACGAAGAAGCTGCGTCCGCTTGCGGAATGGGATTGCGAGGAAGCATCTCCCATCCGTCTTCGCGGTGCCGCTGTCATCCGGGCGCACAGGGCCCATTTGCGGAGAGCAGAGGACGCAACGAGCGTGGTTGCCAGCGCCCCTCGTGTGGACATGGGTCCGGGCCCACCGGCAACTGCTTGCCGGAAATGCCGGACTGCGACCAGCCACGACGAGCTTTCCCGCGAATCCTGCTTCGTGCAAAGCGCGAATGATGCTCGATGCAGCATCCCGTTCTCAGGAGAGGCTGCGAGCACTTCCGCTTTACAGATGCAGGAGCAATGGGTTTGCGCACACGCCGAAACGCGCTCTGCTCTAACTCAAGTTGTCAGTAAAAATTGGCGAAATCTGCATTGTCGATTGCTCGACAACGTTCCCGAGACTAAGCAGAGGCGACCAACTTCGCAACAGAGAAGATGCGGCGAATGTGCGCACGCTTTTGCGATTGCGTTTCGCAAAGAATTGCGCAGAGCGCGCTCTGCATGATGTTCCGCACATGAATGATTGTTGAAACCATGTGAATCGCAATTGAAAAACCCGTCCACTTGCACGAGACGCGGTGCGTCGTTGCTGGATTTTCGCGGAGGTGCTGCAGGTTGCACTTGCGAAGAGGAGATTTATCAGAATTGCGGGAGGGGAAGGGGGAGGGGCCCGGTGCTGCAGGTGCGAGGAGCGGGGGAGGGCCCGGGACCGCATTGCGAAAGCTGCGTGAATTTGGCGGGGGAGTGATGCAGCGCGCTAGGTTTTAAACCGATGGCCTTTTCAGGCACGCTACGATTCCAATGGGCGATAACAGCAGAACAGTGACTGCAATGGAGATAAGGATGCTGTGCATTTCGGCCTCTCCTTGCAAGGCGAACCCTAATGTGCAGCACAGTGGCAGTTCGCATCCATGCCCCAAGGGTGGAAACGTCTACAACGAATGGGTTATACGTCTGCCTGTTCGCCTTCGGCAGGAGGGGCGGCATCTGTGGCCAGCGGCTTGCGGGCGAAGTAGTAAAGCGAGAACGCCAGCAGGGCGAACATCAGGACTGAAACCCAGTCGTGATGCAGGAAGTTGTCGCCAGGAAACTGCAGGATGTCACGCTTCCCCGTGGCGGCCTCATAGAGCTTAAGAGCCACGCCCAGCAGGCCCACAATCCCACCAGCGGCGATAAGACCCGAAGCATAGAGCGAGCCGGGACTAACTTCGCTTTCCGTCTCCGCCGTGCGTCCGCTGGATTGGGCAACGGCGCGGTCGACCATCCAGCGCACCACGCCGCCGCAGAAGATCGCAAGCGTGGTGGCGATGGAGAGATACGCGCCCACTGCGAAGGAGAGCGAGCGAATCCCCAGCAGTTCCACGGCAATCACCAGCGAGACGCCCAGCAGCACCAGCCCCCACGGTAATTTGCGGCTGAGAATGCCGCTTATGACCGTAGCCATGAGTCGCGCCTGAGGAGCCGCTGCCTTCTCGCTCCCGATCCCCTGGATCCACTGGACCTCTATCCTTTGCGTCTTCGGGTTGTACAGATATTTGCCGTCGGCCAGCTCGTGCGATCCGAGCGCATTGAGGAGCACGTATTGGCCTGCCTCGCGTTCATCCGTCTTCTTGTCGGCGTGCGTCACGCGGATGCGTCCGTGCTGGAAATGCTGTTGCTGCACCTCGACGCCATCATGTGGGACGGAGACATTCCACGGTCGTGAGGTGTCGCGGAACTCCTCCAGACCCTTATTCATCACGTTGAGCGTTGCGCCGATGATAAAGGTGGAGACCACGACGCCGACCATGAGCGCAAGCTGCTGTTTCCATGGTGTAGCGCCGATGAGAAAACCGGTCTTCAGGTCCTGCGAGGTATCGCCGGCGTTCGACGCGGCCACGCAGACGACACCGCCGATGGTGATGGCGAGCGCGCCGAAGGCTGGCGCCGTCCAGCCCTTCACCAGGAAGATGGCGGTGGTTGCCATCAACGTCGCGATGGTCATGCCGGAGACCGGACTGGCCGAGCTGCCGATGAGTCCAACGATGCGCGAAGCGACGGTGACAAAAAGAAATCCGAAGATCACCACCAGGATGGAGGCGGCAAAGTTCGACAGGAGCGTGGTCTGTGCGCCGGGTACGGGACGGAAGGTGAGAAAGAAGAACATCAGCACGACCAGCGCGGCAGAGCCAAGGATCACAACGCTCATGGGCAGGTCGCGGTCGGTGCGCAACGCGGCGGCATTCCCCGCGCCTTTGCCAAACTCCTTCGCGCCGGAACGCAGCGCTCCCACGATGGTTGGCATGGTCTTCAGGAGCGTGATCAGTCCGGAGGCAGCCACCGCTCCTGCGCCCATCGGCCGGATATAACTCGCCCATAAGTCAGAAGGCGACATCATGGAAACCGGCTTGGTTCCGGGATAGATCGCATCCGGTACATGCGAGCCGAAGAAGTAGATCAGCGGCATGACCACCAGCCATGAGAAGACGCCTCCGGCAAAGATGACTCCTGCAACGCGCGGCCCGATGATGTAGCCCACACCGAGATACTCCGGCGTGACATCGGCTCGAATCGCCGCGCCCTTGAGCCACTTCGGCTGATAGTCCGGAGTGCTCGGCCAGGCTGCGAACAGATTGTCGTTCTGAAAGAGCGTGTAGATTCCGCCGAGACCAAGACCGAGAAAAACGCGGCTGGCAAAGGAGCCTCCGCGCTCGCCGGCAAGCAGCACGTCCGCGCACGCGGTGCCTTCCGGATAAGTAAGCGTGCCGTGCTCCTGGACGATGAGTTGACGGCGCAAGGGGATCATGAAGAGCACACCCAGCCATCCACCGATCAGTGCGAGAAAGAAGATGCGCGAATATTCCAGATCGAAGCCAAGAAAAATCAGCGCCGGCAGGGTGTAGATGACCCCGGAGGCGATGGACTGGCCGGCATTGCCCGTGGTCTGGACGATGTTGTTTTCCAGAATCGAAGCGCGGCCCAGAGCGCGCAGCACGCTGATGGAGAGCACCGAGATAGGAATGGAAGCAGCGACGGTGAGTCCGGCGCGTAATCCGACATAGACCGTGACGGCGCCGAAGAGTATCCCGAAGAGCGAACCCAGCAGGAGTGCCCGGAAGGTCAGTTCCGGCCGTGACTCTGTGGGCGGGATGAATGGCTGGAACTGCTGCGCCGCTGGTTGAAGTTGCTGTGTGGTCTCGGGCACGGTCGATCCACCTCTCGGTGAAATGTCTCGTTCGGGGAACAGCGAGTGTAACAGCGCGGCATCGCGCTTCGCAGGCTGGAATTGCATTTCGCGCGCCTCGCACCAACGCCGCGTAGACCGCGCCCGGGCGGGCAAGGCGGAAACGAGGTTGTCCTATCCTTGAGCCATGGCGATCTCGCGGAGTACGGTTCGCATCCTGGCCTATGGGGCGATCTACGTTTTCTGGGGCTGCTCCTTCCTTGCCATCCGAGATATGGTCGCCGTCACGCCGCCCTTCTTTTCCGCGGCTCTTCGCTTTCTCCTGGCGGGCGCAGCGCTGTGCCTGTTCAGCTTCTGGCGCGTGCGCGCGCGGGTGAGCGGTCGCGGGTTGCTGCACTCTCTGGCGGTCGGGCTGCTGCTCTTCGCGGGAAGCTATGGCGCGCTCTTCTGGGCGGAGACGCGCATCGCCTCCGGAACAGCCGCTGTAATCGCTGCCATGATTCCCATCTGGATTCTGCTGGGTGAGGTGCTCGTTTTCCGCACCGAACGCCTCGGCGTATCGGTCGCCGGAGCAACGCTGCTGGGCATCCTCGGCGTCTTGTTGGTAACGCGCTCCATCGGCTTTGAGCACTCGATGGTCAGCGGCGTTCTGGTAGAACTGGCGGGCACCGTGGTCTTCTCCTTCGCCACGCTGTGGAGCCGCTCGCTGACGCTGCCAGACGATCAGGCGATGCGTGCCGGTCTACAGATGGGGCTCGGCAGCCTTGGACTGCTTGTGATCTCTGCGGTAGCGGGCGAGCTGCCGCGCATTCCTGCGGCGCTAGCCGCGTGGCAGTGGCACACACTGCTCTCGTTTTTGTATCTCGTCACCTGCGCGTCGATCCTGGCCTTCACCTCGTATACCTGGCTCATCCATCACGAGCCAGCCACCCGCGTCGCGAGTTATGCCTATGTCAACCCGCTGATCGCGCTCATCACCGGCGTCACGCTGGGCGGCGAGCATGTGTCTGCCCTGCAGGCAGCGGGCGCGGCGATGATCATCCTCGGCGTCGTGCAGACAATGCTGACCAAGAGCAAGGCTCCGGCGGCCAAACCACCTTCGGCTGATAGAGTTGCGGCTCATTGACACGGTGTGAAATGCCGCTGCGCGTGCTCGTGCCAGCATCTTTGCTGGTGACGGGAAGATGGCACCTGCTCTATACTCGGTGCATCGGGCGCCTGGTGCCCGGGTGGCGTGGTGCCCCCAGGGCGGCAACTGGTTGAAAGAGGGTGGGTCTTCCGCAGTCAGACAGCTCTGACATCGGACGTTCCGGAAGCAGTGACACTGTCATGGCGCGCGGCTGCGCGCTTTCTGCGAAGTCCGTTTCAGCCGATCTTCGATGCATTGAGCGCCGCGCTTTACCCTGCCTCCTGCGCGCTCTGCAAGCAATCTCTCCTGCGCTTCTCTTCCCTTCCCATTTGTGAGTCCTGCTGGTCGGCCGTTGCGCCGCAAACCGGTGTGCTGTGCACGCATTGCGGCGAAGACCTGGGACTGCCTCAGTCCTCGATGGCTCATTGCACCGGAGATGAGCCGCGGCTTTGCCAAGTTTGCCTGGATCAGCAAGACGACAAGCCTGCCGGGTTCTCCAAGGCGGTTGCGTATGGCCGGTATGAAAACGAGCTGCGCGGCCTGATTCACCTGCTGAAGTACGAGGGCATGCAGCCCATCGCCAAAACATTGGGGCGGCGGCTCGCGTCTGTGGTAGCGACATTGCCGATTGACCCCGGCACACGCGTCCTGGTGGTTCCGGTGCCGCTCTACCGCGCCAAGCGGCGCCAGCGCGGCTTCAACCATGCGGACCGGATCGCGAACGCGCTGGTCGGCGAACTGCAGCATACAGATAAGGCGCATCGCTGGACGATGACGCGAGGCGTGCTGCGGCGCCAGCGTTCCACTGACAGCCAGTCACGGCTCAGTCCTGAGGGACGCCGGCGCAACCTTCGCGGAGCATTCGCGGTCCATGATGCGGCGCGCATCCGCGACCAGGTCGTCTTGCTGGTGGACGACATCTACACCACTGGAGCAACGGCGTCTGCGTGTAGTCGCGTGCTGCTGCGTGGCGGCGCGAAAGCAGTCTGGGTGGCCACCGTTGCCAGAACGCAGCGTGAAGGCGTTGCCATGTGGGATGCCGGCGCGCTGACGGGCCACGCAAGCATGGGCCATGCAGAGACGAGCACGATACTGCACTCGTAATGGAGTGAATTGCTGTACGGAAAAGTTTTTTTGGGCAGGCCGTTAACGAAAGGGAGAGGGATGTCGCCAGTGAAGGCAACCGCGCACACACGCAAGACCAAGCTGACGCACACGCCGCCGGTGGAGATCCGGGTGGCGCAACCGATCACCATGCAGCGCCCGGTGCTGGTGCTGAATGCCTCTTATGAGCCGATCAACATCTGCGGAGCCCGGCGTGCGCTGGTGCTGGTGCTGAAGGGCGTTGCACGCACGGAAGAGGAGCAGGGCGCAGTTCTGCACGCCGCACGCGTGCGCGTGCCCATGCCATCGGTCATTCGTCTGCTCGAGTACCGCCGCATCCCCCACCAGACACGCGCACTCTCGCGCAAGAACATCCTGCTGCGCGACCGCAACACTTGCCAGTACTGCGGCATCGTGATGAACTCCGGCGAGCTCACGCTGGATCACGTACAGCCCCGCTCACGCGGCGGCCTCTCCACCTGGGAAAATCTCGTGGCGTGCTGCCATAGCTGCAATCGCCGCAAGGGCAATCATCTGCTGAACGAGCTGACGGAGATGAAGCTGCTGCGCGAACCGCGGCCCTTCTCGCTGCACACCAGCCGGCACATCATGCGCATGATCGGCCACTCCGATCCGAAGTGGCGGCGCTATCTGTACTACGAGTCATAACTCAGCGAGCCAGCAGCCCGCTCAGATATCTTCAAGCGTTTCGAGAGACAGCGGCGGTAGATACGTGCCCAGCAGCTCACGCGTCCACCACGCGCCGGTCTGGCGCTTTGTCCGCCAATCCGTGTAGCGATAGCGATAGAAGAGCGCGCGAATCAACACTGGCGGGTCTTCGGGGAAGGGATTCTTTCCCATCAGGCGAAGGATCCCGGGATCGCTGGTCAGCAGCTTCTGAACGAACCTGAGAAACCAGAGATCGTAACCACGCACCCGGATTCCGCTGCCCGTAATCGCAACCGAAAAGGGCAGGAACCAGATTAGCCAGTCCAGCCGCAGATGATACGGGGCAATCTGCGGCGGCATGCGCTTGGGATCGCCGGGCTTCGCCTTGAAGCCATACTCCTTCCACTTGGTGGCAGGCGTGATCACCCGGTCGCTGGTGCCTTCCATCACGATCTCGTAACGCTCCCTGCCGACCGACCCGAACGCGCCGTAAGTATTCACGAGATGGAAGCGGTTGTAGCTGTAGTTCATGACCTGGTCTCTGGAGAAGAGATTCAGAACCGGCTGCACGCTGAGCAACACCATAGCGATGCTGACTGCGTACAGCAGAGCATCAAACGCGAACGGGCGCGGCAAGAGCGGTGGCGGCCCCAACGGAATGACCATCGCGAGAATCCGATCGCTGAAACCAGCCACGCCCAGGATCGCAGTGAGCCAGTTAAGCCACGAGTAATTCCCGCTGATGATGAGCCATAGCTGATGGAAGACGATGAAGCCGGCCGCGACTGAGGCAATGGGCTGCGGGGCAAACAGTCCAAAGGGCACAATCACCTGCACGAAATGGCTGAAGACGACCGAGAAACGATGAAAGGCTCCAGGCAGGCGATGAAAATACCAGCTCAGCGGGTTGGGCAGCGGCTGTGTTTCGTAGTGATACAAGAGGCAGGTCAGGTCACGCCAGCAGGAATCGTGACGCAGCTTGATAAGTCCCGCGCCTAACTCGGTGCGAAAGAGCATCCAGCGCAGTATCAGGATCGGAAGGACCGATGGCCGCAAGCGCGACGGGCCTAGAAACGCGGTGAAGAAGCCCGCTTCCAGCAGCATGGATTCCCAGCCGAAGGCAAAGAAGCTCTGTCCGACATTCACGATCGAGAGATAGAGCGCCCACAGCAGGAGCCATGCTCCAACCGAAATCCACACCGGCCCAGCTTCCGTAAAACCGCAAAGGGCGGAAGCCGCAAGGATGAGTCCGGTCCAGGCGACGACATCGAGCCCGCGATCAGAATATTTCCAGCAAAAGATGCTGGGAGCTTCGCGGAAGCCGACGCGCTTCAGATAAATCGGGACCGGCAGCAAGCCGCGTTCGCCCAGCAGCGGCTTGAACTGACGGATCACGCCGATGAAGGCGATGAGGTAGATCGCCGCAATTCCCCGCTGAAGGAGGAGGCGCGTGATCCAGATGTCGCCAAAATATGGCTTGAACGAAAGCACGCTCATTCCATGGGCTTGGATGTTGCGGAAGCTGTGCGGCGCAGCTTCATCCATGTACGCCTGAATTGACCGTAATGAAGCTGGTCTACACCGGTTGCTAAATCTGCGCAATCGCGACTCCCATTCCTGGCGAGAGGACTCAGGTCAACGGGCCCGAGAATATGCGCTTGCATCCTCCGTTACAGATTGTGCTGCCGTGCCGCTCCAACGCTCGATGATCACACCCAGGTTCACCAGGTGGAGCAGAGCCGAACGACGGACTTCGTCTGCACCCTGATGTCCGAGCAGCTCGTGATCGAGTTCGCGTGCCCCCGTTGCGTCCGGATCAATGGCGACATCAAAGCCACGCACCAGCGCTTCACGAGCTGTGGTCGAGACGCACATATGGGTATAAAAGCCGACCAGCAGCAAACTGGTCGTCCCGATGTCGCGAAGCCACTTCTCCAGGTCCGTTCCGGTGAATGCGCCGAATACATCCTTCTCAAAGAGCTTCTCGGAGTAAAGCGCGAGATCGGGACCCAGGCCGCTCGAAAGCTCCGCTCCCCACGTTCCCGGAACGAAGGCGCGCGACTCCTCCGGCTTGTTGTAATGGCGAACCCAGGCGATCGGACGGCCATCATCCCGAGCGTCCGCAACTCGACGGCGGATGCATTCCAGGGCCTCTGTGTGATTCAGAACTGGGCGCAATCCAGCTGCGGAAAATTCGTTCTGTGCATCGACGACTATCAGTACCTGCATTTCAAATCTCCTTCTTCCGGATTGGATTGGAGGCTTGGACATTTGTCTCGATCTTATGTCGATGTAATTTCCACACTACCGAATTTAATTCGGTCTATGCTTTACTCTGAGACATAACAATGGATCTGGACAGAAAAGATTTCGTTCTGCTGGAAGCCTTGCAGCAGAATGCTTCGCAAAGGCTGGAAGACCTCGCGGCTCTGGTGAAACTGGCGCCGTCGTCCGTTCATGAGCGATTGCGACGGCTCGAACGCGAGGGAATCATCCGGAGATGGACAGTGGAGATCGATACGGCCGCTTTGGGGCTGGACGTGATTGCATTCATCGGAATCCGCGCCACTCGCCCGTGTTCGGAACTGCTCGCATCGATGAGAAAGATTCCTTCTATCGAAGAGTGCCATTCCGTGGCCGGTGAACTGAGCATGATACTGAAGGTTCATGTGGCGAACACGGCGGCGCTGCTCAGCCTGACCGAACATCTGCGACTCATCCCGGGCATCGAGCAGACCGAGACCACGATTGTGCTGAAGACACAGATCGATCGGCCGGTCGCACTTCAATCACCTGCTGCGAGCCACGCCAGCTAAGGCGTTTTCTAAACCTCGCTGCATACCTTCGACACATCGAATGTCGGCTGCGGATATTTCAGATCGATACCTTCCAGTGCTTCGACGATTACCTGGGAGACCGCGACGTTGCGGTACCACTTGTGATCCGCCGGAATGACGAACCATGGGGCGTGCTTCTGGCTGGTCGCGCCGATCGCGTCTTCGTAGCACTGCTGATATTTGCGCCAGTACACGCGCTCGTGGAAGTCGCTCTCACTGATCTTGTATTGCTTCTCCTTGTCATCGCAGCGTGCTTTCAGCCGGGCGGTTTGCTCCTTGTGGCTGATGTGCAGGAAGAATTTGAGGATGGCCACGCCGTTGTCATGGAGCATCTCCTCGAACTGATTGATCTCGCGAAAGCGCCGTTTCGCTACCTTGTCGCTGATCGTCTTATGGACGCGGGTCACTAGCACGTCCTCGTAATGCGAGCGATTGAAAATCCCGATGGTGCCGAGGCGAGGCACTGCAGCATGTGCGCGCCATAGGTAGTCGTGCGCGGCTTCGAGCGGCGTCGGCACCTTAAAAGGCGTGACATCCACACCCTGCGGATTGACGCCGGTGAAGATGTGACGGATGGTGCCGTCCTTCCCGCCGGTGTCCATCGCCTGCAAGACGATCAGAAGCGCGTGTTTTGCTTCGGCAAAGAGTACATCCTGTAGGTTGGCGAGAGTTTGACAATGCTTTTCGAGGTCGGTCTGGGCGTTCGGCTCATCTTTGAAGCTGCCAGTGTCGTCGGTCGCCCAGTCTTTGAGGCGAAATTTTGCGCCCGGCTTCACCAGGTAAGGACTCTTAATCTTCATGCGGCCAATCTAATTGTTCTGAGGTACGAATATGCCGCGTCTCCTGTGCAAAGTCGGCGAACTCCGGGGAAAAACGCTTTGAGGCGTACCTAAATTTTAATTAAGGCTTGCCTAAATTTGGCTATACTTCCATTATGGCGACCGCAGCTACAGCCCGCGCAGCCCTCGATCCCCGCACCGGGCAGCGCAGGCTCCTGTACTACTTTGGGCCGGCTTTCGTCGCGAGCATCGCCTACATCGACCCGGGCAACTTCGCCGCCAATTTCGAGGGTGGCACGCGCTTTGGCTACCAGCTTCTATGGGTCCTGCTGTTGTCCAATGCGATGGCCATCCTGATCCAGTACCTGTCAGCCAAGCTGGGGATCGCCACCGGCCACACGCTGCCGGAGAACTGCCGCCTTCATTTTTCGCGCGGCATGACCATCTTTCTATGGCTGGCGGCGGAGATCTCCGCGCTCGCCACTGACCTGGCAGAGTTCCTCGGGGCGGCACTGGGATTCTATTTGCTACTAGGCCCCCGGCTGATGGCCACCGGGATGACGCGCACACATGTGCTGCTGCTGGCCGCGGTTCTCACAGCGATCTGCGTCTTCTTCATTCTCATGCTGCAGCAGCGGGGCTTTCGTCAGCTTGAGTTGGTCATCATGCTCTTTGTCGTGGTGATCGGCGGCTGCTACGCGGCGGAGATGTTCTTCATCCACCCCCATTGGGGATCGATTGCGTACCACACAGTCGTGCCGATCCTCGACACCAAAAGCTTGTATCTCGCCGTTGCGATGCTCGGCGCAACGGTGATGCCGCATGTGGTTTACCTACACTCCGGCCTGGTGCAGCCGCGAGTGCAGCAGGAGCGCGCAGACCGTGATGAACCCGTGTTTCTCACCCGGACACGCCTGCTGCGCATGGAGTTGTTCGACGTCATCGTTGCGATGAACGGCGCCTGGCTGGTGAATTCGGCGATGATTGTGGTCGCGGCGGCCGCCTTTGCCGGCAAGGGAATGACCAGCATGTCCATCGAGGCGGCACATGCCACCTTGGGTCCGCTTCTCGGTCCGGCGGCGGCGACGATCTTCGCGGTATCGCTGCTCTGCTCCGGACTTTCGTCTTCGACGGTCGGCACCATGGCCGGCCAGATGATCCTTGAGGGTTTCCTCCAGGTGCGCTTCTCGATCTTCCTGCGTCGCCTGCTCACGCTCTTGCCAGCGTTGGTCGTGATCGGCATCGGTCTTGACCCGCTGCGTATCCTGCTGCTGTCCCAGGCCGCGCTCAGCTTTACGCTACCCTTCGCGCTGATCCCACTGCTGATCCTGACGCAGCGCACAAAGGTGATGGACCGGTTCGTGAACGGCCGAGTGGTCCAGGCGCTCGGCTGGGTTGCCACGACGATCATTCTGTCGCTGAATGGCGTCCTGTTGTGGCAGTCGCTCGGCGGACATTAAATCGGCAATAGAAAGTGCTGCAAGATCCGCGCGAAGTCAGC
>JBJMGC010000027.1:0-15178 GCA_045808105.1 Acidobacteriaceae bacterium | reverse complement strand
GTACGCTCGGCGCGCAGCTTGCGCGGGACATGATAGAGCACGCCGTGCAGGTCCATGTTCTCCCACGCGGTCTGCTCGTTATCCAGGCTCGGATCCTGAAAGACAATCCCGAACCGCTGACGCGCCTGCTTCTGCTTTGCCGTCGGATCGAGGCCGTCCAACTCGATGTGGCCGCTGGTCGGGCGCAGCAGCGTGGTCAGCATTTTGATGGTCGTCGTTTTGCCCGCGCCGTTCGGCCCGAGGAAAGCAAAAATCTCTCCCTGCGCGACGTCGAAGGTGATGTCCTTCACGGCAGTGAAATCGCCGAAGCTCTTGACCAGATTGCGGACCGAGATCATTCAGGAAAATCCTTCCTGTGAGTACTTCGCTTCATTTCAATACTGAACGGTTTAGTTTTATCAGTCAAGCTTGCTTTAAACCACAGCAATCGATGTCATCCCGACCGCAGCGGCGCAGCCGCGTAGTGGACGGATCTGGTGTGTCTTTCTTGTAAAGAAACTGTCCTCCGCGTTCGACTTCGCTCTAGATGAATGTTCCGAGGATCCGAAACAACGATCTAGGTCCGCTGACTCGCTGGCTTGTCGATCCGGATCGCTGCAACTACTCCCGCAACTTCGTCGTCTATTCGGTGTTTCGATCCATACGCCGTTGTCTGCTGTACGACTTTTGTGACACTCCGCCTGGCGTGTCCATGAAGTGGGCAGGCACGCCGGGCACGTACAATAATTGCAACCCTTGGATGGTAGTGACTATGACCCGGCCTATTCGTGCGCTCTTCGCCTGCGCCGCTCCCCTTGTGCTTGTGATTGCTGGATGCGGTGGCGGCGGCCCCAGCTCGAATCCCTCGAACCCGACATTTTCCATCTCGCCAGCGACGACAACGATCGACACCAACGGTCAGGTCCAGTTCACTGCCACGCTCACCAATGGCCAGCCGGCAACCAACGTCAATTGGGTCGTCACTACCGGCACAAACGACAACACTACGCTCGGCTGGGGCAGCGTCGACGCAACGAGCGGCCTCTACTTTCCACCCAGCGCACTCTCGAAAGACTCGGTCCAGATTCAGGTTCAGGCCAACCTGAAGACCAATATTTATCAGACCGCGACAGCCGTGATTACCGTAACGCCGGGCTTTATCCAGGCGGTAACGCCCGAGAACGCGACTGTTTCCGCCGGCGCCACAGTTCCTCTCGCCGCAACCATCGCGGAAGTCGGCGGAGGATCCGTCAACTGGGGTCTCTCCACTTCCCCCTCCGGCGGCTCGAGCCCCGGTTCCGCAGGCGGCGCCATCAGCAATTCTAGTTGCCAGAAGAGCGGCAGCATTAACTCTTCGAATCCCTTTTATACCTACTGCACCGCAACCTACACCGCGCCTTCGTCCGTTCCGTCGCAGGCCATCTATGCCGTTGGCACAGTTGCATCGAATTCCGCCACCACCAGCTTCTCCAAGCTGCTACTGAATGGCTCGGGGTTGAACACCTCACCGCTCGATAACCAGGCCGCCCAGACCTCAGCCGTGCAGATGGGCGCCTCGGGCGGCAACAACAACGACGTGGACCTCGATTCCAACGGCAACGTCACCGACTGTGCCAGCGGCACCCTCGGTGCGCTGGTGAAGGATCAAGCCAGCAATCTCTACATCCTGAGTAACAACCACGTGCTCGCGGAATCCGATCAGGCCACAGCGGGCAATACTGTGATCCAGCCGGGTCTCGTAGACACAGGATGCACCCAACTCGCCACCGGGGTCACTGGCATCACCGCCATCGGCACACTGCAGTACTGGGTGCCACTGATCGACAATTCCGCCAATGTGGACGCGGCTCTCGCCGCAACCACCTCGGCGAACGTAGACGCCTCTGGCTCAGTCATCGCGCTCGGCGCATCGGGCGGCGGCAGCAACCACATCGCCGCAGCGGCCCCCGTGGCCGGCACTGGCGAGGTTCTCACTTCAGCCAACGTGAACAACATCCATGTGGCCAAGAGCGGCCGCACCACCGGCCTGACCTGCACTACCGTGGACGCAATTGATACCAGCGTGAAGGTGTCCTATTACAAGGACGCCGCTGAGACGCAGTTCTATGTCTCCAAGACCTTCACCAACCAGATCGGCATGCCGGGCAACTATTTCTCCGACGCCGGCGATTCCGGCTCGTTGATCGTCGACACCGCCAACGCGCAGCCGCTCGGTCTCTTCTATGCCGGATCAACTGGAACAGCCACCCAGCCGGGTGAAAGCTTCGCACAACCCATCGGTGAGGTCCTCAGCGATCTTGCGCAGTTCAGCCAAGCGCCTTCGGGCACGACATTCACTGTAGTTGGCGGCTCCCCCCACACTGTGAACTGCCTTAACTACGACTCCAACACCGCCAGCGCCAGTGCAGCCGTATCTACCGCTCGCATGAGCGCGGCAAAGACTGCGGCCACCGAGCAGGGTGCCGCGATCGTCGACGCAAGCAAGGGCATCCTCGGGGTGGCGGCCGGCAAGAGCCTCGATCAACCGGGCCAGGCCGCCGTGGTGGTCTATGTCGATCAGAGCCGTGCCGGCATAGCCGTTCCGCAGACCATCGGCGGCTTGCCGACCCGCGTCATTCCCACAACCGCCAGCGCGGTCGCGAGTGGCATGGCGCCAACGTCTTCATCCCTCACCCCCGGCATCCATCTGCCGGAGGCGACGCTCAATGCCGCCCGGGCCGTCCAGAAGCAGCATGCGTCTCAGCTGATGAGCGACCCTGCCTTCTTCGGAGTGGGTGTCACCCAGAGCCAGGACAATCCCTCCGAGGCCGCACTGGTTATCTTCGTCGATCGGACACGCACGCCACGCTCCCAGCCGGCCACGGTCGGCGGCCTGCGTGTGCGCTACCGCACCATGAACCCGATCAAGGTGAATTACAGCGCGGCAGCGCGCAAGTAGCGAAAAGCAAAATGGGTGGCCGCAGGCCGCCCATTTTGTGTCTGCGCAGCGCAGCGGCTTGGCGTCCGCCGCCTTCTCTCATCGCTCAGGCAAGTTGCTCTGAGATCACCGTAGCAACCCCTTGCTCACCGGCTTCGGCCGCGGGCGGCACAACCCCACGGTCCGGGAAGAACAGCATGAAGACAGTGCCGGATCCGCGCTTCTCCGGGTTTTCGCAGCGGCTGCGCACCGCGATGGTGCCCTGATGCTTGTCCATAATGTCCTGAGTCACCCAGAGCCCTAAACCGGTGCCGGTGGCCAGCTTGGTGGTATAGAACGGCTCGAAGATACGCCGGCGCACCTCGGCGGGCATACCCGTCCCCGTATCCGCCACCACGATCCTCACGCCCGAGCGGCCATCCTTCCAGCAGTGCGAGCGCCCTGCCCGGATCAGCAGCTGGCCACCGCCATTCAGCGCGTCCAGCGCGTTCGTGATCAGATTAGCGAAGACCTGCCGCAGCGCGCCCGAGAGGCAATAAAGATCGATGTCGTCGCTATAGCGGCGCGTCACCTCCACCCGCAGCGTGTGAACCCGGCCGCTGTGCAGGGTCAGGATGGAGTCGAGAATCTCTCCCACATTCGCCAGCGCGGGCGAGGTCGAGGGCCGGTAGAAGCGCAGCGTCTGCTGTGCGATCTCGGAAACTCGAGCCACCTCGTGCTGTGCCATCTCCGTGAAGCGCAGTGCCTCCCCGTCAAGAGACGTCTGGGTCCGCAGCAGAAACAGCAGATTGGTCACCGCCTCCAGCGGATTATTAATCTCATGCGCAATCGACGCAGCCAGTTGTCCGGCGGCAGCCAGCTTCTCAGTGCGGCGCAGCGTGTCTTCGGAGCGGCGGCGCTCCGTCGTATCGATCATCACCGCACCCACCCAGCGCACCTCGTGCTGTCCGCTCCTCACTGGATACAGATTCACCAGCCAGCTTCGGACATCCCCTTTCGTATCGGTCATCTGCAACTCGAAGGTATCGACCTGCTGGGCTCCGTCAAAGATCGCGGCGAGACGTGGCTGGAAAGTCTCGGCCTCCGCTGGGCCAAAAAGCTCCCCTGCGGTGTGGCCTAGGAACTGTGTTAGTTCGATACCCATGCCCGTGGCGAGAAAGTTGTTCACGCGAATAAACCGGCCCTGCCGATCGAGAAAAGCAAAACCGATCGGCGCGTTCGCCAACATGGAATCCAGCAGGGACAGGGTGTCGTTCAGGCCGGCGCGCTGCTCCTCCATTGCCAGCACCAGCAGATTGAGCGCCTCGGCCAGCTCCCCGGCCTCATTTGTCTCCGCCACATCCAGCGGGAAACCTTCTTTCGTCTCGGGATCGCGGATGAGCCGCCGGGTCGCATTCATCACCATGCGCAGCGGCCCCGTAATCGAGCGCGCCAGCATCGCTGAAGCAAGCAGGCAGCCCAGTGCCCCTAGCGCTCCGGCAAGCCCGGTGACGCGCACCAGCGCACCTACTTCTTCTTTCTCCGCCGTAGGATTCTCGGCTACCCAGGCGTAGCCCAGCAACTCGCTGCCATTATGGATGGGGTACACTGCCTCGCGATTGCCCTCACCGTTCTCAAAGATGTCCGGGCGCTCGAACATAAGACCCGGGGGGGGCAGTTGCTTCCGCTCGATCGGAGTCAGCGGGCTGGATTCGATGTGGCCGTTATTTGGCAGCAACGGCGCACCATTCGGATCGGTGAGCCGGACAAAATGGACTGAGGTGCTTGCTTCGAGCGCCTGTGCCATCGGAATCAGCCGATGACTCTCCTGGTCGAGCACAGCGTCGAGGGCCATGGTCGACAGCAGAATCACCTGCTGCTCGATGCGTCGCTCGGCGCGCCCGTGGATCTCGCTCAGCTCTGTGCGCAGGATCAACAGCGAGAAGCCAATAGTAAACAGCAGCTCCAGAATGATGAAGCCGATCGTCAACTGGCTACGAATCGTGCGGTAACGGAACCAGGGCATCCGTATCCATTCCTTCCGGAGCGGGGGAGTTATAGCGTTTTCCCCGCCGGTCTAGAGCAGCGAACGGAAGGGAAAATGCTCTAAGCGACGCCTTTCTCGCGCAACAAGGACGAGCTACATACGTACAACGCGTGAATCTCTTCCCGAGAACCAGGCAAAAACACAGATGAGTATGACTCGTCCGCGCGAATAACGGCCGCACCGAATGCCTTTGACCACAACACCTTATCTGGGCTTTGGCTCCAGTCTACAGCGAGCGCGGTCGGTTCGCTCTCAGGGTACCGTGCCGCCCCTCCGGTGAAAAGCGGCCAGCGTCGGACAAATCACGCGACATCAAATCATTCGCCTTGCAACGCCGGAGCGGTGACATCCTCGAGCTTGGCCTCAATGTCGGCGGCGATCTGCCGCCCATGAAAGCGGCCGTTCTCGATGAAGATCTCGTTCGTCCGCGAGCCGGCAACGATTACCCCCGCAAGGTAAAGACCCGCGACGTTACTCTCCAGGCTCTGAGGATCGCACTCCGGGCACCGGTCCTTGTTGTCCATCCGCACGCCAAAGGAGGTCAACAAATCGAAATCCGGGTGGTAGCCGGTCAGCGCGAAGACGAAATCGTTGCGCAGCGTCTTCGGCCCCTTCGGCGTCTCCAGTTCCACGGTGTCTTCGCGGAACGCGGTGACCCGCGAATCGAAATATGCCTCCACCTCGCCCGCCTTGATGCGGTTCTCGATATCGGGGAGAATCCAGTACTTCACGTGATGGTGGATCCGCGGGCCGCGGTGCACCAGGGTGACGCGCGCGCCGTGCCGCCACAGGTCCAGCGCCGCAATCGCCGCGGAATTCTTCCCGCCAATCACCACGACGTCGGTGTCGTAGTACGGATGCGGAGCGTCATAGTAGTGCAGCACCTTGGGCAACGCCTCGCCCGGAATCCTCAGATAATTCGGCAGATCGTAATAGCCCGTCGCGACCACGATCTTCCGTGTCATGTAATTCTGCTCCCGCCCGAAGCGGTCCTGCACGCGCACGCGAAACTCGCCGTCCGTCCCCTCAACTCGCAGAACCGTCTCATACTGGCGCACATCCAGCTGATAGTGCTCGGCCACCTTGCGGTAGTACTCCAGCGCCTCATCGCGGGTCGGCTTCTGGTTGGGACTGGCAAACGGGATATCGCCGATTTCCAGCAGCTCCGGAGTCGTGAAGAAGGTCATGTTCGACGGATAGTGAAACAGCGAGTTGCACAGGCAGCCCTTGTCCACCAGCACTGTACGCATATTCCGCCGCTGCGTCTCGATCGCGCAGGCCAGCCCCGTCGGGCCCGCCCCGATCACCAGAACGTCGAAGCGCACCGCACTGTGGCGCCGTGCCGCGGATTGCTCCTCCATCTCGATCTTTTTTGCGCTCATAGCTCTAGCTTACCCAGATTCGCTCTAGCTTACCCAGATTCGCACCCTCCGGGAGAGTGCTTGAAAGAGGCTTGCTTTACAACAGCACACTGAATTCCAATTGCATCCGAATCATCATGCTCAGAGCTCTCGCCATGGCGGCATGTCTCTTTTTGCTATCCGGCTGCTTCTCGCCGAGCAACACCGATGCGCTTCGAGAGCACACCGCAGATGCCACAGCCGCAGCGAAGCGGAATGCCGGCGCGATTGCCAAGGGTATTGCCGAAGGGCTTACGAGGAAGGGACCGCTTGACATCAATCAAGCAACTGCCAAACAGCTTTCCACCCTCCCCGGAATAACGCCCGATCTGGCAAATTCGATTGTTAAAAACAGGCCGTACGCCTCCACCCCGGAGCTCGTGCGCAAGCGCGTCCTTTCCAAGGCCGAGTTCAATCGGGTGAAGGCGCAGATCATGGTGAAATGAGCGGCATACGGCATCATCCAGATTATTTTTCTGAGTCTCCTTCCCAAGCGTTCTAATCTTCAATGGCGCGTCTGTTTCTGACGTCCGTTTCTCGGGGGGACAGCTTGGATTACGACGTGGTGATTGCAGGTGCTGGGCCCGTAGGTTTATTTCTCGCCTGCGAACTGCGACTGGCCGGTATTGCCGTACTTGTGCTCGAACGGCTGGAGGATACCCGCACTCCGCTCAAAACGAACTTTATGGGAATGCGGGGCCTGAATCTGCCCTCGGTGGAAGCCTTCTATCGTCGCGGCCTCCTGAAGGCCGTGCGCGCTTCAGCTTTTGGATGGACTGGCTCAGGCGTGAACAAAGGCATCGAGATGGCGGATACCAGCAAGACGAATGAGGCGGCCGCTCCTCGCTTCGCCGGACACTTTGCGGGAATCCTGCTCGACGGCAACAAGATAGATTTCTCCACCGAGAAGTTCATGATTCCGGGGCCGTCTGCCTCAGGCGGCATGGTGAGTCTCGCAGGCATCGAGTCTCTGCTTGCCGACCGCGCAAACGATCTGGGTGTCGATGTAAGGCTCGGGTCAGCAGTGACGGATGTGACGCAGAGCGATAACGACGTTACCGTGCATCTCGGCCAAGAAACTATTCAGGCCAGATGGCTGGTGGGCTGTGACGGCGGGCGCAGCACCGTACGAAAGCGTGCCGGATTCGAATTTTCCGGCACCGATCCAGAACTGACCGGCACCATCGCGATGGCAGATTTTGCCGATCCGGAAAAGCTGAGTCCCGGCTGGAATATCACGCCGTACGGCATGTACGTGAACGGGCCGCTGCCCGGCCGCATCAGCGTTGTCGAATTCGACGGCGGCGCGGCCGCCCGCGAAGACACCCTGACATTGGACGCCTTTCAGAACACGTTGCGCCGCGTCTCCGGCACCGATGTGACACTCACCGCATTGCACATGGCCACGCGTTACACCGACAATGCACGCCAGGCCGTGACCTATCACAAGGATCGCGTCCTTCTGGCTGGCGATGCGGCGCACGTCCATTCACCGCTCGGCGGGCAGGGGCTCAATCTCGGCATCGGCGATGCAATGAATCTCGGCTGGAAGCTTGCCGCCGTGATCAAGGGCTGGACTCCCGACGGTCTGCTCGATACCTACACCGAAGAGCGGCACCCGATCGGGGCATGGGCCCTGGAATGGACACGCGCCCAGGTTGCAATTCTCCGTCCGGAACCGCATGCCCGCGCGATGGCGGCGATCGTTCGCGACCTCATCCAGACGCCTGCGGGCGCGACCTACTTTGCGCAGAAGATTGCCGGCATGTGGCTGCGCTACAGCCTGCCGGGCGACCATCCGGTGATCGGCCGCAGCGCGCCGGATTTCGAATTCGAGGATGGGTCAAGGCTTGGCGCGCTTCTCCATGAAGGGACCGCGCTGCTGCTCGACCTGACTGGCAGTGAAGAGCTCCGTAGCGTCAGCTGCTCCTGGGCTGGACGGCTCAAGTATGTCTCCGCCAAACCAAAAGACAGCCTGGGTCTGACTGCCCTTTTTGTGCGGCCGGATGGCTTTGTCGCATGGGCGCAACAAGACGAGCAGAATGAATCTCATGCCCAACGGGAGCTCCACCCGGTGTTGACCCGCTGGATCGGAGAGTCGGATGGTCAGCCCGTCTCCAGCTCTAATTAGCTGATGTGAATGGATCGTGGCTGCTGCTCGTAGAATAGAGAAAGCATCGAACTGCCATGGCGTCCACCCAAGCCATCCCGACCGCAGCCACGCCTGCTCCGTTCGCCGACAGCGGACGCCTGACCGACAGCCACGGCCGCGCGATTACGGACCTACGCGTCTCGGTCACCGACCGGTGCAATTACAAATGCATCTACTGCCGCACCGGGAACGAGGGCGCACAATACAGCGAGCTGCCGCTGGATGACTACCTGCGCATCATCCGAGTCTTTGTCTCGCTCGGCATCGAGAAAGTGCGCCTTACGGGAGGTGAGCCGCTGCTGCGCCGCGATCTCACCACGCTCATCCGCGAGATCGCGGAACTGCGCACTGGTTCCGGCGGCTTGATAGACATTGCCATTACGACCAATGGCCACCTGCTCGCCGGGCAAGCCCGTTCCCTGCGGGATGCCGGCCTCACCCGCGTCACCGTCTCGATGGATGCCGTCGATCCTGAGATCTTTGCGCGCATCACCCGTGTTCCCGGCAGCTATGACCGCGTGCTCGCGGGCGTCCGCGCCGCTCAGGCCGCCGGTCTTGGTCCGGTGAAAGTGAACTGCGTGCTGCTGCGCGGTTTCAATGACGATCAGATCGTTCCCTTCGTCGACTTCGCCCGCATCGAAGGCGTCATCCTGCGCTTCATCGAATTCATGCCGCTCGAAGAAGACCGCATCTGGTCCCGTGACACGGTGATCGGCTATGACGAGCTGAAAGCCCGCATCAGCGCCGTGCGCCCCCTGGTGCCGCTCGCCGCCAACACGCCTGGCGAGACGGCACAGCGCTTCACCTTCGACGATTGCATCGGAGAAATCGGCATCATCGCGCCGGTCTCCCGCGCCTTCTGCGGCGCCTGCAGCCGCGTCCGCCTCACCTCCGACGGCAAAATCCGCACCTGCCTCTTCTCGCAGATGGACCACGACCTCTATGGCGTGCTGCAACGAGGCGGCTCGAACGATGACCTCGCCACCTACATCCGCCAGGTGATCGCCCAGAAAGAGGCCCGCCATCACATCGGCGAGCCGGGCTTCCTCAAGCCCAGCCGCAGCATGGTGCATATCGGCGGCTAACCGCAGCCACCAGCAAACTCTCGCGCCGCAACTTACGTCTGTCTGTCCTGATCGTTTCTCTGGAAGGTAAGCTTGAGGCCCATGAGAGTCCGTATCCGCTTCGCCACTGTCCTCGGCGCGATCGCCGCGCTCTGTGTTCCTGGTGCGCTGCTCGCTCAAAACACATCGGCGGCATCACTCCTTATCCTCTCGAAGCACGATCACACTCTCAGCATCGTCGATCCCTCCACGCTGCAGGTCCTTGGCAGCATGCCCGTCGGCAACGATCCTCACGAGGTCATTGCGTCGACCGACGGCACAACTGCATACGTCTCTAACTACGGTTCTGGCGCCTACAACACCCTTGCGGTGCTTGATCTGCTGGGGCATCACGCACTTCCATCCATCGATCTGGGCCCGCTACGTGGCCCTCATGGGTTGACTTTCGTCGGCGGCAAGACCTGGTTCACGGCAGAGGCCGCCAAGGCGATCGGACGCTATGATCCCGCGACCCACAAGATCGACTGGGTCCTCTGCACTGGCCAGAACCGCACCCACATGATCTACGTCTCCGACGACCAGCAACGCATCATCACGACGAACGTCAGCTCCGGCACCGTCAGCCTGATCGAAATGGAACCGGTCCACATGGGCCCAACACCGGGCGGGATGCGGCTCCCCAATGGAGGCCCCGTCGGCCCACCCGCAGGGGGTCCGCCACGCAAGGATTGGAACGAAACTGTCATCCGCGTGGGCAACGGCTCGGAGGGTTTCGATGTCTCCCCCGATCATCGCGAGCTATGGGTGGCCAATGCGCAGGACGGAACCATCTCGGTGATCGATATCGCAGCAAAGAAGGTTACCCAGACGATCCAGGCGAATGTCCGTGGCGCCAATCGGCTGAAGTTCACGCCGAACGGCAAGCGCGTTCTGGTCTCTACGCTGGGCGGCCCGGAACTGGTCATTCTCGATGCCGCCACCCGCCAGGAAGCAAAGCGCATCCCGATTGGCCACGGTGCTGCGGGGATCGTCATCCAGCCGGATGGCTCTCGCGCTTTCGTCGCCTGCACCCCGGATAACTATGTGGTCGTCGTCGACCTGCAATCGTTGGCCGTTACAGGCCATATCCAGGCTGGCGGCGAACCGGACGGCATGGCCTGGGCGATCCGCTGAAGTTGCGGCAGCTGATCTGGGGTATAAGTTGCCCCAATAGTCACCTATTCGCGACACGCGACGGAGGCGTCTCTGCCCGTCTCCGTGGCACAATCGACAGCAGCCGATGGCCGAGTCCACGCAGAGCGCAGCATCTTCGTTCGAACATCTCCGGCTCTTCCACGACGCCGCGCGGGCGCTCACCTCTTCGCTCGATCTGCCCACTATCCTGCGCAGCATCCTCGATCAGATGGAGCGATTCTTCCATCCCGAAAGTTGGTCGCTGCTCATGGTCG
Source organism: Acidobacteriaceae bacterium (assembly GCA_045808105.1). Taxonomy (GTDB): domain Bacteria; phylum Acidobacteriota; class Terriglobia; order Terriglobales; family Acidobacteriaceae; genus KBS-83. The sequence continues at coordinate 4,192 of JBJMGC010000027.1, read as the reverse complement.
ATGAGCAGAAGAGCGATCTTTACTACGCGCTGGCCCGCGGTGTCTCCGACGAGGCCCTGCAGAACATCCGTATCCCGCTCGGCACGGGAATGGCCGGCTGGGTAGCGCTGCATGGTGAGCCACTCATCGTCACCAACGACGGCGCCGCAGCCAGGCTCTCCAGCGGCGAACAGCAGCACTCCGCCATCTGCCTGCCTCTGCGCTCCCGCGAGCGCACGCTCGGCGTCCTGCAAGTTGCGCACCTCGAGCCGCAGACACTTACCGACGATGCCATCACATTCCTTTACATCGTCTGCGATTACGCCGCCATCGCTATCGAGAACGCACGCGCCGTCGAGCGCATCCACGAACTCACCATCACCGACGACTGCACGCATCTATTCAACGCGCGCCACCTCGCGGCCATCCTGCCGGTCGAGATCGAGCGCGCCCGCCGCTTCGATACCCCGCTCAGCATTCTTTTTCTGGTCCTCGACCACTTCAAGCAGGTCAAAGATGTGCTCGGACACCCGGCAGGCAGCCGCGTTCTCGCAGAAGCCGCCGAAGTGATCAGCCGCACCATGCGCAACGTGGACATCGCCTTCCGCTACGGTGGGGACGAATTTGTGGTGGTGTTGCCGCAGACCTCCGGACCTTCCGCGGCTAAAGCGGCGAACCGCCTGCTGGTCGCCCTGCGCGCACGCCGCTTCCTCAGTCCGGAAGGGCTCTCATTGCGCTTGACCGCCAGCCTGGGCATCGCCAGTTATCCCGAGGACGGCGAGAATGCCGCGGCGCTCATCGAACGCGCCGACCAGCGGATGTACCAGGTGAAAAACTCGACGCGCGACGGCATCGCCAGCCATGATTAGTGGTACTCGCTGAGGCTAACGCTCGATCGGAAGGATCGCGTTCGCGTTGTCGCCCGACTGCGGCTCGATGGCGAAATCCCACACCGACAGATTGGCGTCCCGCGGATCGAGAATTTCCATCAACGCGTATTGGCCAACCGTCAGCTTCTGCTTCGGGACCACCTTCAACCAGTGGCCGCCGGGAAGCACAGACGTAATCGTCTGCGTCACATTCTCGCTCTGCTGTCCCAGTTGGCTCAGCGTCCCGTTCGTGATGACACGATAGTCGCGCCTCGGATCCACTTCGACGATCGCGTACTGGCTGTTGGGCGAGCTCACGGCTCCCGCCGTCTTGTTACCAGCAGGATTGCTGGCAACACTCAACGCATCCGGTCCGGCGGTATCCGCGCCGCCCGTCAGGCTCACATAGAAGACTGGCTGGTTTTCGTGCAGATGGATCTTCGAGCCCATGCCATCCAGCCGCACTTCCACCTTGCGGTTGGGTAGCGGATTGATCTGCCCGCGATGGACGTTGTGCCCGGTCGGCTGGTTCATCTCGCCGCCGTTCTGCTCCAGGGTCACCAACTCCGGCTGATTGCGGAAATAGTCCAGCACCCACACGCCGTCACGATCCGGGAGGTTGAGCCGCGGCGCCACCTGCGGCGTGCGCGCGTTGATCTCCGCCTTTTCCGCTGCCGATTCCTGATCGACGGCGCGTGCATCCGCCGAAGCAGCGGACTCCTCGCGCCCTGTCTCGGTGCGGCCATGCGCGAACTTCTCCGTCGCCGCCCAGTCCACCAGGCTGACCGGCAGCTCCTCCCATACCCCGTTGCGCTCAGCGGAGATATAGCGAACCCGGTCGCCCTTGATCTCCCAGCGCCGCACCTGCTGGTAGCTGCCATCGGTCAGAATCAGCCGATGAATGCTGGCGATGGTTGCCGCGTCGGTCGGCGGCTTTGTCTGCGCCAGGGCAATGGCAGGAGTTAATCCCAGGCACAATCCAAGGGACAAAAGTGAAGCACGCATTTGCATAACAGATTAAGACTAATGGAAACCACCTTTTGTCCCTATCTGTCGTGTTGTTCAGTGCATTTTTTGGTTGCTTCAGTTGATGGCAACGGATACGGTCACGACGATGTGTATCCGGCCCATCCTCCTCATTCTTGCTCTTCTCATCCTGCACATCTGTTTCGCTCAGGACACCCCCGCTTCGAGCGCGCAATCCGGCGGAACTGCGGTCATCCCTGGACCGCCTGAACTGCAGAAGGTGCTGCTGCAAATCGTCCAAAAGCAGCTGTTGTTCGAGTCGAACTCGGTCAGCACAGGAGCCACCATCAGTCTGCGAGAGCTAAGCCGACAGCATCTTGGGGACCGCACATTTGTAAAGTATGAACTGGTCGGCTCCGGTGTTGCACCACAAGCCCCATACTCAATATTGCGTTTAGGGCTGGACAATTCCCTTCAGCCGGTGTTCAAGAAAGCCAGCGTCCTCCAGGACGGTACCTTGGTGTGTCCAGCCACGATTGCAGCGCTTTGCGGACTGAACAAGCCCGGCGAACCACTTACATTGAATTTTTTTGGTACAGCGGGAGAGGCTCTGCGGTTGGTACTTACTACGCCAGAGGGCAAACCCCTGGCAACGCTTTCAGCGATGCCGTTTCCTCTTCAATCAAGAAACAAAGGTTGCGTGCTTTCGGCCGTCTTACTGATGCCCGAAGGAGCAGCCATTCTCATCGAAGGGAAAGGCTTTACGCCAAACGCAACCGTACACCTGTTAGGCGACTCCTCGGGCGAGAAGCATGACTTGTCGCATGAAGCCGACTCCAATGGCGACTTGCGATTCGTCGTATTGCCAAGCACGATCGGTCGGACTTCCGGCAATATCACGATCGGGCCAACCGATGGACCTTGTCATCCAAAAGTGACCGTGCCCTGGGGCAAGCACAGCTACCAGCTCCAGTAATCCACTTCCCAACCCGCCGTCACTCTGCGATACTTGATCGTGCCCACCCGGTACGCCATCCAAACCCACAATTCAGAGGTGATGCAGTGTCAGCAAAGTACATCTTTGTGACCGGCGGTGTTGTGTCCAGCCTCGGCAAAGGCCTTGCCGCCGCCTCCATCGGTTGCCTGCTGGAAGCTCGCGGACTCCGCGTCAATCTGATGAAGTTCGACCCCTACCTCAACGTGGACCCGGGCACCATGTCCCCCTTCCAGCACGGCGAGGTCTTTGTCACCGACGATGGCGCGGAAACCGACCTCGACCTGGGCCACTACGAGCGCTTCACCCACGCCAAGCTCACCCGCGATAACAACCTGACCACCGGTCGCATTTACGAGCAGATCATCACCAAGGAGCGCCGCGGCGACTATCTTGGCAAAACCGTCCAGGTCATCCCGCACGTCACCAACGAGATCAAGAACGCCATGCGCAAGGTGGCGGCGGATTGCGATATCGCCATCGTTGAAATCGGCGGCACCGTCGGTGATATCGAATCGCTGCCCTTCCTCGAAGCCATCCGCCAGATGCGCCAGGAGCTTGGCCGCGAGAATACCGTCTTCGTCCACGTCACGCTCGTCCCCTGGATTGCCGCGGCGCAGGAGTTGAAAACCAAGCCGACGCAGCACTCCGTGAAGGAGATGCTTTCGATCGGCATCCAGCCGGACATACTGCTTTGCCGCTCCGACCGCTCACTCTCGCGCGAGCTCAAGAGCAAGATCGCGCTCTTCTGCAATCTCGAAGACCAGGCCGTGATCGCCGCACGCGACGTTGCCAGCATTTACGAGGTGCCGCTGAACTTCGCGCAGGAAGGTGTAGACGCGCTCGCGCTCAAGTACCTGCACATGGAAACGCCGAAACCTGACCTCTCCCGCTGGCAGCAAGTCGTCGATCACGCCTATCACCCGAAGGACGAAGTTCACATTGGCATCGTCGGCAAGTACGTCGAGTACGAGGACAGTTACAAATCGGTAAAAGAAGCTCTGGTCCACGGCGCGCTCTCGCAGAATTTGAAGCTGCGCGTGACCTGGCTGGAAGCCGAGGGCCTCGAAGCAGACGATTACGCCTCGCAACTCAAGGAATTCGACGGCATCCTGGTCCCCGGTGGATTCGGCAAGCGCGGCATCGAAGGCATGCTCAACGCCATCCGCTACGCCCGGGAGTCCGGAACGCCCTACTTCGGCATCTGCCTGGGCATGCAGACCGCTACCATCGAGTTTGCGCGCAACGTCTGCAAGCTGCACGGCGCCAACTCCAGCGAGTTCGATCCGGCCACGCCGCACCGCGTCATCTACAAACTGCGCGAGCTTACAGGCGTGGAGGAGATGGGCGGCACCATGCGGCTCGGCGCCTGGACCTGCCTGCT
>JBJMGC010000026.1:0-15501 GCA_045808105.1 Acidobacteriaceae bacterium | reverse complement strand
GGAGTTTCTCTTGGGCTACTGGATCGTGGATGTCACAACTCCCGAACGCGCTTACGCCATAGCGGGTCGGATTTCCGCCGCGCCTGGTCCCGGAGGCGTACCCACGAACATGCCCATCGAAGTCCGGCGATTCGCGGGTTAGGAGCAATCCCACTCGCACCCAATGACGAGATGCGGAGCGTGCGCCTTGCACTCCGACAACCCGAGAACGCGCACAAATAGCGCCCAGATACGATCAAAGGAGATCGAGGAAACATGAAATACATTCTGATGATGAATTGCCCGAAGAACGGCTATGAGCTAATGGGAACCTGGCCGAAGAAAGCCATCGCCGACCACATAGGCTTCATGCACAAGCTCAACAAGGATCTCCGCGAGGCTGGCGAGCTGGCGGCCGCAGAAGGTCTAGCAGACCCCAAACAGGCCGTCATCGTGCGTGCCGGCAAGGATGGCGCGCCTGTGACCGACGGCGTTTTCCCCGAATCCAAGGAGTTCCTCGCCGGCTACTGGATCGTCGATGTCGAAAGCGAGCAACGCGCCCACGAAATCGCCGCTCGCGCCTCATCCGCACCGGGACCCGATGGCAAACCGTTCATCATCCCCATTGAAGTCCGTCAGGTGATGAGCGCTCCACCCGATGAGTTCGTCGTCTAATTGAGAGGGAGTTGTGACGCCGCAAATGCTGGACATGACCACCGAGCATCTCCTCCGCGAGCTCGCGCCGCAGGTGCTCGGTGTCCTGCTTCATCGCTTCCGCGACTTCTCCGCCGCCGAAGACGCCGTCCAGGACTCGTTGATCGCAGCCGCAAATCAGTGGCCGCACGAAGGCACGCCGGACAACCCGCGCGCCTGGCTCATCCACGTTGCCAACCGCCGCATGACCGATCGCCTACGCAGCGAGCGCGCCCGTCTCGATCGCGAAACCGCCGCCGCCGGGGAGCGCTCTCTCTTCGTCATTCCTTCGTTCGATCTCGACAGCGACGCACAGGATGACACTCTCATCCTGCTCTTCATGTGCTGCCATCCCGCGCTCACTCCGGCATCGGCCATTGCGCTCACATTGCGCGCCGTCGGCGGTCTTACCACGACGGAGATCGCCAGTGCATTTCTCGTCCCGGAATCCACCATGGCGCAGCGCATCACGCGCGCCAAGGGCATCATCAAATCTTCCGGTGTTCGCTTTCATCCCCCATCCAGCAAGGAGCGCGCCGAGCGCCTGCGTGCCGTGCTCCACGTTCTCTATCTCATCTTCAGCGAGGGCTACACCTCGAGCGCCGGTCCGGAGTTGCAGCGCCTCGACCTCTCCGCAGAGGCCATACGCCTTACCCGCGCCACCCACACTCTGCTCCCGGATGATCCCGAAGTCGCCGGCCTGCTCGCACTCATGCTCCTCACGGATGCCCGCCGCACCGCACGCAGCAGTCCCGCCGGCGAGCTAATCCCGCTCAATGAACAGGACCGCTCGCTATGGGACCAGGCCGCCATCCAGGAGGGCATCGCGCTGCTGACTGGCGCACTACAAAAAGGTGCTGTCGGCAGTTACACATTGCAGGCCGCCATCGCCGCCGTGCATGATGAGGCCGGGCGTGCCGAAGACACTGACTGGCCGCAGATTCTAGCTCTCTACGACCTGCTCAAACGCATGTCGGACAATCCCATGGTCCTGCTCAACCACGCCGTCGCGGCTGCCATGGTTCACGGACCCGCAGCGGGACTCGACCTGCTCAACGCCCTCGATAATGATGACCGTCTCGCCAGTCATCACCGCCTCGATGCGGTCCGCGCGCACCTGCTCGAGTTAGCGGGAGACCGCATTGCCGCCATCGCCCGCTACCGCGCAGCCGCAAAGAAAACCGCCAGCATCCCCGAGCGCAACTACCTGCTCACCCAGGCAGCGCGCCTCTGCGAGACGGACGGCTCGTCCAAGCCGTCAATCGACTCCTGAGGTACTTCACGCGTATGCAATCGCCAGCCGGCTGAAGCCAATCTCTCGCGGCGAAAGCTCCACCCGCGGGAAACCGGCGTTCTTTGCCATACTCGCGATCTCTCCGAACGTATACGCATCGCCGCTGGGAGTATTCGCCAGCATGATCATGCTGAACGCCGCCGCCGTCGGTGGTGTCACGCGATCGTCGTTGGGAATGAACTCCAGCACTGCAGCGCGGCCACCGGGCTTCAGTGCCGCTCGCACTTTCTTTAGCAGGGACGTGCAGGTCGGCACATCGAAATGGTGCAGAAAGTTCGGGAGCAGCACCAGATCATAGTCGCTGCCAAAATCGGTCTCGAAGGCGCTGCCCGGAATCAGATGATAGCGCTCGGCAACCCCCATCGCCTGCGCATTCGTCTTCGCCACCTCCAGCACATTCTTCCAGTCAGCCGCATACACCTGCGCGCCGGGATTCTCCTTTGCCACGCTAATGCCGTACATGCCGTGGCCCGCCGCAATATCCAGCACCTTGTGCGCTTCACCACCCTTGCGCAGCTCCGCCGCAACCAACTGCGCCGGCATGCGCATCAGCGGCATCATGGCGCGCGCAAACGTCACCCATTCCGGGTTCTCCGCCACCGTGGATCCCTCGCCCAGCGCCGTACCTCCGCGCCGCACCGCCTCCGTCAGCTTGCCGAACGCCTCGCGCGACCGCGGACTCAGCATGAATTCCATCGCGCCGCCGAGATACGCCGGCGACTGCCGATTCAGAAAGACCGCTGTATCCGGCGCCAACCCATATCCCGCCGCATCCTTCGTGACAAATCCGTGAATGGTTAGAAAATCGCACAGCGTGCGCACACCGCGTTCCGCGCACCCGCAGCGTTTCGCAATCGCCGCGGCGGTCCCATTCCCTTCGGCGATCGCCGTGAATATTTCCAGATCCACCGCGGCCTTCAAAGCCTCGGTCTGTTGATGGGCATTCATCGCATTAAAGAAGCGTTCCGGCGTAGGTTGCTGCGGCGGCATGGCGGTAGTCATCGATATCTCTCCAAGCTGAGGGGCACGCGCAGCTTAAATCAACCGACGGGTCTCTGGATATCCTTTCCGCGTATCTCGCCCCGGCTCCTTTGCAAAAGCTCCACTCCGTCGGGGAAGTCCGCGCCTACGCCACATTTATTCTTCGCGCAACAGGATCATCGGATCCACGGCCAGAGCGCGGCGGGCAGGGAGCGCCGCCGCGACGAGACCGACGCAGAGCATCGTGAGAACAACTCCGCCGAGGATAACCGGGTCTTTCGGTGTGGCCTGATAGACGATGAATGAAAGTACGCGACCCGCCAGAACGCCGAGAATCATTCCGGCCACAGAGCCGATGGCGAGCAACCGGAAAGAGCGCCCCAGTGCTGCGCCGAGCACCTTGCGCTGATTGGCGCCGAGAGCGATCCGGATGCCGAACTCGCGCAGGCGTTTGCTTACCGTGTAAGACGCCATGCCGAAGATGCCTGTAATGGCGAGCATCGCGCCTAGCAGGCCCAGAACGCCTAACGCCACGGTGGCAACACGCGAGGCAAAGAGGGCAGAATCCAGTTCGCTAGTCCAGCTCCTGATCTCGAGCGGCAGCGCTGGATCGAGACTGCGCATCGATTGATGCAGCGCGGTAGCGATCTCCTGGGGGTCGCGCTGGGATCGAACGACAATCCAGGTATCTGACGAAGGCTGTTGGAGGAAGGGAAAGAACATGGCGGGCTTCCGATCTTCGGTGAGCGTTTGGTACTTGCCGTCTTCGACGACGCCCACAACTTCCGCTCGTTTACCGCCCCAGAATTTGAAATGCCCACCGACTGCTTTGCTGACCGATCCGAAAACCTTGCGCGCAAATTCGCGGTTTACAACGGCGACCACCGGAGCCTTGTCATCATCGTGCATGGTGAAGGTACGGCCGCTCAGAAATGCAGTCCCGGCCGCGCGGAAATAATCTGGCGAGATCTTGAAATTTTGCGCATCGGCCACAGCATTCGTCGGCCGGTAGTCCGTAGTGGCATCGGTGAATACGTCCGAATCGCCGCCTCCGATACTGAGCGGGAGCCGATCGGCATATCCCGCAGTAGTAACGCCCGGGATCGCTGCGGCAGCGTCGAGCATGCGCTTCTGCATCTGCACACGCTGGTCGCCGTTATATCCAGCCATATGCAGATCGGTGTGCACCAGCATCGCGTCTTTAGGCTGAATGCCGTAGTTGCTCTGGAGCGAACGCGCCAAACCGCGCACAGCAACCAGCGAAGACGTCACGAGAACTGCACAGATGGCGATCTGCAAGCCGAGCAGCACATCCCGCAACGTAAAGCTGCGCGACCCGCCGGCGTTCGTGGAGCCGGAGCGGATCACCTGCCAGGGGTCGGCGCGGAGCACCTGGCGCACCGGGATCAGGCCGAAAAGCAAACCGCTGACGACGGCAAGCAGCAGCGCCAGAACGTAGGTTGTGACATCTGGATTGACCGGCACATTGATGGGGATATTCGGAATTGGCCGCCACCCGCTCAGCATGCGGAGAATGCCCACGGCTCCCGTCATGCCGAAAATACCTCCAGCCACAGCGACCAGCAACGCTTCGGTGAGCAGCTGCCGGAGGATGAGTGTGCGGCGAGATCCAAGAGCCATGCGGAGTGCGATTTCGCGCGACCGGTCCGCTGCCCGCGCGGCAAACAGACTGCCGAGATTCGCGCAGGCAGCCAGCAGAATGAGACCCGCCAGCAGCATGAGGCCGGCCATAAAGGCCCGTGTCGGCTGGCCGAGGGTATTGCCTGCAAGCCCGGGATGCGACAAAGAGAACTTCAGGCCGTCATCCTCTTTGGGATAGGTCTTCGCCAGCGAAGCCCCAATGGTGTTCAAATCGGCGGTGGCCGAAGCTGGTGTCACCCCGGGCTTGAGATGACCGATGACCCAGGGGGAATGGTTGCCGCGCTCCTCCAGCATCTCAAAATCGAGTAATTGCGGCGAATCGACGATCGGAGCAAAAACATCGGGCGCAAAGAAGAGTTCAGTACCGCGGAAGTTCGGCGGCGCGACACCTACTATCGTGAAGGAGTGCTTATTGATCTGTACAGTGCGGCCCACCGCGCCGGGGTCGCCGTGAAAACGGCTGTGCCATAGGGCGTAGCTCAGGACGATCTCCGGCACGCTATTTTTCCCATGCTCCTCGGAAGCATGGATGAATCGACCAAGGTACGGCTGAATGCCGAGCGCATCGAAGTAATTGCCGCTGACCATGTAGGGCCAAATCACGCTGGGATTTCCCCTCCCGGTGTCCAGCCCAACACCACCCACAATGCTATAGGTGACCAGCGAGTCGAAGCTGCGGTTCATATCGCGCAGGTCACGGTAGTCTGGATACGATTGCGACGGAGTCGTTTCTGCCCCGTAGTTTCGCTCCACCATAAACAGGCTCTCAGGATGGGGCACTTTGAGCGGCCGCAGAACCAGCGCATTCAGCACGCTGAACACAATGGCATTCGCGCCAATGGCCAATGCAAGCGTGAGCACAGCAGTCAACGCGAACCCCGGTGCTTTTCGCAATTGCCGCAAAGCAAGTCGTAAGTCGGCGTTCATGTTTTTCACCTGGTATGGAGATTAGGCCAATTCTTTCCTCGCCTGCGCGGGGCTTGTATTTGTTGTACGGATGATTGAGGGGCGCGGTTCCCCTCGAATTTCGCCCGGTCGCGCTGACACCAACGAGGCAATGCACTCATCAAGCCTCAGCTTCTCGGCCAAAGAAACGGCCTTCGGGAAATTGGCAGAGCTAAAACGCTTGTGACTACCTGCGCCTCAGTTTTCTACAGAACAAACCATGGGCTGATCCTCTGGGCGCTCTTGCCCACAGCGGGACTAAGCCATTCATGCGGCCGGGCGAGGACAGTTGTAAGAGCGACTTGGGACTCTTCACAAGTTAGGAGCCACTGACGTTACCAGGTAATCGAGGCAATCCGACGGAATAAGCTGATACTTGACCTTGTGGCGGCAAGCCACCAGCTTCATGGCAAGCGAGTCACAAAAAACCAGATCGACTCCTTCTAATTTCAGCTTGTTATTCATCGGCAGCAGATGTTCCTGAAAAACATGCTTTCGTCCGATAGCCGGGGCGAACACGCCTCGTGCCGTCTTCAGGAGGCTTTCACTGACGGACGCAACAGCAACGATGGAAGGCCTCGTTAGCTTGCGGATGAGCTCCAAATGCTCGTCTGCATAAGCATATGTGATGGAAACAGCAGGGCGCTGCAACGGGATGAGCGGTTTCAGATATTCAATGATGTGGCTCGGGGCGAATACCTGAGCGCCGATTGCCAGGGCCGCCTCTTTGGCGAACTGCTCTGGTGAACAGCCTTCCACTGGCCAGCGCACTTGCTCCTGAACTTCCCACTGGATGACTTCGCGCAGTCCCGGCTCCTGTTCCACAACCAGAATGTGATCCGGGGGCTGAGCCAGAAGGCGTTCGCGCACACGCGCCCTCAGCGCCTGGAGCGAGTAACCCATGTCCTTGGCGCGCTTGATGCTTTCGTTAATAAGTTCGTCGAGATTGGAAGGCACTTGCCGCCTCGCGCCTGAACCCGCTCCCACGGTTAGGCGGCTGCCGCGGCGGCCTGTGATCCATTCGCGCTGAACAAGATCCTGATAGGCCTCGCTCACGGTGTTGTGATGTACCTTCACACGACGCGCCAGAGCACGTACGCTCGGCATCTCCTCACCCGCCTTAAGTTGTCCGATTGTAATCAGGAACACAATTTGCTCGGCGAGTTGCTGCCGCAGTGGAACATCGCTGTTCTTACTGAGCGAAATCAGCATCGGAGTGACGCGATTGTATCTCCTCGGGTGTGGGGGCGGCGGATGCTGTGACAGCTAACGAAACTGTCACGCGGGAAATGGAGCGTTGGATTCCGGACTCCTAAGCTCGGATCGTTGCAGATTCGCAATCGGAGGAATGGAAAATGGTTCCCATCGCACTCATCCTCGCAGCCACAGTCATCTTTTTTCTCGCGGAGCATGCGCTCCCTGGACGTGAGTTGCCCGAAGCGCCTGGCTGGTATGCCCGCGCTGCTTTTCTCAATCTTTCACAGCTCGGCATCGTGCTGCTGGCGGGCGTTGCTTGGAATCAATGGCTGCAGCATTGGTCGGTCTTCCATATCTCGCGATCCATGCCAGCGCTCTTGCAGGGCTTACTCGGATGGTTTATCGGCACGTTTGTCTTTTATTGGTGGCATCGCGCGCGCCATGATTCCAATTTCCTTTGGCGCGTCTGCCATCAGATTCATCACAGCCCCGCTCGCATTGAATTGCTGACGGCGTTCTATAAGCATCCACTCGAGATTGTCTGCGATTCCATCATTGCCAGCGCTCTCATGTTCTCGGTTCTGGGAGCGTCTCCCGAGGCAGGCGCTTGGTTGAATGTCTTTGCTGTCTTCGGCGAGTACTTCTACCACAGCAATCTGCGCACTCCGCCTTGGATGGGATACTTCCTGCAGCGCCCGGAGCACCACTCCATCCATCACCAGTTGGATGTGCACCAGTTCAACTACGGGGACATCACGTGGTGGGATCGCCTCTTCGGAACCTTTCGAGAGGCGGATGATTTCGCTCCACAATGCGGCTTCCCCGATGGACATGAGAAGAACCTGGGACGGATGCTTGCCTTTCGCGACAACTATTGATCTTCGGCACGTTTCCGAAGCCGGGAGCCTGGATCGTCGCGCACGCAAAATATTGCCAAATCACCCCAGCCGAATTGCTATCCTTGAATCAGGTCGAGAAATCGAAACGAAAGCCACGGAAGCATCCGTGGCTTTTATCTTGCAAATCACCGAGTAAGCCCTTTGTTTGGACGTTTTTAGCGATAAGCCCTTTGGAAATAGGAATTTACCTCGCGGGACGCCGCCTAAACCACTGTAATGTTCGAGTTACAGGCCAGCCTCCCGGGACGGGAGGGGAGGGGTATCGGCTCACCAGCACACGCTCACCCAGACATTAGAATGTCCTGACTCATGTCTGAATCAGCTCTCGACCTCGCCTTCCAGGAAACCGAGCGTGCCGCCAGCCTCATCCGTGAGCGCATCGCCCTCCGGCCCGAAGTAGCCCCGAAATTAGGCGTCATCCTCGGCACCGGCTTTGGCGGCTTCGCCGACCGGCTCACCGATCCAGTCGCGATTCCCTATACGGAGATCCCGCACTTCCCCCGGCCCACTGTCGAAGGGCACGCGGGCCGGCTGGTCGTCGGCAGCTTAGCCGGCACTCCGCTGGCTGTCATGCAGGGCCGCGTCCACGCCTACGAAGGCTTCACCCCGGCCCAGATCATCTTCCCCGTCCGGGTCCTCGCCCGCCTGGGCATCAAGACCCTGATCGTGACCAACGCCGCCGGCGGCATCCGCACCGACCTCGCCGCCGGCCAGCTCGTGCTGATCTCCGATCACATCAATTTCACAGGAACTCATCCGCTCACCGGACCCAACGACCGCCGCCTCGGCGAGCGCTTCTTCGACCTCTCGGACGCCTATTCGCGCCGCCTGCGCCAGCTCGCTCACCGCGCCGCGGCAGCCGAAGGCGTCACGCTGCCCGAGGGCGTCTATCTCGGGCTCGGTGGTCCCAGCTTCGAGACACCGGCCGAGATTCGTGCCTTCCGCATCCTCGGCGCCGACCTTGTCGGCATGTCCACGGTGCACGAAGTCATCGCCGCCTGCCACCTCGGCATGCAAGTGCTCGGCTTCTCCTCTGTCACCAACATGGCCGCGGGCGTACTCGACGCGCCCATCAACCACGCCGAAGTGATGGAAATCGGCGCGCGTGTCCAGCAGACACTCACACGTGTCCTAGCCGCGCTGGTGCCGCTCTTACCAGCGACTCAATACTGAGCCGCGCGTGGCACAGTCGAGCGCGGCACAGGCGCAGGCTCGCGGTACGGCGGAGCCGGCCGCGCACTCTGCTCCCACGCCGTCACGATCATGTCGCGCAGCTCGCTTGCACCAGCGGCCAGCCGCGCCGCCGTGAACTGCCGCGACTCCACAGTCCCCGCGCGCTCGAAGCCATGCGCCTTCTCCAGCTGATACACCCGCTCCACCAGCGCGTGCGAAGCGCGCAGGTAAGCGAGATAGTCATCGAATGGATCGTGCAGCGTCTGCACGGGCGTCATGAGAGGTTCGACATCCGCAGCCTTGATGTTCTGGCGGACGAACGCGCTCTCCCATGCGGAGTGAATGCCCGGCGAGGTGACGTACTGGTTCGGGTTCTCCTTCTCCGCCCAGCCGTTGTAGTTCACGGTGGTGTGCAGCGGCATCGCCCCATCGCCCACGTAGTGCCCCAGCCATCCGGCATAGAAGGTGGCGGCCGCTTCGACCGCCTTCGTGTCCTCATGCCGGGCCGCCTGCTCGCGATACTCGCGCAACGCAGCCTGCAGCCGCTCGTAGACCTCGTTCGCGACCCACGGCTGTAGCCCAACCTTCTCCGGACGCAAGTCCCTTGCCTGGTCCGGATGGCTTAGCCCGGCGGCGTACAGCGCCGCGATGAAGTCATACCTCCGCCGCGGCAGTTTGCCCATCGTATCGGCAAGCTCCAGGTCGATGTAATGCTCCGCCGCCTGGGCCGCGTTCAGCTCCGGCTCGTTGGCGCTGCGCCAGCGGTCAGGCTCCGGCCCCAGGTACTCGATCTCGTCGATTGCCGCCCGGCTGCGCAGGAATTCCGGTACCCCGGCGGGCAGCGTCTCCGCCGCCAGCCGATTGACGATACGGTGGCCATCCGGTCCCCAGGCAAAGACCGGGGTGGAAGGCAGAATACAGAGCAAAGCGACCAGAGCCGAGAAGAGAATGGGAAGGGGGGCCGAGCGCGACATTGGGAGGAGTATAGCGGCGACCCCGCGCACCGGCAGAAGCCCACGGCCATACTGCCACGAACAACGCAAAATTCATAAAGCCTCGCGCCGGTCATGTGCCGCAGGTTGATATCCTGAAGACTATGGCAACGAAGAAAGAACTGCTCCAGCAGCCCATTCAACACATCGACATCAAGCAGCACAATGTGGTGCCGCTGGTAGACGCCATGCAGCACATGGCCTATAGCTCGCGTGACCTGGCCCGCGCCGCCTCCATCTACGAGCGCATGCTGCGTGACCAGAACTGCGGCGTTATCCTGTGCCTCGCCGGATCGCTGATCAGCGCCGGCTTGAAACAGATCTTTGTCGACCTAATCCGCAACAACATGGTGGACGCCGTTGTCTCCACTGGCGCGAACATCGTCGATCAGGACTTCTTTGAGGCTCTGGGCTTCCGCCACTGGATCGCCGATGACCTGATGAAAGCCGGTACAGAAGATGGCACTCTTCGCGAGCTCATGATCGATCGCATCTATGACACGCTGATCGACGAGGAAGAGCTGCGCGCGTGCGATGAGACCACACACAAAATCGCCGACTCGCTCACTCCCCGCCCTTACAGCTCGCGCGAGTTCATCCGCGAGATGGGCGCGTACCTGGCGAAAAACGGCAAGACACCACAGCAGGGCGGCGTGGACAGCATCGTGCTCTCGGCATTTGAGAAGGACGTGCCGATCTTCTGCCCGGCGTTCAGTGACTGCTCGGCCGGTTTCGGCCTGGTGGCGCACCAGCACGCCCGCGGCGACAAACCGAAGGTCTCGCTTGACTCCGCCAAGGACTTCTACGAGCTCACCCAATTGAAGATCGCCAACCCCACCACCGGCCTATTGATGATCGGCGGCGGCGTGCCCAAGAATTTCGCGCAGGATATCGTTGTCGCCGCGGACATCCTCGGCACGGAAGCGCCGATGCACAAGTACGCCATCCAGATCACGGTGGCCGACGTACGCGATGGAGCACTCTCCTCGAGCACGCTCAAGGAAGCCAGTTCCTGGGGCAAGGTCGACACCACCTTCGAGCAGATGGTTTACAGCGAAGCGACCATCGCGTTGCCGCTGGTTACCGGATACGCGTATCACAAGCAGGCGCATGCTGCTCGGCGGGAGCGGCGGTGGGCGCGCTTGCTGGAACCCGTGACAGCCTGATCTCCTGCTGCATCGCCGATTCCCAAAACGGTCCGCCCCTAAAGCGGACCGTTTACATTTTTGGCTCCCTGGCAGGAGAGCACCCACACAAACGATTACCCGGGTCCTGTATAAGGTATGCACCACCCATAGTGCAGTAACCCACAATTTTTGATTACTTAGGACAATTCTTTTGACTATCGGTAAGAGTTACCTACTATACTCACCAAGCGTTATTACCAAAATAGCGTCCCGGAGTGTCGCTGTATCGGGTTGAACCGCAGGAATGACCTCGGCACCTGCCGATCGGGCTGACTCGGTGGCAGGGCAATGATGTCATGGGCCCGCAAATAAAACTGCTGTACGCGGTAGATGTAAGTTGTTGAAATTTTGGGGTTATGCGTGCTCTCCTGCGATAGAAAATTCGTTTCGAGAGACGCTCTCCCATTTTTTTTGCCGAATAAGGTTTGACCTTTGCACTCTTCAATGAGTCAGCACGAACGTCTCTTCACGCATTGGCTGAGCGGCCGGCCGGTATGGCTCGCCATGTTTGCATTGACCTTGCTCTCCACCGCCTACACGATTGTCGTCCTGATGTATTCCGGAAGTGGCCTGGTGTGGAGTCCGGCAAACCCCGTCGTCGTATTTGTGGCTTGGGGCGTGATACAGACCTGCTTCGCCGTCGCCTGCCTGCTGAAGTTGCGCCACGAGCGCCAGTTGCGGTCCGACTTGGAGAGTAATAAGGACGACGCCGGTAGCGCAGAGAAGAGCGCTGAGGCCTCTCCCGAGGTTCGGTATCAGGACTACTTCGAAAATCTTACCGAAATGATCGCAATGCTCTCGGCGGAGGGCAAATATCTCTACGTCAACTCGGCATGGCAACGATATTTCGGGCGCGACGCAGCATCGGCCCGGGCACTGGAGGGCTTCGCATCTGCCTTCCCCTTTGCGGTCCAATCGCAAGCGCTAGCCATCTTTGAACGCGCTCTGGCCGGCGAGCATATCGAACAGGTGCATCTGCGCATGGAGGATTCTGCGGGGCGTATCCGGGAGATGGAGGCCAGCCTCTTCGGTCTGCGTGAAGCGGGTCGGCCCCGCGCAGTACGTTGCATCCTTCGCGATGTAACACTCCGCAATCAGCGCGAGCGCCGCCTGGCGATGCAGCTTGGCGTGGGCCAGGTAGTGCAGGAAGCATCGACAGAGGATTCGCTGCCCCGCATTCTTTCCGCCCTGGGCAGCCATCTTGGCTTCGATCTGGTCGAGCTTTGGCGTGCCGATACCGGCCATCAGGTATTGCGCTATGGCAGCATGTGGATGGCCGCGGATTGCGTCTTCCCCAACATCCTGGCGAAGAGCTCGATCACCGAGTTCGCGCCGGGAGAAGGTTTACCTGGCCAGGTCTGGGTGCAGGGCGCATCGATCTGGGTCGAGGACATTCACAACGACATCCGCTTCAACATGCGCGATGGAGCGAAAGCGGACGGCCTGCTCACCTGCTGGGGCGTGCCGGTTCGGGTCGGCAACCAGGTCATCGCCGTTATTGAGTTCTTCAGCCGCAAACGGATGGCGGCCGAAGTCGAGATCATGGCTACGGTTGAGACCGTTTGCGCCTCCATCGGTCAGTTCCTCGGCCGCTCGGTTCAGGAAAAGCGCGTCACCGAGCTCAATCGTCAGAAGGAATCCATCCTAAATACCGTCGCGGACGGCATCCTGGGCACAGATCAGCACGGCCGCGTCACGTTCGCGAATCCTGCTGCGGCCCGCATGCTCGGCACTGTGCCCAATGCGCTCACCGGCAGATTTGTGCATGCCATTGTCCATGAGGATGTCTATGGCAGCCCCACCGCATGCGCCTCGCATTGCTATATCCGTCGCGGACTATTCGCGAAGGATGGAGCGCACGGGCAGGACATCTTTTACCGGCCTGACGGCAGCTCGTTCCCGGTCGAGTTCACGCTCACGCCGATGCAGGTGCACGGCAGCGTGACCGGCAGTGTGCTGAACTTCCGCGACGTCAGTCAGCGGCAGGCTCTGGATCGGATGAAGGACGAGTTCGTCTCCACCGTGAGTCATGAGCTGCGCACGCCGCTGACCTCTATCCGGGGATCGCTCGGACTGCTCTCCACTGGGCTGCTGGGTGAGATGAACGACAAAGCCGCCAACCTGCTGCGCATCGCCGTCAATAATTCGGACCGTCTGGTACGCCTGATCAATGACATTCTCGACCTCGAACGGATGGAGTCCGGCCGTGCGCCGCTCAGCTTCCGCGCCTGTTCACTCTCGGAGTTGGCTCAGCAGGCCATTGAAGCGGTCACACCGGTCGCGGACAGCGCCTCCGTCAAACTGGTCCTTCACGCCTCCGCAGTAGAGTTCGTCGCCGATCCAGACCGTTTGCAACAGGTGATAACGAACCTGCTCAGCAACGCGATCAAGTTCTCTCCACCCGACTCGACAGTCACGGTAGCCATCGAGCAATCGGAAGAGGGCGTTTCGTTGAGCGTCAGCGACGAAGGACGCGGCATTCCCCAGGACAAACTGGAAACGATCTTCGATCGCTTCCAGCAGGTGGACGCCTCAGATTCGCGACAGAAAGGCGGCACGGGCCTGGGACTCGCCATTTGCCGCACCATCGTGGACCAGCACGGAGGTCGCATCTGGGCAGAGCAGAACCCCGTACGCGGCGCCATGTTCCGCATGTTCCTGCCTGCGGACCCTCAGCAGCAGGCGCGTCCGGAAACAACGCCAGCGGCCGAGCGGGAAACAGTACTCATCAGCACCAGCGATGGCGAAACGCGTACCAGCCTCGCTGCCAGTCTCCGCTTTCACGGTTACAACGTGATCGAAGCATCGAGCGGACGCGAGACACTCGCACATGCGCAACGGCAGCCACCCCGCGCGGTGCTGCTCGACCTTACGCTACCGGATATGTCGGGCTGGGAAGCGCTGCGAGTCCTCAAAGAAGAGCCCGCCACCTCGGATGTCCCAGTGATCATTCTGAGTGCACATGCCATCAGCAAATCCTCCACGCTCGGACTAGGCGCGGACGGGTGGCTGCAGGTCCCTGCACAGGAGACAGACCTCCTGGAGGAGCTCTCGTCCGTATTGAACCGGCAGAAAACCTGGGCTGAGATCCTCCTGGTAGAGGATGACCTTGATCTCGCGCGTGTCATCAGCGCCACCTTTGAGCGCGCCGGGGTGCACGTGCTACATGCCAGCACACGGCAGGCGGCGCTGGAGATGTGTGCTTCTTTCACGCCAAGCCTGATGATCCTGGACGTTGGCCTGCCGGATGGCGATGGTCTGAGCCTGGTGGAACGGCTGCGGCATCATCCGGAATTGCACTCTCTCCCACTCCTTGTGTACTCGGCACGCAATTTAAGTGATGCCGAACGTGCACAGCTTCAGCTCGGTCCAACGAACTTCCTCACCAAGGCCGGAGTTCAGGCCCAGGAGGTGGAGTCATTAGTAATTGCCATGTTGCGTGCGCCTTCGCAGAATGTGCACACGTCCGGATTCGTAAGCCCTGGAGTGCCGCCGTTTATGGTTTCAAACTCTTATGACACGCCGCATACTCATCATCGATGACGAAGAAGATATCCGTCAGGTTGCTGGATTGAGCCTGGAAACGGTAGCCGGTTGGGAAGTCGTGCTGGCCAATTCCGGGTTGCAGGGCATGGAACGCGCCGAAACAGAGCATCCTGACGCTATCCTGTTAGATGTGATGATGCCCGCCATGGACGGTCCAACGACCTTCCTGCAGTTGCAGAAAAATCCGAACACTGCAAAAATTCCAGTGATTTTGCTTACTGCCAAGGTACAGGGCTCCGATCAGCGCCGCTTTGCGGAACTCGGTGTCGCAGGGGTTCTCTTCAAGCCCTTCGACCCACTCACGCTCTCGACGCAGGTCTCACAAACTCTGGGGTGGACCCAGATACACTAGGAGACTTTCATGGCAGATGCTCGCTCGCCTCACGCCACTCCTCAAGAAGTCACGGGCAAGCTTCACGACCTGCTTGCGACGCTCTGGTCGCGCAGCCGTCAGACCATCAGCGAGCGCGTCGATGTGCTGCGCGCCACACACCGCACCTTGCGCACCAACCCGGCGGACCCAACCGCGCGGCGGGCCGGGGCCGATGCGGCGCACAAACTCGCTGGCATTCTCGGCACCTTTGGCCTGCCTGATGGTACAAATCTTGCCCGCCGCGTCGAATTGATGCTGGACTCGACTGCACCTATCCGGCCTTTCGATCTGGACGGGCTGCAGCAGACCATCGATCAACTGCACCAGATGATCGAGGCAAAATCAAAAGATGCAGGCAAACGCCGCGCCTGAGCCGTGCACCTGTGCCGGTGTAGACTCATCATTTGGCACATCCGCTTTCAGAACACGATAGCTCCCGCCACCAATCTGGCAATGCGTCTGCAGACCAGATGGGATTGCTCTTCCCTTCTGAACGGCAGCAGGAAACGCGCCGAATTTGGACCGTCGGCGCCCTTGTTGCGGAAATTCGCGGCCACGTCGAGCGAACCTATCCCGACTG
>JBJMGC010000025.1:0-28112 GCA_045808105.1 Acidobacteriaceae bacterium | reverse complement strand
TCGGTCTGGCGGCGTTCTTCGCGGTTGCCGCCGCGGTGTGCTGGCTCTTTGTCCATCCGGAACAGCCACTGCAGCTTGACGCCAGCCCTGGTGACGGTGCCTGACACGTATGGTGCTCTCGGCGCAGGACAGAAGATTTCGAGCAGTGCCGGCCAAAGCGCGACTCGTGGCGGCCAAAACGCAACGCTGGAGTGCAGGGCTCCGCATAGTCCCTGCTCTGCTTCTCTCGCTCGCTCTTCTCAGTGCTCGCGGCGCAGCAGCCGAAGCGCATGTCTCTCATGGTCTGCTGAGCGTCGCCCGCGCATGGCCCGTGTCATCGATACAGCCCGCCGTATTGCCGGCGGCTGATTTTTTTCAAGCCTGGTGGGTTCGAACTTCTGCCGTCGTTCTTTTCGTCATCTTGGCTGGGATTCTCGTTCGTCTGCGTATGCGGCAGCGGATGCAACACGTCAAGGGAAGTATGGGCATTGTGCTCGAAGAGCGGAACCGGATTGCACAGGAATGCCACGACACGTTGATGGCCGGCTTTTCTGCAATTTCCTGGCAGCTCGAAGCAACGATGAATCTCTTCCGCGATAGCGAGGAAGCCCAGAGTCCGGCAGCTAAGTCCTGCGAACTGGCCCGAAGCATGGTCCTGCTATGCCAGGCAGAGGCGCGACGGATCATCTACGATCTGCGCGAGACAGAGGAAGTCACAAGCTTCCTGTCAAAGGCGCTGCAGCGCATGCTCGAGGAGAATCATCACGGAGAGAAATGCGCCGTTCATTTTGAGATGCAAGGCGAGGAGATCTCCTTGCCTCCGGGCTCGGTACATCACTTGGCGCGCATTGGGCAGGAAGCGGTTCGCAATGCATTGCGACATGCCCTTGCTGATTCCATCCATATCCGGCTGATCTACGAAGCGGATGCGCTGCGTCTCTCGATCCGTGATGACGGGCGCGGCTTTCAAGTAGACGAGGCCGCGGCGCGGACAGGTCATTTTGGCATTGCGGTGATGCAGGAGCGCGCGCGAAAGCTGGGAGGCACGCTTCGCCTGCACAGTGACATCTCCGGTACCGAAGTCGAAGCGACGGTTCCGTTTGACGCAATTTATCTGACTCGCAGTTCCAAGCGAAACGTCAAGGAAGAGGTAGTGCAATGGATCGGCCTGTAGACAGCATTACCGTTCTCCTTGTGGAGGACCATTTTCTGGCGCGTATCGCTTTGCGCTCCGTACTGGCCGGCCATTCGCAGATCTGCGTCATCGGAGAAGCAGGCGACGGCGAGCAAGGGCTCGCAATGTATCGCGCGTTGCGGCCCGACGTCATGCTGTTGGACCTGCGCCTGCCGGGTACCAGCGGATTCGAAGTGCTGACACGGGTGCGGCGCGAGTTCGCCGATGCGCGTGTTGTCGTGTTGTCGAATTATCAGGGAAGCGAGGACGTGTATCGCGCAGTGCGCAGCGGAGCAGCAGGCTATCTGACCAAGGATGCGAGCGGACAGGAGCTGATCGATGCCATCACCACCGTCCACCGGGACCTTCGCTATCTTCCCCGCACTGCACTGGACCGCCTGGCAGAACGCACCTCGGTGACCGACCTTACGCCGCGGGAGACGGAGGTTCTTACCTGCATCACACAAGGCCGCTCTAACCGGGAGATAGCGGAACATCTCCACATATCGGAAAAAACGGTGCGGATCCATGTGAGCGCCGTTCTGGAAAAGATGGGAGCGCGTGACCGCACGCAGGCAACGATCTTCGCGCTGCAACGCGGTCTGGTCCATCTCGAATAGCGGCTCTTCGCCTATGGTCTAGGTCGCATGTCCTAGAGCAAATCACGCTTTCTGGCCGATGACAGTTTCGGATCCGTGCTTTGCAATGGGCACACTTTCCAGGATGGGCCGATACTGGCCCGCAATTCCGCGTGCACCGATCGCCTTTACGGCTTAAGCTTTTCGCAGCGAGCGCCTTAGGCACAGCGAGGACATGAGTGGCGACCAAAGGAAGTATGCGGCTTCTCTTCACGATTTGCGCTGCGGTGATCGCCGGCGCTGCAGGTATTGCCAGTTGGGCCGACATGCCAATGACGGCTGCCGATTACAACGCGCATCCGCAGCAGATGGTGGATGCTTATCGGCACGTAGAGGCAGCGTCGGTCTCCGACGCGATCGAACAGATGCTGCATGAGAAGCGATATATGTCGCACCGCATGCAGGCTGTATTTCCGACAAAGTTTGCCGGAACTGCGATCACCGTCCTTCTGAAGCGCGACGAGAACCACGACCCCGGCGCACTGAGTGGCATGCTCAAGGCAATCGATGACGGCGGAGCGGGCTCCGTTTATGTCATGACGGTGCAGGATGGGGCAGACATTGCCGGGATGGGCGGCTTGATGGGGACCGCAATGGCGGCTCGCGGCTACTCTGGTGCGGTGGTGGACGGCGGCGTGCGGGACATTCCTCAACTGAAGCGGATTCAATTTCCGGTCTACGCCCTGGGCCCGGTGCCCTCAACCTCGGTGGGGCACTATCGCTTTGCTGGAACGAATATCTCGATCGTGTGTGACGGAGTTACGGTCGATCCCGGAGATATTATCGTCGCTGACCAGGACGGAGTCGTCGTGGTTCCGAAGGCACACGCCGCAGACATTCTGGTGAAGGCGCAGGCGCTCGATAACTCTGAGCATTCGATGTATCCCTTTATTGAGAAATACCGTTCGATCGTTGAAGCTGTTCAGAAGTTTGGAAGAATCTGAAGTTATTCAGTTGGGAGCGGTGTTTGGCCGCTCGCTGAGTGTTGAAGCTGCGAAGGAGTACGCCGTTGGCCAGTGGGAAACGATTTGCGTTATCGCGCCGCAAGCTTCTTAGCTGCGGGCCTGCTGCAGCTTTGGCTGCGGCGATGCCATTCCGTTCCTCGGCTGAGACAGCGCCTGCAGGCGAGGACTACTACGCAAAACTAGGCGTGCAGCCCATCATCAATGCGGCTGGAACTTACACGTATTTGACGGCGGCGGTGATGCCGGCTTCCGTGCGCCGGGCCGTCGATCGGGCAGCACGCCATCCAGTACGTCTGAAGGATCTGCAGAAGGCCTCCGGCGAATATCTGGCGCGCAAACTTCGTTGCGAGGCGGCGCTGGTTAGTTCCGGAGCGTCGGCTGCTCTCACGCTGAGTACGGCCGCCTGCATCGCGAAGGCGAACGGGCTGCCGGCCGAAGCGATTCCCGGTGGTGTTGCGGGCCACAAAAATGTCGTCATAGTGCAGAAGGCGCATCGCTATGAGTACGACCACGCTATGCAGCTCTGCAATGTGGTGATCAAGGAGGTCGTCACTCTCGACGATTACCGCTCCGCCCTCAGCGACCGAACGGTGATGACAAATTTCTTTAATGCGGCCGAAGGTGGCGAGATCGGACGCGAAGAGTGGCTTTCCGTTGCGCATGAACATGGGGTGCCGTGTCACCTCGACGCTGCCGCCGATATGCCGCCGATCGAAAACCTCTGGAAATACACGGGAATGGGTTTCGACCTCGTATGTTTTTCGGGTGGCAAAGGGATTCGCGGTCCGCAGAATGCGGGGCTGCTGTTGGGGCGCAAGGATCTGATCGAACTCGCGGTACAAAATAACAATCCGAACAGCGATGCGGTCGGGCGCGGAATGAAGGTGGCGAAAGAGCAGATCGTCGGGATGGTGGCGGCGGTCGATTGGCTCCTGGAGCAAAGCAACGAGAAGATGGAAGCGGAGTTTCTCCGTCGCACTGCCGTGATCCAACGCGCGGTCGAAACGATCCCTTCCGTAAAGACCCGCGTGGTTACCCCACTGATTGCAAACCACGTGCCTCATCTCATCATCGACATCGATCCGAAACAGCTTGGAGTCACGCCGCTGCAAGTGGCGGAAGAACTCCGCAACGGCACACCATCCATCGAACTGAATCCGGCGACCGGAACAGATGGAAGAGGTCTGATGGGGACGCCAAATTCCATCGTTCTTTCTACCTGGATGCTTGAGGATGGAGAGGAACGAGTCGTGGCATCCAGGCTGCGTTCCGTGCTTACCCGGGCGCGTGGATAGAGCTGCAACCATATTTAGATATTTAGCTAGGAAAGTGAGGACGTAACGATGGAGAAGCAATCACGACGGTCCATGTTGAAGGGCGCGGCACTTGCAGCCGGCGCAGCAACGCTGAGTGCGGCAGATGCGGCTGCACAGACAACGGGAACGCCCCAGAAGAAGAACTACGGCTACGGCGCAAATCGGAAGCCGGGCGAGGGCGCGCCACTCTTCAACGCTGCGATCTCCTACGGCAATCTGCTCTTTCTGGCCGGCGTTGGCTATCACAAACCCGGCACTATCCAGGAGGCGACCAAGCATGTGCTGGACGAGCTTGAACAGAACCTGAAGGCGGCCGGCTCTTCGATGGACAAAGTGCTGAAAGTCAACGTCTATCTCAACGACATCAAGGATTACGACGGGCTGAACGAGGCCTACAAAGGCCGCTTCGGAGACATGCCACCTGTGCGTACCACGATCGCGCCGATGGGCGGAGTTCCGGGTAAGTCACTGGTCGAAATCGATGTGATTGCTTATATCTGACATTCCTTCCTAACGTGCTTCGGGCCAGTCCGAAGTGGATCAATCTTTGTTATCTCAGCCAGGTTTAAGGAGACGCATGCAGCCGCTGGACCGTACCGTGCAGATCTCACGTCGTCGAATGCTGCAAGCCTCCGGCGCGTTTTCGGCCCTCGGGCTCACCACCGCCGCTCTGCCTTTATCTGCGTTGCCGCTCTCCAACGGTGGCGCCGAAGGAATCAAGGCTCCGGCGGGTTTTCCGCAGTTGAACGGGCTGGAAAAGCAGAACCTGTTCACTGAAATTGGTGTACGTCCCATCCTGAACGCGCGCGGCACGTACACCATCATTACCGGCTCGCGCTCCCTGCCAGAAGTGAAGCGCGCCATGTACGAAGCTTCGTTCTACTACGTACAGCTGGACGAGCTGATGGCGGCTGTGGGAAAAGAGATCGCTTCGCTGATGGGGGCGCCGAGTGCCGTGGTGACGACCGGCTGCGAGGCGGCTATCGCGCTGGCCACGCTGGCCTGTACAGCAGGCGCGGACATTGAAAAGTGTCAGGCGCTGCCCTACGTCCGCGAGAAGACGAAGGTCATCATTCCCAAGCACTCACGCAATCCCTACGACTTCGGCGTACGCACGACCGGCGCGGAGGTGATTGAGGTGGAGACGGCGGAGCAACTGGAGGATTCGCTCATCGCGCAGGTTGCCATGGTCTATGTCATGTCCAGCCCGGAAGCGGCGAAAGGACCCCTATCTATCGCGAATATCTGTCGCATCGCCAAGGCGAAGGGCACACCAGTGTTTGTCGACGCGGCGGCAGAGGAACCTTTGTCGCCCAACATCCACATTCAGGCGGGCGCGTCCCTGGTGGGATATTCAGGAGGCAAATGCATCCGCGGCCCGCAGGCTGCCGGCGTGCTTCTGGGCGATCCTGCGCTGATTCGGGCGGCATGGTTTCAGGCCGCGCCTCACCACAACTACGGGCGAGGCTACAAGGTCGGCAAAGAAGAGATCATGGGGATGCTGGCCGCCGTGCGGCAGTGGTACAAGCGCGACCACGCGGCGGAGTGGAAGGAATGGCAGAGCTGGCTCGATACCATCGCCAATCGGGTGAAGGGGCTGCCGTCCGTGAAAACCGAGATCATCCAGCCGGAAGACCTTTCCAACCGCAGTCCGCAGCTGCGGCTGCACTGGGATGCCAATGTGTTCAAGATCACGGGCACGGAACTGGAAGCCAAGCTGGATGCCGGAACGCCGCGGATCCTGATCGGGGGCGGCACAGGCACTCGACCGGATAAGATGGCGAGCTCGATCACAGTTATGCCGTACATGATGGCGCCTGGTGAGGCGGAGATCGTTGCCAACGCGATCTACGAAGGCCTCACGAAGCCTGGCAGCTATCAGAATGCGGTGATTCCGCAGGGGCAAACGGCTCAGCTTGGCGGCACGTGGGTAGTGCTGATCGACTACCTATGCGGCACGGGTACGCAGCGTTTCGAGCTGAAGCAGAACGGCGAAGAGATCGATGGCATGCTGCACGGCGAAATCTACACCGCTTCCCTGAGCGGAAAAGTGCAAGCCGACCAGATCACGTTGAAAGGCACGATGGCTACGAGCGGATATGAGGTGCGCTGGACCTTCCGTGGCACCAGTACGGGTGACCGCATGGCCGGCTCGGCGGACATGGGCGAGTATGGGAATGTCCCGTGGCGGGCCTTCCGGCTGTGACGGCGGCCCTGTATTCATTGCAGAGAGCACCATCATTTCGGGCTGCTTGAGGTCACCGCGATCACAAGCTCGCCGGCTGACACGCGGTTACCCAGGCCGGCGGGCTGCTCCGGTGATCGGCAGCCACTCACTCGTCGGGTTAGGATGATTGTGTCGATCTTCGGAAGAACCGCCAGGTCGATTCCGGCGGCGCTGTCCCGAGATTAGCCCGAAGCATCTCCCCTGGGGCAGAGTGCAATCTAAACAATGCCCCTCTTCTATGTACAAGACAATTTTGCTTCTATCGCGAGACGAGAACCTGCAGAAGAGCAGGGCGTTGATATTGGAGCGAGCCGGTTACCGCACGATGCGCACCGGCAGCATGACCAGCGCCGTGCAATTGGCAGAGCACTGTCAGATGTCCATCATCGGGCACACATTCACGCCTCGCGAGCAGGATGAGTTTATCGATCATGTGCATGAGGCGAATCCCAGCGTCTTCGTTCTCTGCCTCCGCTATGCACTGAGCGAGCCGGAGGAGCTACTCCGGGCGGTTCGAGATTGCTTTGCCGCACCACCCGGCGGCTCGAAGATCTGCATCATGGAACCAAGCAACGTGATCGCCTGGCCGAAGAAAGCCTCGTAAACTTCCGTCGGGAAGGGGCCCTATATGCTCTGCCTGTGCTCGATAGCTGAACGAGCCTGTGCGGAGTTTGCTCCTCATGGCGGCCAAAAGGTGTTTTACTGACGGGCATGAGCCGTGCAGCTGCCAAAAACCGTTTGGTCGGAGCGGAGCCGTTGTCGAAGGGACGCCTGGAGGCCTTCTCCGATGGCGTGATCGCGATCATTCTGACGATCATGGTCTTGGAATTGAAGACACCGGGGAGCGCCGACCCGCGGATGCTGCTGCACGAGTGGCCCATCTTCATCAGCTACATCATCAGCTACTTCTACATCGCGGTGTACTGGATCAATCATCATCATCTCTTCCATCGCGTGAAACACGTGGATCTGCCGATCCTGTGGTCGAATATCGCCCTGCTGTTCTTCCTTTCGGTCATTCCCTTCTTCACGGAATGGATGGAGAGCACGCGGCTGAGCCCATTTCCGACGGCTGCTTATGCGGCGACAATGCTGGTGGCAGGAGCGGCCTTTTCCGTGCTCGATCGCGCGGTAGGACGACAAGGCATCGGCGAGGATGAGCTGGTGCTGTTGCGCCGCGCAGCCATTCGGAAGAACATGATCGCGATCTGCATCTATGCGGTTGCGATTCCCATCGCCTTCTATCGCTCATCGATCTCGCTTGCGCTGACATTTCTGGTGGCCGTCGTGTACGCTGTGCCGTCGTTGTGGGTGGAGCGGTGCGCCGACGTGCTTGACAGTAAAGATGCCCTTCGCGCCGAGCACCATGTGCCCGAGCCCGGAACGCTGCATGAGCCATACACGGGGCCGCCGGCTAGCCATAACTGAGCATTCGGACGATAATCCTCTGCGGAGCAGCGTCCCTGCCCCATGCCTATCCCTGTTTCATGCAAGAGGAACGTCTATTGAACGCTCGCCGCTTTGCCTCTCTCTTTACTGTCGCCACGGCGGCGTTGCTGGTGCCGGCTATCCCGGCTCATGCTGCTCCCAGAGACGCCGCACACACTGTGCTCGCACTGGACCGGGTGACCGCGAGCAAGGCCCTGGACAATGGCATTGAACTGCACAGCGGCAACGCCGTAATGCAGATCACTGCGTTGCGCGACGATGTATTGCGCGTGCGGGTGGGGCCGGAGGAAACCTTGCCGGAAGACGCATCCTGGGCGGTGCTGCCGGAGTCACGGATGGCAAAGGTAACCGTCACGGCGGCCAATACGGGCGACGCGGTTGGGTTCAAGACGGCAAAGCTCATCGTCAGCGTGGACCGCGCGACGATGGCGCTGAAGGTGACGGATCTGGATGGCCATTTGATCGATCAGGATGAGCCTGGCCGGCCAGTTGAGTACTACGACGGCCAGGATGAGCACAAGGGCTTCCGCGTGACTAAGGCATCCCCGCCGGAGGAACACTACTTTGCGTTGGGCGACAAGCCGGGACCGCTCGATCGCCGCAATATGGCGTTCAGCATGTGGAACACCGACGCGTTCGGCTTTCAGGAGTCGACCGATCCGATTTACAAGTCGATTCCGTTTGTGCTGACGATGAATCACGGACGGGCCGCAGGATTGTTTCTGGACAACACCTGGCGCACGAGCTGGGAGTTCAACAAGGTCCAGCGCGATGCATGGAGCTTTACCGCGCCCGATGGGCCGCTGGATTATTACATCCTGTATGGTCCAGACCCGAAGCAGGTGCTGAGCAACTGGGCCTGGCTGGTGGGGCACACGCCGCTGCCACCGAAGTGGTCGCTGGGTTATCAGCAGTCGCGTTACAGCTACTATCCGGAGTCGGAGGTGCGCAATATCGCGAAACATCTGCGCGCAGACCACATTCCGGCAGACGTGATCTGGCTGGATATTGACTACCAGCAGGACAACCGCCCGTTCACGGTGAATCGCGAGCGCTTTCCGCATTTCGAGCAGATGGTGAAGGATCTGGCGGCGGAGAACTTCAGCACGGTGGCTATCGTGGACCTGCACGTCGCCAAGCTGCCGAATGCCGGCTACAAACCGTACGACAGCGGTCTGGCGGGCGATCGTTTTGTGAAGATGCCGGATGGCTCGACGTACACCGGCATTGTCTGGCCAGGGCCGTCGGTCTTCCCCGATTTCACGCAGGCGAGCACGCGCGACTGGTGGGGCACGCTCTTCTCAACATTTATGAAGAATGGCCTCGCCGGCATCTGGAACGACATGAACGAGCCGGCGATCTTCGATGTGCCGTCAAAGACAATGCCGGACGATGTGCAGCATCGCATTGACGAGCCGGGCTTCCGGAAGCGAACGGCGAACCATCTGGAGATCCACAACGTTTACGGGATGGAGAATACGCGAGCGACGCATGACGGGCTTGCGAAGCTCGAGCCGAACATGCGGCCATTCGTGATGACGCGCGCCAGCTATGCGGGCGGACAGCGCTATGCCGCGACGTGGACAGGCGACAACTCGAGCACTTGGAATCATCTGCGACTGACCACGCCGATGCTTGAGAACCTGGGACTGAGCGGCTTTGCAATGGCGGGTGCTGACGTGGGCGGCTTCGCCGGAACGCCGCAGCCGGACCTGCTGACAAAGTGGCTGGAAATCGCGGCCTTTCAGCCGATCGACCGCGATCACACGGCGAAGGGTACCGCCTATCAGGAGCCCTGGGTCCATGGATTGGAACAGGAGAATATCCGCCGCCGCTACATCGAAGAGCGCTACCGGCTGATGCCCTATCTCTACACGACGACCGAAGAGATGAGCCGGACTGGCGTGCCGATCGTGCGGCCTATATTTGTCGAGTTCCCCGACGCGACCCCGGACAAGCATCCGATGGATAACGACACGCCGAATGAATTTCTGTTCGGTCCGGACATCCTGGTTGCTCCTGCGCCTTATCCGGATGAGCTGGATGATTATTTTGTCCAGCTGCCGCCCGTCACCTGGTACGACTACTGGAGTGGGGCGAAGCTGCCGCCGCTGCCGAGGATGAACAGCCGCGACCTGGAGCAGCCTGGCGCGAAGGAAGAGATGGAGCGGCTGATGGCGCCCTTTCATCTGAAGCCGAGCATTGATGTGCTGCCGGTCTTTGTGCGCGAGGGGGCGATTCTGCCGATCCAGCCGTTGACACAAAGCACGAAGGAGACGCCGCACGGACCGTTGACTTTGCGGGTCTATTTGCCGAACACCGCCGCGGGCGCTTTGCCGCAGTCGGGAGGGACTGAGAGTGGCCCGCAGCCGTGTGCCGGGTCTGTCTATCTCGATGATGGAGTCACGCTCGATTATCAGAAGGGCGCTTATCTGCGCGAGCTGTTTTCCTGCATGGTGAGCGGCAACACAGTGACCGTGAAAGCTGCACCGCGCGCAGGGACTTTCCCGGCGTGGTGGAGTGCGCTGCATATCGAAGTTTATGGCGGCCCATCGGCGAAGGCAGAACGCCCTGATGGAAGGTTGGCCACCTACAACGCACAGAGACGGGCGATGCTGGCAACGATTCCGGACAGCGGCAAGGGAGCGGAGCTCACCCTGAACTACAGATAGCGATGGCGCTACGCCGCGATGCGCCTCTAACAATTTTCTAAAAGGGGTAAACTAGCTGCTGTAACCAGTTACACACAACCTGGCATGCAGTAGCCGACTCAGTGGGCGCTTGCGGAGCAAACGACCGCGGTGCCAGTTAGAAAAGTCTATGCCGTTATATGAACCATCACGGCTGGTTCTGATCATAACTGAGATTGGATTGCCGCCAATTATCCCTGAGGGGCCGCCGTTCTGAAGAATACGTTTTTACTATTTTCCTTCCCCCGGTTCGTCGCGCCTCTGCGGAGGTGGTTCGGCCGTCCCTCGCCACTCACGTTGCGACACGCTTCGCTTTGCCTGCTCGCTCTGTTCAGCTCGCTTGGTCTCGCACAAACTGCCGGCGTGTCGTGGGACGGCACGGTTGTGGCGTCTACCGGCAAACCGGGGACCGGCTTTGTGATCGAGCTTACTGCGAACGGTGACACGCATCGGGCGAGCAGCGATGGCAGCGGCCATTTCGCATTCCAGGGATTGGTACCTGGCTCGTACGGTCTTTCCATAGTGACGCAAGGACATTCCATTGCTTCGCCAACGCCGGTCATGCTTTCGCTGCATCCAGCTTCCGCAAAGCTGTCGGTGTCGGCAGAAGGAACGCTCGCGGTTGTCTTCAACACGGGCCAGTCCAACAGCGACAGCAGCGGCAAGAGCGGCGGGGAGCAACTGTCCAGTAATGCCGTGAGTGAGATTCCGCTGAACAAACGCGACTTCAGCCAACTGCTGCTGCTTGCGGCAGGAACAGCAACGGACACGAACGGAGGCTCGAACTACACGGCGCAATTTGCCATCAACGGGCAACGCGGCGCGGAAGCAACCTTCGCACTGGACGGCGCCGATGCGAGCGATCCCGAGTTGGGCGGAGCGACGTTCACGAACTTCAATGTCGACGCTGTGCAGGAGATTCAATCGAGCTCAGGCTGGATGCCGGCCGAGATAGGGCGCGGAGGCGCTGGATACACCAATGTCGTGACACGTTCCGGCACTGAGGGTCTGCATGGTTCGGTCTTCGAGTTCCTGCGCAACTCCGCACTGGATGCGCGCAACTACTTCGATCATTCATCACCGGCGAATCCGGGAAGAATCCCGCCATTCCGGCGCAACGAATTCGGTTTCACTAATGGCGGACCGGTGGTGCTGCCGGATGTCTATGAGGGGCGGGGAAAGACGTTCTACTTCGGCGAGTATCAGGGTTTTCGACAAGTCCTGGGCACGACACAGGTTTTCCCGGTGCCGACCGCCGAGGAGCGCGCAGGCATCGACACGACGGCGTACGCGGGAGATACGCTGATTGTTCCGGTAGATCCAGGAATTGCCACGGTGCTTGCGCGGTATCCACTTCCGAATTACGTGCAGGGCGCCTACGGCATTCATACCTATGCCACCTCTTCGAAGGTGACGACGAATGCGGATCAGTTCTCCGTTCGCATGGATCATCAGCAGGGTGCAAACCATTTCTTCGGCCGCGTTTCGTTTGACAACCTGACCGGGCCGACGACGAATCCCGATCAGACGGTGCTCGATCCCAGTTTTGGCGTTGCGTATATCGACAGGCAGCGGAACCTTGCATTTGACTTTTCGCGCAATGCCACAAAACGACTGACACTGGAGACGATGTTCAGCATCACGCGAACCACGCCATCGTTTGTCACCACCAACCACACCGATCCTGCGGTGAAGTTCAACGACAGTTTATTTGAGACCTTCAACGTCGCGGCAGGCTCGGTGATTGCTGCATTCAACAATCTCTTCGCGCTGAGGCAATCGTTCGCTTATACGACGGGGCGGCACGCATTTCGGTTTGGCGGAGAGGTGCGGCTGAATCGCGATACGACGTACTTCGGCACCAGTCCGAATGGAGAATATGACTTTGGCGGAGGCAGAGCGTATTCCAGGGTGGAGATGACATCGCAGAGCGGTGCGCACGTTATTCACGTGGGCGATCCCCTGCCCGATACTCTTTCCAGTCTGCTCAGCGGCAGCCCCTTTGCCTACACGCGCGCCATCGCGCCTCCTTATTTTTCCAATGGCGATCACATCGGGCCGGCGGCGATCAACCGCAACGCAGGCGCTGCATGGTTTCAAGATGCTTGGAAGATCTCCGATCACTTCGTGCTGAACTATGGATTGCGCTACGAAGTCTTCACACCGATTGCGGAGCGAGCGCGACGCACGTCCAGCATACGCAGCACGACCACCGGCCTCGGCCAGGAATTTGTGGTGAACCCGCAGCCCGGTTATGAGTCGAGCCGCTATAACTGGGGGCCGCGAGTGCAACTAGATTGGCACCCATCTGGAAAGACCAGTGTTCATGCGGGTGGCGCGGTCACGACCATTCCACCGAATATCTGGCAGGACAACATGCTTACGGGTGGAACACCATTCGCGGTTTACCCGCGAGTGACTTCGACTTCCGCCGCGCCACTCGCATATGGATTTCAGATCGAACCGTCGCAACTCCCTCGTGTTTACACCGCGTCGGGTCAAGACATGTTCCCCGGCGACAAGACTACCTCGGTTGCGCCGAATACTGTGATGGATGTGAATCGTTATGAACGGGATCTTGCCTCGGTGCTGCCCGATCGTCAGATTGTTCCGCTGAACGTGTCAGGGATCGATCGTCACTTTGGCAATGCGTATCTCAATACCTGGACGGTGGGCGTGGAACGCAATGTTGGCGGGCTCACCGCAGACGTGAATTATGTGGGGACAGCCGCAGTGCATCTGGCGCGCGCGAGCTTCCCCAACGCATATCCCGGCGCGGACGAGAACTCTGCACGCTATACGGAGTTTGACAGTTCCGGCGCCGTGATCGGCGGGTTCGGCACCGAGACGCTGATTGAGGCAAACTCTCACTCGAGCTATCACGCCCTGCAGAGTTCCCTGCAAGGAACAATCGCGCATGGCGGACCGGGTCTGCAGGCGAGTTATACGTGGTCGAAATCTCTCGACGACGTCAGCTCGGTTGCGGGAGGATTTATTGCCGGCGCCTCTGGTCCGGTGGCTTTGGCTGCGCCGCAGAATCCATTCAACACGCACTCAGAAAAGGGCCCTTCATCGTTCGATGTGAACCATACCTTCACGCTGAGCGTAGCGCAGGACCTGCAACTGGAGCGCATTGGTATGTTGCAGCCGATTAGTCGCGCAGCGACGAAGGGCTGGGAGTTGCTGAGCATCTCCAGCATTTCCAGCGGTGTGCCATTCACCGTCTACTCTGGCGTCCAGCAGACTGGGGCTGGATCTTATGGTGTGGATCGGCCCGACCAGATTGGCACGCCGCATCTCTCGACCGCGCGGGCGAAGCGCGAAGACTACTTCGGAATGGGGGAGCAGAATGCTTCTTACTTCTCGATTCCGATTCATCTGCCCGGTGGAACCGGTCCTGATTCCGGCCGATTCGGAACGTTGGCGCGCAATAGCTTCCGTGGACCGGCCTTCTATGACTTCGACTTTTCGCTGATCAAGGACACGCCTCTCGGCCGACGTCGCAACGGATCGGAATTGACCGTGTTGCAGTTCCGTTCTGAGTTCTTCAATATCTTCAATGTCGTGAACATGGGACTGCCGGCAAACACCATTGCGGGTTCGGGTTTCGGCATCATCAGCAGGACGTCGGGAAACTCACGCCAGATCCAGTTTTCGTTGAAGCTGCTTTACTGAGCAGCTAGCTAGTCCTCATCGCCCGCCTGTGGCATGTTCGCCGGCCGCTGATTCGGTTGTATCGCCGGATGATGCTGGCGCCGCAATTGCTCGTTCATCACTGGTAACTGCTTTTGTTTGAACTCTTCCCAGCTGGGCAGGACCTCTTTCGCTTCCTGCTGCACATCACCAGCCGCAGCAAGAAGCGCAGCGGTCGGAGTTGCATCGGCCTGCTCTAACTCACCGTAGAGCTGGGTCGACTCTGCAGTGACCCCATCGATGCCTGGGACATGCTTTGTCGCATCGGCCTCATCCCCATCAAGGATCGTCTTCAGCTTAGCCGCGAATGGTGCGAGCTGGGTGGCGACTGCCTTGTCCTGTACGGCAGCCAGCTGCTCCACCACGGAATGCGCTTCGAGTTCCGCTTTGGCGACCGCATCGAGCGATGCCGCCATCGTTGTCTGTGCTGCGTGCAACGCCTCGAGCTCCGCCTGCGACATGTGCACACGCGGATCCATTTTGACCGTGAGCGGCGCGGTCTCGCTCTGTCCATCGACGGTTAGCTTTACGGTATAGGTGCCTGGCACTACGAGTGGTCCTTGCGGAGCGAGCGGCGTACGGTGCGGCACGGCTGCGATCGGATAGTCATAGTGCGCAACGGTTGGCGCAGTTGCGCGCAGGTCCCAGATCCAGCGATGCATGCCTGCGCTTTTGGGCAGAGAACCGCGTCGAAGCGGCCAGTAGGCTGGAATCAATTCCGTGCGCAGCTCCGCCGGCGTTGGCGTTATCGGATCATCGCTGGAGTATTTGCGCAGCAGCTTGCCTGTGCTGTCTAGGACTTCGAGCGTGACGCTGCCCTGTGCATCCTGCGGCAGATTGTAATCAAGGATCGCGCCATCTGGTGGATTCTCGCCGGCAGGTTCATCTGCGGGCAGCGGCGTGTCGGTATTGGTGTCGCGGCGCACGCGCCACGCCGCAGCGGGTGCGAACAAATGCAGCTTCGCATTTGCTGACGCCTGAGCCAATCGACGCAATGGGTTCACGTCATCCAGCACCCAAAAGGAGCGGCCGTGGGTCGCGACAATCAGATCGTCGTCCTTCACGAGCAAGTCACGCATGGAGGTGGATGGCAGGTTGTACTGTAGCGGACGCCAGTGTGCTCCGTCGTCGAACGATACCCACACACCGTGCTCAGTGGCGGCGTACAAGAGACCGGGCTGCAGTGGATCCGCGCGCACTGCGTTCACTGGCGCATCTTCAGGGAGACCGGCATTGATGCCTTCCCAGGTTTTGCCGCCGTCGTGAGTGCGATAAGCGTATGGATGCAAATCGTCAACACGCATGCGGTTCACCGCGACATATGCCGAGTCGTCGTCGAAACGCGATGCGTCGATCTGCGCGATTTTGCTCCAAGGTGTCACACCAGGCGGAGTGATTTTCGTCCAGTTCGCGCCAGCGTCCCTGGTGAGCCAGACGAGGCCGTCGTCCGTCCCGGCCCAGATGGTCTGCGCGTTCTTATAGGAAGCGGCGACGGAATAGATGACGCCGCGGCGTTCCGCTAACTGATCGGGCGTAAGAGTTGGAATGGTGGATAGTTGACCAGTCGCTTCCTGGCTGAGATCGGGGCTGATCATCTTCCAACTAGAACCGCCATCTGTGGTGACAAAGAGATGATTTGCAGCGTAGTACATCGTGTGCGGATCGACGGGCGAGAACAGGATCGGCTCTGTGCGGTTTGCGCGAAATCCCTTCTTGCGCATGGGAATGGGCGTCACGTTTTGGACCTGACCGGTGACGGAGTCGTAGCGCGAGACCTCCGTGCGGCCGGCACCGTAGATGATGCCGGGATGGAGTGGATCGGGAGCAGCATACCCGTATTCGATGATGCCGGCGGGATGCCACTCACGAAAGGTGATCTGGCCGTCATTGCCGCGGGTGGAGGTACAGACTGAGCCACTCTCCTGTTGGCCCGCACACACCTGATAGGGGAAATCGTTGGTTGCTGCGACGTGGTAGAGCTGGGCAGTGGGCTGGTTGTACCAGGAGCTCCAGCTTTCGCCGCCGTTCACACTCACGACTGCTCCCTGATCGCTGACGAGAAGCAGGATTCTGGGATCGCGCGGGCTGATCCACAAGTTCTGGTAATCGTCGCCGCCTGGCGCGCCGCGCAAGCTGATCCAGGTCTTGCCGCCATCCGTCGACTTACAGGTCACAATGCTGGTGCTATAAACGACATCGGGATTTTGCGGATCGACTCTGGGAACCGGCAGATCGCCGCCACCGATCTTCATCGCTGGACGCGGGTCGTCGGTAATCTTGCGCCAGCTCATGCCGGCGTCATCGGAACGATAGACACCCAACCCCTTGCTGGATCCGTACGCGCCCTCCTCTTTTGTAGCCAGTGTTGCGTATATGCGATTGGGGTCGCTGGCCGCGATCGCGATGTTGATCTGCACCAGATCCTTGGGCAGGCCATCGGTGAGCTGTTTCCAGGTGCTACCTCCGTCCGTGGATTTGAAGAAACCGCCATGCGTGCCTTCATACCCGTTCTTGTCCTCCCATGGACCGAGTCGCGCATCCCACATCGACGCATAAAGGATTCGCGGATTTGTTGGATCGATTGCGATATCGGAGCCGCCGGTGTTTTCGTCCTTGTAGAGGACCTTCTCCCAAGTCTTGCCGCCATCCTGCGACCGGAAGATGCCCCGTTCCGCGTTCGGACCGTACGGATGCCCTAGCACCGCGGCGAAGAGCCGATTGGGATTGGATGGATCGACAACAACGGCTGGAATCTGTTGCCCATCACGAAGACCGAGATGCGTCCATGTCTTGCCGGCATCTGCGGTTCGGTAGATGCCGTCGCCGACGGAAAGATCCGGGCGATGGAGGCCCTCCCCACTCGCGACGTAGATCACGTTGCTGTCGGAGGGGGCGACAGCAATCGCTCCTACCGACTGCGTATCCTGGGCATCGAAGATGGGATTCCATGTGCGGCCGTAATCGGTCGACTTCCAGATGCCCCCGTCTACCTGGCCCACGTAGAAGACGTTCGGCTGATCCGGAACGCCTGCCGCCGCCCGCGTCCGTCCTCCCCGAAAGGGGCCGATCATGCGCCAGTGCATTTCCGGCATCGACGTAGAGCTATCCGCAGCAAAGCACATAACGGGCGGCAGAGCTACCGTAGTTAAGAGGATTGCAGAGGATATGAATTTTACTGCGGAGTACTTCCCTTTCATTCCAGTCCCTTCTTCAAAAGAGCAGTTACTTCCCTTTGCGAAGCAGCGATGATTTTCGATTCGGAACTTAGCCTACATGGAAAATTGCAGTTCGCGCACAGGCAGTTGATTCGCCGCGGCCGCAGGTGCCACGCACGAAGACATCGCCAGCTCAGTGCTATCCATGAATACCAGTGAAGCCTACTACCTATGTCTAGCCGAGCGGAAGCGTCCATCGCTTCAACATCTTCGACTTTTTCTCTAA
Organism: Acidobacteriaceae bacterium; assembly: GCA_045808105.1. Lineage (GTDB taxonomy): Bacteria > Acidobacteriota > Terriglobia > Terriglobales > Acidobacteriaceae > KBS-83. Next base: position 10,540 of record JBJMGC010000025.1, on the reverse strand, counting down.
TCCGCGCTGGTCGCGGATCGGGTGCTGGCTTTCGGGATTCTCAATCCGGGTTCCGTCTCCGGCGCTGTGAACTACGATTCCCCTTCCGCCTGGAAGCGACTGCGGCGGAGAGCTCCCTCAGAAATTCGAGAGTGATTCCTCCAGGATCGTTACTCTCGAGAACAATGGGGTGGATTCCCCGGCCCTCGAGAACCATCTCCTGCGCCGGATCACTCTCGATCATGAGAATGTAGGACAGCGGCCGCTGATCCGCATGCGGCGAATTCTTCCAGAGTTCCTGCAAGCGATAGAAAAGATAGCGGGTGTTGATGTCGTGCAGGCTGTAACCGAGAAACAATAATGGTCTTGCGAGGCAATCAGAGCGGAGACGTATATCCAACGGGCTTTCAAAGATCATTCTCTGAAAGTAGCTGGCCTCGGTCAGGACGAGTGAGTCGTCATCCTGGAAGTCACCGTGAAATTTTATGATCTCCGTTCGACCTGCGGCGTCTACGGCGAGATCGGCAATGTTCGCGATTTTGTGAAATGGGCGGCGGCGTTTTTCAAAAGCTATTTCCAGCCAGCGATCATAATTAGTCGTGTAGATGATTGGAAAATTCAGATCCAAGATGATGTTGTGAATCTCCGATTTGCTGATATCTATATCGGTCGGATGCCAGGTAGCGTCCATCCAACTGCGGAGCGGTCCAAGCCGTCCGTGCTTCAGGAGATAGGCCTCCGCGACAACCGCGTACTCAGCAACGGACTCCGATTTGGGAGCGAAGCCCATCTCCTTCTCGATATGACGAACGAGTGTGGCGAAATCCGGCAAGCCCAAATTCTGAGAGACACCGCCGCCCACAAAGAGTATGAGGCGGCCGGCAACGATCGCCTCCACGAGATCATCGATTCCGGGCGATGCCTTTGTTGGGGAAGGCCGGAGGTGTGCCGAACGGCTGCCCACGTGTTCTAACTCCCTTCGCGTTGATAAGGTTATTGTTCTCTCCGCTGAAAACTGAGAAAGACCTGTTTCGGATCTGTCGATTCCGTTTCCAGCACATGGCTTGCCATGACCCGCGCCAGATCTTCCAGGGTGACCTGGAGGTGTATTCCAGCGAGGCGCGTGCTCTCCGGACAACTGGGGGCCACTGCTTCCGCCGCAAAGCGACAGATCTCCGGAAGAGCGTTCGAGATAGTTGCCGATTGGTTTTCCGTGTAGAAGTTCAGCAGGATTGGAAAGAGGATGACGTCCGATCGAAACTGCAGAACCCCCCGGACAAGATCCATCAGGAGTGGTGTTCCAACATATCGCACCAGGCTTATTCCCGCACGGTTCTCGGCCTCTGCGAGCAGCGACACATACAAGGCGAAGCGTCGGCAGCGGGCGAGCGCGGGATACAGCAAGACCAGCCACGAGACGCTCGCTGTGATCATGGAGATTCCGATCAGGCCTTCGACGGAAATGACAAAGCGCAGCCAATTTGTCTGTGCGGACAAATCGAAGGTCTGAAATGTATCAAATGCGCCGAGAGAGAAATAGAGGCTCTTGAGAAAGTTTTGGGCAAAGGTGCCGCTGGTAGCACCGGGTCCACCTGCCACCTGCTGGGGCAGGAGGCCGCAATAGATAAGGGCAAAGCCAGTCGCGAGGAAGCTCACCCAACAGAGAATGACGGTGACCAGAGAGATGGGGCCTACAGCAGGACGAAACCGGGTGTGACGCATCAGGAGAGACATGAAGCGCCCCACAAAGTCGCTGAGGCTGCCGGATCGCGTGGGGTGAAAGATATCGCGGAAGACCTCGCGGAGCCCGATGAGGACCAGAAGAGTCCCGCCAGCTTCCAACGCGATCCGGGCAATCATGGATTTTCTCCAGCGGAAGCCCGCATCATAGCCGCTGCTCCTGCGGTCCGAATCCACGAGCCATGCAAAATGCATGCTCCTTGCTAATGCAGAAGCGTCCGCGCGATTTACTTCCAATCTGGCCAAGCAGCCGGCTTCTAATAAGGTGTGCGGCCCCCAGTAGCCTCGTAGATTTCGCCCGTAACATACGATGCATCATCTGAAGCGAGAAACACGAACACCTTGGCGAGCTCGATCGGCTGCGCAGGCCGGCCGAAAGCCGTGTTCTCGCCAAAGCTGCTCACCTTCTCCGGCGGCATGGTGGAGGGAATAAGAGGTGTCCACACTGGCCCAGGCGCGACTCCGTTGACGCGTACTCCCTGCTTCGCGGCCAGTTTTGCAAAGCTCTTTGTCAGACTCAGATCCGCCGCCTTCGATGCGGCATAGGCCACCAGTTTTTCGCTGGGCTCATACGCCTGGATGGAAGTGGTATTGAGAATGACCGCGCCAGGCTTTAGATGGGGCAATGCCGCTTGTGTGAGAAAGAATGTTCCGAAGACGTTCGTGCGAAATGTACGGTCGAGCTCTTCGGGTGAAACCTCGTCGATCGAGTCATGGGACATCTGCACTCCGGCGACATTGACCACGACATCGAGCTTGTCGAATTCCTGTGTAGCCGTCTCGACCAGTTGCTTCGCGTAGCTGGGGTCCCGAATGTCTCCCGGGCGGCGTATGGCAACCTTGCCCGCCTGTTCGATGACAGCCGCGGCTTCCGCGGCGTCGGCCTCTTCTTCGGGAAGGTAGGACATCACGATGTTCGCGCCCTCCTTCGCAAACGCAATGGCAACTGCTCTGCCGATCCCGCTGTCCGCTCCAGTCACAATGGCGATCCGTCCATCGAGCCTGCCACGGCCCGTATAGCTGGTTTCGCCATGATCAGCGGGCGGATCAAGAAGTTTGTCAGAGCCCGGGACGGCCTGTTGTTGTTTGGGAAACGGGGGCTTTGGCCCAAGTTCTCTCGGATCGTGATTTGAATGCGGCATCTCAGTCCTCATCGTTACAGAATTGCAGTCCCTCTCTGGGGTGAGATGCGACAAGGCTTCAACTCCCCGCATTCACGGAGCGAAAAAGCAATAGAGCTCTGTTCGCGAGAGTTCAAATTTGTTCCATGTGGAATGAAAGTCGCGATCGAACGGAACTTAGCTGTCGAAGTGCCATCGTCGGGTAGGAGCGATAGGTTCTCTGTCTCCGTGGAGGACGACTACGATTCGGATCATTAGCGGAGCGTCGCCTATGATGGGCCGAGCGTGCATCCCCACATCCTGTTGTCCCTGATCGCCGGCCTTAGCATTCTGCTCATGCTGGTGCGTCCGCGCGGCATCGCTGAGGCTTACTGGGTCGGCGGCGGCGTGGCGCTGCTGCTGGCTTTACGGCTGGTGCCGCTAAGGCTCGCCGGCAACGCAGTTGCTGAGGGGACCGACGTTTATCTATTCCTCATCGGCATGATGCTGCTCTCGGAACTGGCACGCGAGCACGGAGTCTTCGACTGGCTTTCATCCGCAGCATTGCGGGGCGCACGCGGTTCCTGCACACGCCTGTTCACGCTGGTCTACGGGATTGGCACGCTGGTGACCATTTTCATGTCCAACGACGCGACGGCCGTGGTGCTGACACCCGCGATACTGGCCGCAGTCCGCAAGGCGAAGGTGCCGCCGCTGCCATATCTATTTGCGTGCGCGTTGATCGCGAATGCCGCGTCATTCGTGCTGCCGATATCGAATCCGGCCAACCTGGTCGTCTTCCACGAGGGCATGCCGCCATTGGGACGCTGGCTGCTCTCGTTCGGGGTGCCTTCGATTCTCGCCATCGCCGCGACATACGCTGTCATGCGCGTGTTGTTTCGCAAGGAGCTGTCGAACTGCATCGAGCAGGAGGACGGCGAGCGACCGCTGTCCGCAAACGGCAAGATCGTTCTCGGCGGACTGGCGTTGATGATTGCGGTGCTGCTTACGGCTTCCGCGCTGGGCAGAGACCTCGGCCTGCCCACTTGCCTGGCAGCTCTGGCAATCACGGCAGTTGTTTCGATCAAAGCACGGACTAATCCCGTGGACCTGGCAAACGAGATCAGCTGGGAGACGCTTGCCTTGGTTGCCGGTCTGTTTGTGATGGTAGATGCTGTCGAAAGCATTGGCGCGCTCCGGCTCACGGCGGGTGCTCTCGTTTGGATCAAAGGGCTGACACCCGCGGCCGGTGCGCTGGTCACCAGTTTCACGGTTGGCATAGCCAACAATCTGGTGAACAATCTCCCGCTCGGATTGATCGCGGGAGCGACGTTGCAGGCGACCCACACTCACGGCCTGATCGCGAATGCTGTGCTGATCGGCGTTGATCTGGGACCGAACCTCTCGGTTACTGGTTCGCTCGCCACAATTCTCTGGCTGATCGCACTCAGGAAGGAGAAGCTCGACGTCAGCTTCTGGGATTTCCTGAGAGTCGGAATGGTCGCAATGCCGATGGCTCTGCTCGCGTCCGTGGGTGGAGCAATTCTGCTGCACGTATTCCTTAAGGGCCCTTGAGCATCACTGGCCGTTGAAAGCTCATCTCACATCGCCTTTCTGAGTACGTGAAATCACATTCACAGGCCCGAGGAGTCCTGACTCCAGCAGAGGCGAATCGGATTTGAATGCATGGAAGTCGGTAAATGTATAACGTTTGGTGATGCCCGGCTGCAGGTCGCCGATCATGCGGTTCGGCCAGAGATTCGTTACCTTGATCTCGATTTGATTGTTTCCGGGATGAAGCAGATGGCTGACATCCACGCGGAACGGCGGCTTCCACAGCACCCGATCGATCGGCGTGCCGTTCACAGTTACCTCAGCCATGTCCTTCACCGTCCCCAGGTCGAGCACGATAGATCGGCTCGATTGTAGCCAGCTGGCGGGCGCATCGATTTCTTTTCGATATGTAGCGGTCCCGGAAAAATACTTGACGCCGGTGTCCGAGTTATCGGTCCACGATTGCAGCTGAGAGAGCGACACGTTTGGCGGTGCTCCTAGATTTGCTGGGAACTCCAGTTGCCATGGACCACTGACGGTGGCGAGCACTTGATCATCACTGGTCGGCAACTCGCGGTGATCGGAAGATGCTCTGCCGCGGAAAATCACGAATACCGAGCCTTCCGGGTCCATGTGGAGAGATACCGTGGTCATGCCATCATGGATGCGATAGGCCGCGGGCGAAGTGGCTCCACTGTCGGGGTGCCACAGCTCAGGCTCCATCCCGGAGACGCGGAAGGTTGCATCAACGTCGAAGGCATGCGGCTTCTGGGTCGAGACGAAGTACGCCTCGGCATCCGGAAGATGCCGGTGGATATAGACAAGGTCATCGTCCGAGTCGCCCCTGGGGAGTTGAAAGGCCACATCCGCCGCGACGTTCTGCGGCGGAGTGTAGTCGAAGTCACGCTGAAGCTTTTCCGCTGCCAGTACATCCTCGATGCCACGGCCAGCGTAGACTTTGCCTTTTCCGAAGACGTGGCCTTCGGGCGATGCTTGAGTTCCCCACATCTCGTCTGCAATGGACTGCAGCTCGCGCTCGGCATCCGGGCCATCTCTGAGCGTGGGCGAATGCGACGGTTTGGGCGCGATCAGCGTCACGCCGGCCCGCACGAATTCGTGCAGCTTTCGCAACAATGGAAGCGACAAAGCATCGATATCGTCAGGAATGACGATGGCTTTGTAGGTCATGCCCCCGTCGAGAGCCAACTTGCCATCCCGCGCAGTTGCGTGATGGAGAAGCACGTCGGCATTGATGTAGTCGTATCCATAGTGCTGCGGAACCGCCGGCGCAGGTGCCTTCCAGAACGGCACGGTGACAGGTGCGCCTTCGCCGTAAAAGATCGCGACATCGGCTACATACCTGCCCCGCTGCAACACGTAGGAGCAGCGAGCGATGTAGGTATTCCATGCCTTCGCCTGCTCGGCCCAGGTGATGTTGCGGGTATAGTCCTGCCCGAACGGACCGAGTGTCATGCCGGGCTTGTGAGCATCATCGGTGAACGGCTGATGATCGGAGGTATGGAAGACGATGCGGTTCACGCCGCGCGCGAAGTTCTCGTCGGCTAGCGGCTTGAGATAGAAGGGCGATTGTCCCCAGGGCGTGACCTGCGGCATGGTTGTAAACGATTCTGTTGCCACCAGCGGCTTACCGTAAATGTGGGCTGCCGACGCGGCCTCGCGCACATCCGCCGGATGTTCTGCAGTGTCCTTCGCGCCGGGCAGCGGTGTCCAGAACTCGGCCATGGGGATGGTGACCTGACCTTTGTTCAGGAGCCCATCTCCGGTTGTCGGCAAATCGGCGCCCATCGCTTCGGCGTACAGGCCGACTCCGTGCGTGCCAAAGTAGCGCGTTGCTGCGGCGTAGTGATTTTCCGCGAGCAGGTCGGCAATGGTGCGGCGAAAGTCCCAGAGAAACGCGTCACTGGCGGCGGCGCTGCCAACGATGTGGCCAGTCAATACGGGCAGATAGGGCGTCATGTCATAGCCACGCAGCCGGCGAAATTCAGTGCGCATCTGCTCGGTCCAGTTCTCCTGCCCTGCTTCCCAGCTATCCATCAGGAAGTACTGAAAACTCTTAGCGAAGTAGGGTCCGGCAACACCGGAGATCATGCTGGCGTAGGTATCGAGATAGGACTGAACGTCGGCGCGGCTTAGCTTATCCACTTCCAGGCCTGTAGCTGCTGGTGTTGCGGGATGGTTGATCTCGCCGGTGAGGGAGTAGCCCATGCGCAGAATCACCCAGCGGCCGGCCGGCACCTGCCAGTCGAGCGTGCCGTCGGGATGCATCTTCGATGTGAGATCCACAACATCATGAGGCGCGATCGCATCCGCGTTCGCGATGGAGGGCGTCGCGTGCTCGATGGATTCCGCGGAGAGGCCGAAGCTCGCCTTGTCTTCCCAGTACGCGATACGGGGGCTGGCCGAGAACTCGACCTCGTTGAAGGAGATCTCACGCGGCGGAGCGGGAATCCCAAGGGCGGCGAGTATCGGATTCGGCTCGCTCACTTCCGCAACCACGCGGAAGTATCGCGCGGATGTCTCTGGCAGCGGATAGGTCCGCACTGCAAATGGAACAGAGGACGCTTCCGGTGGTCCTGGCAGCGTCTCCAGGGTCTTCCAGTTGTTGCCGTCGTCGCTGGCCTGCACTTCCCCGCGCGGGATAGCGCCGCCGCTGAAGGCTGCCGCGGGCGCGAATCCGAGTGTCACCGCTCGAGCGTGGAAGGGTTGATCGAAGGCGAATTGGACCCACCCGGTTTTCGCATCCGTGGGCACGGCAATAGCGACGGCATCGCGATAACTTCCGTCCATCAGCTTCGCGCCATCAATATTCCCGGAGCTTGCCGTCACATGGGGATGGGCCTCCGTCATGGAGACATCGCCTTCAGGAAGGCGATACGCCACCACGGCGAAATCGGCGTAGTAGGGATCTACTGGAGCCGATGGAGGTAGCGGCGGCTGCGGTTTGGCCCCGGGAAGATCCGTTGCAGCGGGAAAGTGCATGGCCGGAGGCTGCGCCATGTCCTGGAATTTGCCCAGATTGTGCGGAGGCGGCGCGAGCGTGCCGGCGAATGCCTTGGGACCCTGGACCTCCGTCTCGCTCCACACATACTTCTTCATGCCCTGCGCCGGCTTCACCCACGGACCGGCCGTTTCGCTCCAACCGCCAGACGCTGCCATGGCCATCTCCAGGTGCAGACGATCGGCCTCAGCGGCGGCATGGCGCCAGTCCGCCTTCCACTCCGGCGTCATCCAGATCACGGGCTTATCCACGAACAACGCCGATCCCAGATCGCCATCGAACATCTGGAAGCCTGCGATGTTGACCCGCTTCATCCACTCAAGATCTGCCGTGATGCCTTCCGAACTCACATTGCCGCTGAGCCAGTGCCACCACGCCCGCGGCTTGGCCGAGTCGGGCGGGTCCTGAAAGGCTTTCAGTTCGAGGGTAGCGGTTGACGCTGTCTGGGCATGCGAGGGAGGAGCGGGTGCGAGCAGACTCATCGCGAAAAACAGGAGAGGAACCGCTGTATTTGCCTTCAAAAGGGACCTCCGAGCGACGTATTTTGTTCCTGGCGCGTTTTCAATAGAAATTAAGTCTTACTATTGAACGAACACTTCTATACCTTGCGAGAGGCTTGGTTGTAAAGATCAGATTTCCACGCGATCATTGCCGGTGGCATGCAGCCGAGCATGCGGCGATCCGAGGGGTCCCGTTTCCAATGCATTCAGTTTGTCGGCAACGCGAAAAAGTAGGGGCACTCTCGCGGCGTCCAACCTTACGCAATCCAGTATTCCTGGCACTGCTTCTTGTGGCGTGCGTGTGGCCGTCCTGTGCGCAGGAAACACTTGGCGCATTGCATAAGGGCTTTGCTGATCCCCCGGACGACTGCAGGATCATGATGCGCTGGTGGTGGTTTGGACCGTCCGTTTCCAGGCCGGAGATCCAGCGTGAGCTGGAGCGGATGAAGGCTGGTGGCATTGGTGGCGTCGAAATCGCGACGCTCTATCCCCAGGCGCTGGATGATCCGGCAACCGGGTTTCACAACTCTCCGTATCTCTCCGACGAGCATCTGGACGCATTGCGGTTCGCGGCTAACCAGGCGGCCAGACTCGGCCTCCGGGTGGATGTGACGCTGGGCAGCGGCTGGCCGTTCGGGGGTCCGCACATCCCGGTCACGCAGGCGGCCGGCGAGCTGCGCGTGGAGACCTCCCCGATTCCGCCAAGAGCAGAATCGGTGGCCGTGCCTAGCATTGGCGCGGGCGAGCAATTGTTGCGAGCCTTCCTCGTTCCAGGAGCTGCGAATGCGATGCGCCTGCCCGAGGCGCAGGCGACCACTGAGATCCACAATGGACGCCTGATGACCGGAATCCCCGAGCAAAGCGAGAGAACAGCACTGTTCTTCATCGCAAGCCGCACCGGAATGATGGTGAAACGTCCGGCGGTGGGCGCGGAGGGCTTTGTGCTGGACCACTACGATCAACGAGCAATCGCGACGCACCTCGAAGCAGTGGGTGATCGCCTGCTCTCGGCATTCGGCGATCATCCGCCATACGCCGTCTTCAGCGACAGCCTGGAGGATTACGGCTCGGATTGGACGCCGGACTTTCCCGCCGAATTTCGGGCTCGCCGTGGTTACGATATCTCGCCTTACTTGCCGGCGCTGATCGGAGACGACGGTCCGGCAACGGCGGCTATCCGGCATGACTGGGGCCAGACGCTCACCGAGCTGGCGAATGAACATTTCCTCGAGCCGATCCACGATTGGGCGCGCAATCACCACACGCTGTTTCGATCACAGACCTACGGCTTCCCTCCGGTGACGTTGTCCAGCAACCGCTATGAGGATCTGCCTGAGGGCGAAGGCAAGGCGACTCTCAATATGTGGCGCGAGTTCTCCGATACGCGTTGGGCTGCCTCTGCCGGCCATCTCTTTGGGAAAAATGTGATCTCGTCCGAGACCTGGACCTGGCTGCACTCGCCGGCGTTCCGCGCCACGCCGCTGGATATGAAAGCCGAGGCGGACCTTCACTTCCTTCAGGGGATCAATCAGCTCGTGGGGCATGGTTGGCCCTACTCGCCTGAATCTGCCGGCGAGCCGGGGTGGCGGATGTACGCGGCCGGCGCGCTGAACGCGCATAATCCCTGGTATTTTGCCATGCCGGATCTGACGAAGTATCTGCAGCGTGTGAGCTTCGCGCTTCGTCAGGGTAAGCCTGTCGCCGATGTAGCGCTGCTCTTGCCGGTTGACGATGTCTGGGCATCTTTCAAAGCCAGGATGCAGCAGAAGCATTCCCCTACTTCGGCCGCAGGTTTTGACGAGACCGGCAGCAACATCACGATCGATGAGTCGATGGGGAAGTTCCTGGGCAAGAATGTAATCGCGCAGGTGCTCGATGCCGGCTTCGGCCTCGATTTCACCGATGCGGATGCAATCGATACCATTGGCGTCCCGTACAAGGTTCTCATTCTGCCGGACATCAATCGTCTGCCAGTGAAGACATTTGAGCGAGTCCTGGAGTTCGCACGTCAGGGCGGCATCGTGATTGCTACCCGCCGGAAGCCTGCTACTGCTCCGGGGTTCATGGATCGTGAAGCGGCAACTGCGCGCATTGAGCAGATATCGCAGACACTCTTTGAGGGCAGCATTCCGACAGCACATTTGATTGAAAACGAGACGGCGTTGGGATCGGCGCTCGCCAGCTATCTCCAGCCAGACCTCACGCTCATCCCGAAGAACCCCTCGATTGGGTTTACGCATCGCGCTCTGCCATCCGGCGATATGTACTTCATCGCGAACACCAGCAATCGGCCGCAGCAGGTCGCCGCCAGCTTTCGTTCGCAGCATCGCAGGGCCGAGATATGGGATGCGATGACGGGCGAGATCACCGGTGCGGGCGAGGCTCAACATCTCAGACTGACGCTTGCACCGTATGAGTCCCGGATCGTCTATCTCTCCGACGAAGCTGCGCGGCTCGCTGGCCGCACTCGCGATACATTCGGTCCAGTCCGGACCGTCGATGTATCCGAAGATTGGCAAGTCCGCTTCGATAACTCAGCAGCCGTGGCGCCGGTCGATATGAAGGTGCTGCATTCCATCAGCGATGAAACACGCCTGCGCTACTACTCCGGGTCGATCACGTACGAGAAGACGCTGAACGTTCCGGCG
>JBJMGC010000024.1:0-14322 GCA_045808105.1 Acidobacteriaceae bacterium | reverse complement strand
TGCGGGGATTCCGCTGGCACGCTGCGTCGACGCGATCGCCTCGCTCAGGCCCGAGGACAAACGCGGCGAGCTGATCGAGTGGCATGGCGCGACCATCATCAATGACTGCTACAACTCCAATCCGGAGGCGCTGCAGTCCATGATCCGGACATTGGCGGCAGTTCCGGCCAAGCGGCGCATCCTGGTGGCGGGTGAGATGCTCGAGCTCGGGTCGCGTGCCGCTCAACTGCATCGCGAGTGCGGCGAGGAAGCTGCCGCCGTAGGCATTGACCAGGTGATCGGAGTGCGCGGGCTGGCGCAGGAGATTGTCGCCGGCGCCGACAACACAGCGGGCAGCAAGACACGCGCGATCTTCGTAGAGACGCCGCAGGCCGCAGGGGAATGGTTGAAGGAGCACCTGAAACGCGGGGATGCGGTGCTGTTGAAAGCCTCCCGCGGCGTGCGGCTGGAGCAGGCGCTTGCGACCCTGACCGCCGGCTGAACCACTGCAGCTAACCGTGCGTTGGGCGTCCGGACGGTACACTAGGCGCATTCCACGCCGCCCACCGCATCTTGTCTGGTCGGCGCCGATGCGGAGGATGTTTGCTCTACTGGCTGCTTTATCAGAAGCTCTTCCCGTATTTCCGGCCATTCCGGATCTTCCGCTATCTCACTTTTCGGACTGCTTTCGCCACCCTCACGGCGCTGCTTATCGGTCTGGTTGTGGGCCCATATGTCATTCAGAAGCTGCGGGAATTTCAAATCGGCCAGTACATCCGTGAGGAGGGTCCGCAAGCCCACCAGAAGAAGGCCGGCACTCCGACCATGGGCGGCGTGCTGATTGCGATCTCCGTCCTGCTGCCCACGTTGTTATGGGCCGATCTCTCCGATCCGCTGATCTGGATGGTGACACTCTCCATGCTCTCCTTCGCCGCCATCGGTTTCGCGGACGACTACATCAAGGTCGCACACAAACGGAATCTGGGACTCACAGCACGCTCCAAGCTGGGGCTGCAATTCCTGGTGAGCGCGAGCATCGGGGCCGCGCTCGTGTACCTGGAGACACAGGGCAACTACTCGACGCGTCTCGTCGTGCCGTTTCTCAAGCGCTTCCGTCCTGACCTGGTGATCACGTCATTGCAGCACGTGCCGCACCTCTACTATCTGAGCTTTCTGCCCTTCCTGGTCTTCACCATGCTGGTGATCACCTTCTCCAGCAATGCCGTGAACCTGACGGATGGCCTCGACGGACTCGCCATCGGCTGCACCATCGTTGCGGCGGCCGCGCTTACAGTGCTCACTTACGTCAGCGGCCACGTGGTTTTTGCCGACTATCTCGAGCTGCAGCGCATGCCCCTCGCGGGCGAATTGACCGTCTTCTGCGGCGCTTTGGTCGGAGCCAGTATTGGCTTTCTCTGGTACAACGCGCACCCAGCCGAAGTCTTCATGGGAGACGTGGGATCGCTGGCGTTGGGAGGCGCGATCGGCACCATTGCCGTCATCATCAAGCAGGAGCTGCTGTTGCCCTTCATTGGCGGCATCTTCGTGCTGGAGGCAGTCTCGGTCATTCTGCAGGTGGGCAGTTACAAACTGCGCAAGAAGCGCATCTTCAAGATGGCTCCGCTACACCATCACTTTGAACTGAAGGGCTGGTCGGAGTCCAAGGTGATCGTCCGCTTCTGGATCGGTGCGCTGATCTTCGCGCTTTTCGCGCTGACGACGCTTAAACTGCGCTAGGCGCAAAACGCAACGCCCGTACCCCTGCTTTCGGCAGTGGCGTTTGCGCGCGATCCCTTCTACCCCGGGGTGAGGCTCCACGTTCTTTGTACGCGCCGACGAAGTGCCCTCCATACAAGCGAAGAGGATGACAAACAGGTAACAAGCGCGTGACAAGCGCGATGTCCTGAATCTCTAGGCTCCATTTCAGACCACCGGTCGGGGGAGTTTGCACGCCGCCCCCCAATTCAGACGGAGGTCCCGGAGTTCAGCACTATGTTCAATCCACGGAGAGCCATCGCCAGGCTACGGCCTATCCGGCAGCACACGACGTTCATTGCTGCTTCCCTGGTCGCCACGTTTGCCGCTTTGCTGCTGCCCGCCGGCATACTCGCCCAGTCAGGCTCTTATGCGCAAACCAATATCATCTCGGACGGTTCGGTGCCTGCGCAAAAGACCGATCCCACGCTCATCAATCCCTGGGGAGTTTCGATTGGCCCGGCTTTCTGGATCGATACCGCCGGGACGGGATTCTCCCTGGTGGAGGATGCGAGCGGAAACAAGCAGTTCTCGGTGACGATTCCACCGGCCGTCTCCACGGAGAAGAACGGTGTTCCCGCGGGGACGGTCTTCAATGCGGACGCCACTGTCTTCACTATTCCCGGCAGCGGCTCCGCGCAGTTTCTCTTTGGCAATCTGGACGGCAGCATTGCCGCCTGGAACCAGAGCACCCCGCAGCCCGTCATGGTGGTGAACAACTCCGGATCGAAGACGGCTTACACCGATATCGCCGTGGTGAAGAACAACACCGGCACCTTCCTGCTGGCGGCGAACTTCGCCGGGGGAACGGTCGATGTATTCGACAGCACGTTCAAATCCGCAAAGCTGGCAGGTAGTTTCAGTGATCCGAATCTGCCAGCGGGATACGCTCCCTTCGGGATTCACACCATCGGCAACAACGTCTATGTGACCTATGCGCAGCCAAACGCGCAGGGCCGCGAGAACGTAGGTGCCGGCCTCGGTGTGGTCGATCAATTCGATCTGAATGGCAATCTGCTGGTGCAGGCCATTGTTGGCGGAAATCTGAATGCGCCCTGGGGAATGGCTCTTGCGCCGGCGGGTTTCGGTACCCTCGGTGGCGACCTGCTCGTCGGCAACTTCGGGGATGGCATCATCAATGCCTATGATCCGGTGAGTTTCGCATTGAAGGGTCAGGTCACAGATGCGACGAACGCTCCCATTGCGAATCCGGGCCTATGGGAGATCGTATTCGGCGCCGGTACGACAACTGGCGGCACTCCAGCAAGCGCGGGGGATCCAAACACGCTGTACTTCGCTGCCGGCATCAACGGTGAGAAGGGCGGCCTGTTTGGTACCATCACACCGGCCGCACCTGTTGGCACTGGTGATTTCACCATCACGGCGCCGACAACAAACGTGACCGTCAATGGCGGCCAGACAGCAAGCGTGGCGGTGAGCCTTACCGGCATGAACGGCTTCAATGGCCCCGTAGCTCTTGCCTGTACAGGACTTCCAACCGGGGCAAGCTGCAGCTTCAACCCAGCCAGCGTCACGGTTTCAGGCAGCACTGCGGCGAATGTGACCGTGGCAATCGCTACGGCAACACCAACTCCGACCAATCCTTACTCCGCATCTTCGGACTCCGCATCTCTGGGCGGCCGCGGAGTTATTTTTGCCGGAATGCTGCCATTGGGTCTGTTGGGCCTATTGGGCATCCGCAAGCGGTTGACTAGGGTGAGAGGTGCGCTGCTGCTGCTCGTATTGTCCGTGCTGACGATCGGCGGAATGGCGGGCTGCGGCGGCATGAAATCCAGTGGTTCAGGAACTACTACAACCAATCCGACTCCACTCGTATCGCAGGTCACGATCAATGCGACCTCGGGATCGCTGACCCACTCAGTCGTGGTGAGTCTGACGATTAACTAACAACCAACCAACCAACCGTACTCGGCGCGCTGAGAGGCCCAAACCAGGGCTCTCAGCGCCCGTTTTTTTGTCGATCTCCCCGGTCGAACCTCTCAGTCCTAATGCGCGGCGTTGTAGCGGCGAGCCTTCGCGCGATTGCCGCAGATCTTCATATCGCACCAGCGCCGCGTGTGATTCTTGCTGGTATCGAGGAAGAGCCACCGGCAGGTATCGGATGCGCAGGCGTGGAGGCGCGGCGGATCCTTCGCGAGGAGCAGGTCCAGCGCATGCTGCGCGATCACCAGTGCAGGAAACTCAGCGTTCCCCGCGAGCGCCTTCCACGCCCACACGAGATGCCCGTCTGTCCATCGCAGTTCGCGATGCCGCGCGCAGGCTGCAGCCCAGCGTTGCAGCGCCATCCTATCTTCCACGGAAGGCGATGCCCCTTCCGCCCAGCGGTAGAAAACGCGAGCAAACAACTCGCGTAACTCGATTGCGGCGTGCAGGCCCTTCTCCTGCGAGGGCTCGGAAAGCGTGCTCAGCCGCGCCCCTTCAGCATGCGTAAGAATGTCCGACTGGCGGCAGAATCGAAGCAGGTCTGCATAGGTGGGCAGCAGCTCGCGCGGCCCTCCGGGCGTGTAACGGTCATCCAACGTGTTCACAAGGTCCAGGGCAACATGCTCGGCATTCAGCTTGAACAGCGCTTTTTTCACAGAAGAAACTTGCTAACCTCTCGAAGCTATTTTAGTGGTTATGCCATCCTATGTCGATAGAGGTATAACTGATTATGACCTCGTTAATGGTTAGTAGCGCCGAGACAAACCGGACCAGCAACCGCATGCGGACAGCGCTGGCATTCGCGGTCATTTATCTGGCATGGGGCGCCACATTTCTTGCTATCCGCGTCGCGGTAGGCGTCGTGCCGCCGTTTCTGGCAGCAGCGATACGCTTTCTGACTGCGGGCATTTTGCTCTATGGCTTTGTGCGGCTGCGCGGCGCACCAGCGCCCACGCTGCGCGAATGGCGCAGTCTCGCGCTGCTGGGCACGCTCGTGATCTTTCTCGATTACAGCGCCTACTTCTGGGGCGAGCGATACGTCTCATCCGGCACTGCGGCGATGATCGCCGGCACCATCCCGCTCATTACGGGCTTGCTGGAGATGCTCGTCTTCCGACAGCGGGCATTTCGCTGGTCTGCATTTCTGACGATTGCGCTCGGTTTCTGCGGAGTGGCAGTGCTCGTCTCCGGTCAGGTGAAGGGCGGTCAGCCGTTGCTGCCGTCGCTGGCGTTGGTTGGTGGCTGCGTCGCGTGGTCCCTGGGAATGGTGCTCTCGCGCTCAATTCCGCTGCCCTCTTCGCGCGCGGTTGCCGCGGGTGCAGAGATGATGCTTGGCGGAGGGCTGCTGCTGCTTGCTGCCGCGATCAGCGGAGAACTGCGCCACGTGCCGCACATCGGCTGGCGGCCGGCCATCGCGCTCGTTTACCTGATCTTCATCGGCTCGCTGCTGGCCTTCACGTGCTTCGTCTGGCTGCTGAGTCAGGTCTCCGCAGGCAAGGTGGCCAGCCACGCCTTCGTCAATCCGGTGGTCGCCGTGGCGCTCGGTGCGTGGATACTCGGCGAGCCCATCACGCGCTCCATGCTGGGCGGCATGGCGCTGATCCTGGTGAGTGTCTTCTGCATCCTGCGATTCGGAAGCGAATGAGTCTCTGGAAAACGGGGCGGCAGAGCCGAGGCGATTTCCGTTAAGCTCTCTCTCGTGGAGCTCAAAGGCAGGAAGGTTCTGGTCGTCGGGTTGGGTGTGTCTGGGTTTGCGGCGGCACTCTTCCTCCGGCGGCGCGGGGCACAGGTCACGGTTTCTGACCTGCGCAGCGCAGAGGCATTAGCGAAGCACATTCCGGCGCTGCTCGATGCCGGTGTCAACGTCGAAGCGGGCGGTCACGGCCACGCCACCTTCCGCCGTCAGGACCTGATCGTGCTCAGCCCCGGTGTCGCGCCGAACACGCCGGAGATGGACGAAGCGCGGACCTTCCACATCCCGATCATTGGCGAAGTGGAGCTGGCGGCCCGTTTTCTGAAAACGGAGATTCTCTCCATCACCGGATCGAATGGCAAGACCACCACCACTGCTTTGGCAGGCGAGATCCTGAAGGCCGGCGGGCTCACGACCATGGTCGGCGGCAACATTGGATTGCCAGCGATCGATCTGGTGGACCTGCCGGAGAACCAAGCGGGCGCGTGGAGCGTGCTCGAACTCTCGAGCTTCCAATTGGAAACGGTGGACACTTTCCGTCCGAAAATCGCGGTGCTGCTGAACCTGACGCCGGACCATCTCGACCGGCACGGCAGTCTCGAAAACTATGCTGCCGCCAAGGAGCGGATGTTTGCCCGCCAGACGGCGGAGGACTATCTCGTCCTGAACGGCGATGATGCGCGCGTCCAGCAGGCCGCCGGCCGCGCCGCTTCGCAGGTCTTCTGGTTCAGCCGGACCAAACTGGTGCGCCAGGGTGCGTGCGTGCATCAGGGCGTCGTGGTTTTTCGAGGCTCGGAAACTGCCGCGCTCGAGCCGGTGCTGCCCGTCAAAGCGATTCCGCTCAAAGGTGCGCACAACGTGGAGAACGTCCTGGCTGCGGTATGCGCGGCGCGGCTGGCGGGGGTGAAGGCAGAAATAATCGCCGAGGCGGTGCGTAGCTTCCGCGCGGTGGAGCACCGGTTGGAGTTCGTCGCGACAGTACGGGGCGTGGATTATTACAACGACTCCAAGGCCACCAACGTCGACTCCACGATGAAGGCGATCGAGTCCTTTCCCGGCCGCATTCATTTGATCCTCGGCGGCAAAGATAAGAAATCCGACTACACTACGCTGCGTCCGCTGCTGCACGAGCGGGTAAAGCGCGTCTACACCATCGGCGCCGCCGCGGAAAAAATCGAGGCGCACATCGCCGGCGCGGTCGACGTGGTCCATGCGGAGACACTTCCCACCGCGCTGGCTAAGGCGCATGATGCTGCAGAGGCGGGTGACGTCGTCTTGCTGGCCCCGGCCTGCTCCAGCTTTGACCAGTTCGAAAATTATGAGCAGCGCGGCCGCGTCTTCAAACAGCTGGTGACGGCACGAAAGGAAGCAGAAGGGAAGTAGATGGCGAAGCGGGTCGGCGTCGATAAATGGATGTTCTGCGTCACCCTGCTGCTGGTGCTCTTCGGCCTCGCCATGGTCTTCAGCTCTTCCGCGGTGATGGCAAAGGAGCGCTTCGGCTCCCCCTACTACTTTGTGGAGCGACAGGCAGCGTGGGCGATCTTCGGGTTGATCGGCATGATTGCGCTGATGCACGTCGACTATCGCCGCTATAACAAACCGAACGTCGTCTTTCCCACCGTCGCAGTGACCGTGCTGTGCCTGCTGGGCGCTTTTCTCATGCGCGATTCGCACGCGACGCACCGCTGGATTCGCTTCGGCATCTTCTCGTTCCAGCCTTCGGAGATTGCCAAACCGGCTCTGGTGCTCTTTCTCGCGTGGTTCCTGCAGGACCGCATGCAGCAGATTGAGGACTGGCGCAACACTCTGTTGCCGGCGGCGTTGCCGAGCCTGCTCTTCATTGGACTGATCCTCAAAGAGCCGGATCTCGGCACTGCGCTGGTCTGCGCGACGGTGACGGCGATGATGCTCTATCTCGCCGGGATGGAGAAGAAGTACTTCGCCTATGGCGCGGTTGCTGCTGCCCCGGTGCTCTACTGGATGCTCTTCCGCGTGCCCTGGCGGCGCGCCCGCATTCTGGCCTTCCTGAATCCGTGGAAGGACCCGCAGGGGTCGGGCTTCCACACCATTCAATCGCTCATCGCTGTGGGCACGGGCGGCCTGCGCGGCCTCGGCTACATGGAGGGCCGGCAAAAGCTCTTCTATCTGCCTGAGCCGCACACCGACTTCATCTTCGCCAATATCGCGGAGGAGCTTGGCTTGCTGGGCGCGGTGGTCATCATTGCGCTCTTCATCACGCTCGGTTATCGCGGGCTGCGAACCGCAAGTCTGTCGAAGGACCCATTCGCCCGCTTTCTCGCCTTCGGCATCACGGCGACGATTCTCATCCAGGCATTCTTCAACGTGAGCGTGGTGCTGGCGTTGGTGCCGACAAAGGGCATTACGCTGCCCTTCATCTCTTATGGGGGCACGTCGCTGTTTTTCACGCTTGCCAGCGTTGGTGTGCTGCTGAATCTCTCCCGCGAGACCGATTAGCTTGCCGGAAAGCCTTCGTGTACTGATCGCCGGCGGCGGCACGGGTGGCCATGTTATCCCCGCGCTCGCCATTGCGCGTGCCTTGCGGGATCAGCATGGCGCGGAGGTGCGGATGGTAGGCACCGCACGCGGTCTCGAAACCAAGCTGGTGCCCGACGCGGGATTCAGGCTGGAGCTGGTGCAGGCCGGGCAGTTGAAGAACGTCAGCTTGGGGACGCGGGTGCGGACCGCTTACGATCTGCCCCGCGGGATATTGCGCTGCATCGCGCTGCTACGCGAATTTCGCCCGCACGTTGTGATTGGGGTGGGCGGGTACGCCTCCGGCCCGGCGATGCTCGCTGCTTTCCTGCTCCGCGTCCCGATGATGGCCTATGAACCAAATGCGGCGCCCGGGCTCGCAAACCGGCTTATCGGCAAGCATGTGGATGCCGCCGCAGTGAACTTAGAGCAGACGCGGCGCTTCTTCCGCAATGCCGAAGTGACAGGCGTTCCGGTGCGCGAAGCCTTCTTCTCGCTGCCCGAGCGGGTCAACGACGGTTTGCAGCATCTGCTGATCTTCGGTGGGAGCCTGGGTGCGCGCGCACTGAACCAGGCCATGCCTCGCATCGTCGCGTCACTGCTTGAGAAGCTGCCACGGCTGACCATCCTGCACCAGGCTGGAGCGAAACACGCGGAGGCGACACAAGCGGCCTACGCGGCCAGCGGCGCTGATCCATCGCGATGGGAGGTCCGGGCGTTTCTGGATGACATGCCCGCGCGTTTTGCCGACGCTGACCTGATCCTCTGCCGCAGTGGCAGTTCGGTCGCAGAGCTGGCCGCTGCAGGGAAGCCATCTTTGCTGGTGCCGTTTCCATTCGCTGCCGACGATCATCAGCACAAGAATGCGCTGATCTTTGCCGAGGCCGGCGCCGCGGTGCTGCTGCCCGAGTCTGAGGTCACCGATGAGCGGCTTACCACGGAGTTGACCACCCTGCTGAGCGATCCCGCGCGGTTGCGTGACATGGGTTCGCGCGCCAAGACGCTGGCGCACCCGGATGCACTGCAGCGGATCACAGCGATGGCGGTCCGCCTGGCTGACCGCTGAAATGTGTGAACTCAGGGATTTACCGATTGCATCTTGCGAGTTCCAGCACCCATCTCTTCGGAGTGGCGCCGAGGGTTCGCCGGAATGTTTCGACGAACGCGCTCGGCTGTCGATAACCCACGCTGCCGGCGACCTCTTTAACAGTCCATGCCGCAACCGTTCAGCTTGTCTCAGCCCCAGCATTTCACAACATCCGGAGATCGCCCGATGAACCTCGTCCATCGCCTGCTGTGCTCGTCGTCGCGCTGGAAACAGACCATGCAGAAAGAAGTACTGCCCTGGTCGCTGGATGGCTTGGACCTTGGATCGAAGCTACTCGAGATCGGACCAGGATACGGCGCGGCCACGGAGCTTCTGAACAATCGAGGCGGCCACCTCACCTGCGTCGAAGTCGATACGAAACTGGCCGAAGATCTCCGCGAACGCATGAGGGGAAGGAATGTTCGCGTGATGCACGAAGATGCGACAGCGACATCTCTTCCAGAGGCAACTTTCGATGCGGCGGTCTGTTTCACGATGCTGCACCATGTGCCGTCGCCGGCACTGCAGGACAGATTGTTACGGGAGGTCTTCCGGCTGCTAAGACCAGGTGGCATTTTCGCGGGAACAGATAGCCTTGACGGAAGGCTCTTTCGATTCCTGCATCTCTTCGACACGCTTGTGATCGTCAATCCGGACTCGTTTCCTGCCCGGCTCACGGATGCAGGATTTGAAGATGTGTACGTCGACCGGAATTCGCATGCTTTTCGATTTCGGGCGCGAAAGCCACTGGCCTCAAAACCGTCAGATCGGAATTGACGGAACGCAGCTGAAAAACGAAAGGCCGGCAGCAGTCGCTACCGGCCTGGCTGAATTGCTCGGCTGATTTAACGGTGTCCACCACCGCCGTGGCCGCCACCACCACCATGGAATCCGCCACCACCGCCGCCATGGAATCCGCCCATGCCGCCGCCGCCGTGGAAGCCACCCATGCCGCCGCCGTGGAAGCCCCCACCGCTGCCATGGAAGCCACCACCCGGGGTACCGCCGTGGAAGCCGCCGGGAGTGCCGCCGCGGAAGCCGGTTCCGCCAAAGCCGCCATTGCCGCCGCGGAACCCGTTATAGGGATGCGCGATTGGCCCGCGGAAACCTACACCACCGCGTCCATAGCCATAGCCGTGACCGTATCCATTGCCATGACCGTAGCCGTACCCGTGGCCGTATCCATACCCGTGGCCCCAGCCGCTATGCCAGTAGCCGCCATGGCCCCAGTAACCGTGGCCCCAATAGCCGTGGTACCACGGGCCGGCGCCGATGAAGAGGCCGCCGAGGAACCAGCTGGGACCATAAAAGCCATAGGGTGCGCACGCATACGGGTAGTAGCTGTAGTAGCCATAGGGGCAAATCGGAGCCGGACCGTACCCATACCCAGGGGGGTAGTAGCCCTGATCGGCGTATCCGGCATCGTCATAGCCATAGCCCTGATCGTCCTGCGCCTGGGCGCGCTGCGTCAGCGCCAATGGCGCGGCCAGTAAGCCTAGCGCGAGTACCCATCCAAAGAGCCTTCTCATATCGCTTCCCCCATTCGGCTCCCGTCTAGCTGCTAACCTGAGTAGCCGTCGTGGTGCGTGGTAATGAGCGGTTAGTGCTGCATCACCCCAGACACTATGACCCAGCCGGCTTATAAAAGTTGCGTGAAAGCGCCGGCTGCTAGAGTAGCCCTTAGTTCTTTATGTTTGCCAAGGCGCAGCGCGTTCATTTCATTGGGATTGGCGGTATCGGCATGAGCGGCATAGCCGAAATTCTGCTGAATCTCGGGTATCCCGTCTCCGGCTCTGACCTGAAGCGGTCCCCCGTCACTGAACGCCTCGTCGGGTTGGGGGCGACGGTCTTCGAAGGCCACGCCGCAGCGAATGTCGTGGGTGCTGCGGTGGTGGTGGTCAGCTCTGCAGTCAACGAAGCCAACCCGGAAGTTGTGGAAGCCCGCCGCAGCAAGGTGCCGGTGATCCAGCGCGCCGAGATGCTGGCCGAGCTGATGCGGCTGAAGTACGGCATCGCCGTCGCGGGAATGCACGGCAAGACCACGACGACCTCGATGATTGCAGCGGTGCTGGCGGGCGGCGGTCTGGATCCCACAATTGTGGTCGGCGGCCGAATCGACGCGATGGGCTCGAATGCGCGGCTGGGTAAATCCCAATACCTTGTCGCCGAGGCGGATGAGAGCGATCGCTCGTTCCTGAAGCTGTCCCCGATTCTCGGCGTGGTCACCAACCTGGATCGCGAGCACATGGACTGCTACCGCGACATGGCCGATGTGGAGGAGGCGTTTGTCTCCTTCATGGATCGTGTGCCGTTCTATGGCGCGGTCACCGGATGCATCGACGATCCGCTGCTGGCCGCCGTGCTGCCCCGTGTGCGCCGCCGTGTGTACACCTACGGGTTCACCGCGGGTGCCGATTTTGTCTGCCGCCTGCTCCCTACCGGGGAGGGTGCGCGCTCGCGATTTGAAGTCGTGGCCGCGGGACATGTGTTGGGAGCATTTGCGCTCCACGTGCCCGGGCGGCACAACGTGCTGAATGCGACTGCGGCAGTTGCGATCGGGACACAGCTGGAAATTGCGCCGACGGCGATCGCGACCGCACTGGCGGAATTTCGCGGTGTGGACCGGCGCTTCCAGTTGAAGGGAATGGCGCGTGGCGTAACTGTTGTCGACGACTATGGCCATCACCCGACCGAGATTCGCGCCACGCTCGCCGCCGCGCGCGACTGCGGCTACAAGCACATCCATGTCATCTTTCAACCGCACCGCTACACCCGCACCCGGGACCTGATGGAGGAGTTCGCAGGCGCCTTCGATGATGCCGATTCGGTGGAGATGCTGGACATCTACGCTGCCAGCGAAGAGCCGATCCCCGGGGTCGATGCCGAGACGCTGACGGAGAAGATTCGCCGCCCGCAGGTGCGCTACGCCGGAGATGCTGCTACAGCTGTCGATGCCGTAACCAGCCGCGCACAGGACGGCGACCTGATCATGACCCTGGGTGCGGGGAGCGTCTCGCAACTTGGCCCGCAGGTGCTGGAAGGATTAGGGACGGGTCGCCTTGTGGTCAAAAGCGCCGGCGCGGAATAGGGTGGAGAGCGTCTTCCGAACGTCCTGTGGCGCGTCTCGTGCCGGACACCGGGAAAAGGGACGTTGCGGCGGCCAAAGCCGCTTTGCAACGTATTCGCGGCCGGGCCAAAGATAGCGGTGGATTCGAGCGGGGGGAACTGAAGCGTCCGGATGACTGGTCCGCGTATCTGCAGGAGGGACTAGCCGCGTCGCCCGACTTCATGGGGAACATTGAGAAACTGCCGGTACAGGAACGGAAATAAGCTTGCCACGGTTCCTGCTCGATACCGACGTATGTTCCTACATCATCAAGCGCTCCCATCCTGCGCTGCTTGCCAGGTTGCGGGCGGTGCCGCCTGATGACATAGCCGTCTCCGTTCTCAGCAAAGCAGAGCTGTTCTACGGGGCCGAAGTTTCGCCCCGCCGCGAGCATGACCGCGCGGCTGTGGCATTGTTTTTGAAATACGTCCAGGTATTGGATTTAGCCGACGCGGCCGCGGACCATTACGCGAGGATTCGCGCGGAATTGAAAGCAATGGGAACATGATTGGTGCCAACGATCTCTTTCTCGCAGCACAAGCCCGCAGTCTTGGCCTGACACTCGTGACCAACAACACGCGCGAATTCCGCCGCGTCTCCGGTCTCCTGCTGGAGAATTGGTCTACAACTGCCTGATGGCTTGCGACGTCATTCCGGTTACCGTTGCTCTACGGGTACCTCGTTCGATTTCGGCTGCACTATGCACAGGGCGCTTTGGGATAGTGCAGGGTATAGTGACCGAAGGCGATTCTCACGACCTGGCTCGGGCGTGGCGAAACTAGAACAACAATTCAGCCGCGCGGCAGCGACTCTGGCGGATGAGGAAGGCTTCGACGATGTCTTCCGTCCGCACGCGGTCAGCCGGCCGCGACCTCCCTCCTCCTTTGAGGAGACGGGCTCGGTGCGCCCTCTCGACGATGAGGACGAGCTGCCGGTCCTGCGGACGCGGCGGCGTGTTCCCGTCAAGCGTGGCCCAATGCCGCGTGGCCGGCTCGGCCGCATTTTGGTCTTCGGTGGAGCAATCGGGATGGTTGCGCTGGTGATCGCCATCTGCGTCGCGGTGCACAGCTTCTTCATGACAGACGCGCGCTTCCGTATCGACACCGCCTCCTCTATCCAGGTGTTGGGGAATAGCCAAGTCACCCGGCCGGAGCTGCTCTCCGTCTTTGGTGGCGATATTGGCCGCAACATCTTCCACGTTCCGCTGGCCTTGCGCCGCGCCGAACTCGAGCAGCTTCCCTGGGTGGAGCACGCCACGGTCATGCGCCTGCTGCCCAACCAGCTTCGCGTCGCGGTCGTCGAGCGCGTTCCGGTTGCCTTTGTGCGCGCGGGTAATCAGATCGAATTGGTAGACAAAGAAGGTGTTCTGCTGGACATGCCACCGGCGATGATGGCGGCCAAGCGCTACTCCTTCCCCGTGGTCACCGGCGTTCTTTCCCAGCAGAGCGCGGAGGATCGCGCCTCCCGGATGCGGCTCTATGCTGACTTCATGAATGCGCTGAACTCTGCCGGCGGCGCGGCATCGTCGCAATTGAGCGAGGTGGATCTGTCCGATCCAGAAGATGTGCGGGTGCTCTTGCCCTCGGCAGGATCGGATTTGCTGGTGCACTTTGGCAGCGATGACTTTGCCGCACGATGGCAGCGGCTGGAAGCGAAGCTGCCTGGGTGGCGGCAGCAGTATCCGCGTCTGGCCGGAGTGGACCTGCGGTATCAGCGGCAGACGGTATTGGAGATGGCAAAATCGGGGCTGGATGATGCGCCCGCGGCGAATCCGAATCCGGTACAGGCACCTGCCGCGGTTGCGAAAAGACCTGCAGCCAAACCGGCCATGCACAACCGGGCCTCCATCCAAAGACCAATGCCTCATCGGGACAAGCCGGCTGGGAGCCGGGTTGTGAAGAAGACCCCCAATGCAATCAGAAAGCCGGCTCACAAATCCGTGGCCGTCCACCGGGACACGAACGGATGAACGCACCGGAACGCAATGACGGCTTGATCACAGTGCTCGATGTGGGCAGCTCGCGGGTGCGAGTGGTGGTGGCCGAAGTGGTCGATGGCGCACTGCGGCATCGCGGCCACGGTTCGACTGCAGCCAAAGGCATGCGCAAGGGTTTAGTTGCGGAACTCGCTCCGGCGGCGCGCTCCATTATTCAGGCTGCAGATATGGCTGAGCAGAGCGCGAATGCCATCCTGGCCCATTGCGTTGTTGGGATAGGTGGCCCGCATGTGCGCGGCGTGAACAGCCGCGGCGGCATCAGTCTGGGA
>JBJMGC010000023.1:0-11491 GCA_045808105.1 Acidobacteriaceae bacterium | reverse complement strand
GTTATCGCGACCCCGTCTTGCTGGCGCCATGGTGGCCGGAGATCTACTCGACCGACATGGAGCGCCGCCAGACCGAGGAGGAAGCGGAGCGCACCGAGCATGCGGCCGTAAAGACGTACACCGAGCTTGGCTATCGCATAATGCCGCTGCCGCTGGCGAGCGTGGCCGAGCGAGCCGACTGGGTGCTGGCTCACTCGGCAGAACGCTAAGCTGCAGAGCTCTTCTTTCTTGCTGGCTTCGCTTGCGCCAGACGCCACGCCATCTCGAGCGCGTAGGTGAGCACCTGCGGCTTGGCCCTGGACAATCGCACAAGTGTCGAGCCCTGCCGGCCCCACGCGCCTGCGGCCGGCCGAAAGACCTCCGGCATTGCTTCAAGCAGCTTGTGCTGTTGCTCCGGCGGCAGCTTCACCATTCCCCACGCCGTGTCCGGCGAACCGAGCCCCGCGAAGATCTTGTTGCCCACGCGGAAGTCGGGATGGTGCATGTGCTCACTCTCGATCGCGCCCGGCAAGGCGAGAGCTGCGCGACGAAATGCGTCAACGGTCATAAGGTCACACTCGCGTCACACCGTACCGTGCGTCGCTATCGTGGCTTCCTGGATCTCGCCGGCAGAGATGACTGCGATCTGCGTGCCGATCCACCAGGTGTAGCCAAAAGGGTCGCGCACGCCGCTCATGCGAATGCCGTATGGCTGATCGGCCGGCTCGCGCAGGCTCTCCGCGCCCGCTGCCAGGGCTTGCGTATGCATCACATCGCAGTTCTCGGTGTAGAGCATGAGGCTGATCGGCGATCCACCGTAGTGGTTCACCGCGTACGCATGCATCTGCGCATTTTCGTCCGCCATCATCATGCGGCTGTCGCCGATCTGCATTTCAGCATGGCCGACCAGGCCGTTTGGGCCCTTCATGCGCATCACCTCGCGGGCGCCGAAGGCCTTCGCATAAAACTGCATCGCTTTGTCGCATCCGGCAAACATCAGGTACGGCTGCACACTGTGCGAGCCTTCCGGAATCGGATTCACTTGTGCCATCGCATTTCTCCTTTTGCCAGCGATTCTGCTCCCGGGCGATGGACTATGTCTTGTAAAAATCGGAAACTTGTTCAGACCGCTTTAATCCCGCAGCCGCACATGGTTCAGATGCTCGGTTGCCGCGGCCAGGTAGGCGCTGGGAGTCATGCCGGCAATCTGTCGGAAGTCGTGGCTGAGGTGCGCCTGGTCGTAGTAGCCGCAGTCGAGAGCAAGCTCGGCCCAGTTCACCTGGCGCACGCCGCGCAGCCGTTGGAGTGTGTGCTGGAAACGGCGGACACGATGAAAGGTCTTCGGCGACAGCCCGACCTGCTCATGGAAGAGTTGCGCAGCGCGGCGCTGGCTCATGCCGATCGTTCCCATCACTATCTGGACGCGAGCCGGTCCATTGCAGGTGTCCAACTGATTGGCTATGTAGACGACTGCGGGATGAAGCTGGAGCGCATTGAGCTGCGTGAGATGAAGGCGCTCTTCCAGGCACGCCGCCAGGACCTGGAGCATTGCGCGAGGTGTCTTGGCGGCGAGCACGCGTTCGCGCATCCATGCCGCTTTCCTGCCCCACAGGTCTGCCATATCGAAGGAGGCATCTTCCAGCTCCAACATCGGCATGCCGAAGAAGGGACACGCGCCACCGGCCACGAACTGCACGCCGACGACGCGCTCCTGCTGGTCGCAATCGATGGTGAAACAGTTGGATCGTGCGCCGGAGAAGACCGCCGTTCCGCAAGAGCGAGCGCCACCCTCATCTTCGTAGATAGCGATCGGGTCATCGCGCAAGTTCAGGATCATCGCTGCCTGTCCCTGCGGAAGCAAGCGCTCCTGGCGGTGCGGCGCGGGCGCGCCCTCCCAATACCACAGGCAGTCTACGAGAGCGCCTAGTATGCCTTCCGGTTTGTAGCGATAACCCGGCATTTGGAAACTCCGCCCGACTGTCTCATCCCAAGCATAGCTCCAGAGCTATCGGATGAGCCGCTTCAGGTCTGTACAAGCGTTTTCTGCTTCGTGTATGAACGGGGGATATTTCTCCGGGGCCACCAGAGTTCACATGAAGCTCGCAACAGCTCGCAATAGCTCGCAATAGCTCGAGGTGCCGAATGAATATCCCGTTCCCTACCCTGCCGCCTCTTCGCAGGCTCTCCGGCATTGTTGCCGCTGTTTGTGTGATGCTCCTCATCGGCAAGAGCAGTAATGCGCAGGCGACCGCCGGAACCACTACCGGCATTACAGCGGCACCCCCCGCAGCTGCCGGCTGCAACTCCGCCGAGAGCGGTCAGCTCGACTTCTGGGTAGGCCACTGGAGCGTTTCACCGAAGGCGGCATCGAATCGCAAGGTGGCCACCAGTTTGATCGAGAAGCTTTATTCGGGTTGCGCCATTCGCGAGAACTGGATGCCCCTCAAGAGCGGAGCAGGCGGCAGCTTGAGTTCTTATCTTCCCGAGAAGCGTGCATGGCAGCAGATCTGGGTAGACTCATCCGGTTCATGGGTCACTTTCACCGGTGGATGGAATGGCACCGCCATGGTGCTCGAAGGGGTGTGGCCCGTGCCGGGACATCCGCAGCAAAGAACGCGCATGTCCTATCGCCTGCTGCCCGACAGCACGGTGGAACAGAGCGGCGTCACCTCCGACGATGAAGGGAAAACCTGGCAGCCGGGCTTTGACTTCATCTACACCCGTATTCCTTAAATCGGGCGCCAAGCAGGCACCACATTTCGGACGCGGACCGGGCAGGGTCCCGCTTCGTCCCGTGAAATGCACTATGCGATACTCACAAGGAATGTATAAGCGGATCCTGCTCAAGCTCTCAGGCGAGGCCCTCGCTGCTGGACGCGGCTTCGGTGTCGACGTCGACACCGTTCACCAGATCAGCATGGAGATCGCGGACATCCGCCGTATGGGTGTCGAAGTGGCTGTCGTCGTGGGTGGCGGCAATTTCTTCCGCGGTGTTGCGGAGCAGGCGCGCCATATGGACCGCGTCTCCGCGGATCACATGGGCATGTTGGGCACGGTGATCAATTCCCTTGCCTTCCAGGACTCGCTGGAAAAGTGTGGGGTTCACAGCCGCGTCATGTCCGCCATTGAGATGAACCAGGTGGCCGAGCCGTATATCCGCCGCCGCGCCATCCGGCACCTGGAAAAAGGGCGCGTGGTGATCTTCGCCGCGGGCACGGGCAATCCCTACTTCTCCACGGATACCGCGGCCTCGCTGCGCGCGATGGAAATCAAGGCAGACGTGCTGCTCAAGGCCACCAAGGTGGACGGCATTTACAGCGCGGATCCCGTGCTCTCCAAAGACGCGATCAAGTATGAAGAGATCACCTATTTCGAGATCCTGCAGCAGGGGTTGAAGGTGATGGACATGACGGCGGTCAGCCTGTGCAAGGACAACGCGATGCCGATGATCATCTTCAACATGAACACTCCGGGAAATATCCTGCGCGTTGTCTCTGGCGAGCGCGTTGGCTCACTCGTGACCGCCTAAGGTATTTCCGCCGCTTGCGCTTGTTTACCGGATATTTACCTCCGTATTTGGTTGCTGCGGTTTATTCCGCGCGCCAAGTCCTTTTCTATCTGCATCTTCTGTGGAGGATTCTGGTCCACACGGCATCCACTATCATCGAATGAGTGAGGGCCGCGCCACGCGCGCACTCTGATTGATTCCTAGCGGAGCCTGTGTGTCGACCACGTTGCCAGCAACTTCTCCCGAGACGAGCGAAACATCCAGCCTGCGGATGTCGTCAGAGGAGGCATTGGCTACAGCAACCCTCCCCGTGCAAGCTCCTCCCGCTCGGCGTTCGCGGCTTGACGCGCTGACCGGTATGCGCGCACTCGCGGCGCTGAACATCGTCTTCTTCCACTTCTCGGACCCGAAGATCTTCGGCCCCTTCGCCCCCGTTGTCGATAACGGGTATGTCTCCGTCAGCTTTTTCCTGCTGCTCTCCGGCTTTGTGCTCGCTTACAACTATCGCGAGCGTGCCGAGCAGGGCCTGATGCGCGCACGCACCTTCTGGATGGCCCGCTTCTCGCGCATCTATCCGGTCTTCCTCTTCTCGCTGGTCATGTCCTTTCTGGTGCTGGCGCAGGAGTGGCGCATTCGCTCGCACAGCGAGTTTGCCTGGGGCGTCGGACTGACATTTCTTCTCGCGCAGGGCTGGTCGCCCACCCTCTGCACTTTCTGGAACGCGCCCGCGTGGACGCTCACAACGGACGTCTTCTTCTATGCGCTCTTTCCCTGGCTGATTACTCTGCGCCGTCCGAAGACGCGCAACCGCATCGTTTGGACGATGCTTGGCTGCTGGTGCCTGAGCTTCATCCTGCCCGCGCTGTACATGATCCTGAATCCCGACGGCGACGGGCATCTGGGCCGCTACTCCAATGGCTGGTGGCTGCGTGCGGTTAAGTTCGGACCGCTGCAGCATCTGCCGTCGTTTCTCTTCGGTATGGCGCTCGCCTCGCTCAACGAACTCATCCCCGAACGCAGTCATTTGCGGACAACGCTGGGCGTAGCTGGTTTCGCGACGCTCTACACGATCATGTGTTTTGGCGGCCACATGCCCTACCTCTTCATGCACGATGGCCTGCTGATGCCGCTCTACGCGATGATCGTGCTCGCGCTTGCCGGCCGGAACTTCCTGACGCGAGTTTTCTCCATCTATCCTCTCCTCGTGATCGGCGAGGCCAGCTACTGTCTCTATATCCTGCATTTCAATCTCTGGAACCTGCTGCACGACGACACGCATCTGCTGGCGCGCGCCGGGTTGCTGCGCTTCGATCCCTGGCTCTCGTATGCACTGCTGGTGGTGATCTCTATAGCGGTGATGTATCTGGTGGAACGGCCCGGGCAGCGCTGGATCAAGCGCTGGACGCACAATCCGACACCGGCGGGGCCGCCGAGCGTCCCATAGGGATAAGTTCTGCGAGCAGTTTGTGCTCTTGGCGTTCGTAGAAAACTACGTAGAAAACTAGAGGCGCTTCATCGGCTGAGAGGCAGGAAGAAGCTCATGACTGTACCGGCCTTCAGGCCTTGCTTGCTGCGGAAACGCATGTAGCCGCCTTGCTGCTCGATGAGATTCTTCGTCACCCAAAGCCCGATACCGGTGCCGACATCTATCTTCGTGGTGAAGAATGGGACAAAAATCCGCTGCTGGACTTCGGGGGCCATCCCACTACCGTTGTCTGCGAGCGTGATGCGTACCCCGGGCTCCATGCCATTGGTCCAATTTCGAGTCGGCCGCGCTCGCAGCCACAGGGTTCCGCGCTCACTGGATGCGTCAATTGCGTTGGCCAGAAGGTTCGACAGGGCCTGCTTCAACTCGCCGTGCTTCACGAGCAACTTCAGCCTCGTGTCTACCTCGACCTGCACAGTAAGGCGCTTGTTCAGCAGCTTGCCTTCGTAGATCGTCATCACGTCGTGGATAAGTTCGGCCAGGCTGACCCACTTGAGCTGAGAGTTGTCGCGATAAAAGCCGAGTGTCTGCTGCGCAATCTGGGCGACCCGGGCCAGCTCACGGTCTGCAATATCAAGCGTGCGGCAGACGTCTTCCGGAACACCTTCGCTCGTCTTTGCCAGATAAATAAAGTTCGTGAGCGCTTCGAGAGGGTTATTGATCTCATGGGCGATGGTGGCTGCCATGCGTCCGGTTGCGGCCAGCTTCTCGGCCTGCATGAGTGACATCTGGGCCTGCTTGAGCTCCGTAATATCGCGAGAGACTGCGATCAGTCGTTCGATTTTTCCATCTGCACCCAAAGCCGGCGTGATCTTCACGTCCCAGCTCTTCTGAGTGCCGCGGAGCGTCGCGCAGTCGCCGCAAAAGCTGCCCACTTCACCCATTTGTGCTCTGGCCAGCGCGGCCTGGGCCTGCGGCCGATCCTCCTTCTTCCAGAAATCGATCCAAGCCCGGCCAAGCAATGTACTGATGTCGTCGATCTCCAGCGCTCTCTGGCCGGGAGGGCTCATGTACTCCAATCGCCCTTCCAGATCGAGCACCTTGATGCAATCCACGCTGCTCTCCACCACCTTCTGCGCGAATTCTTCCGTTCTCTGCAGCTTCTCTTCCACACGCCTGCGCTCGAGAGCCTCGCGCTCTCGTTCGGCCAAGGCAGCCTGCAGGGTCTGTGCTTTCTGCTGCAGAGCACTGACCATGCGCAGACGGTCGTCCTCATTCCGCAGGGCGGTGTAGCTCTCGGTGGGAAGAACGTGATCATGTTCCTCGCAGACGCGAGTAAACAAGGCGTCGTCCGCCTGGTTTCCGAAACCTTCCAGCGAATAGGCACAAAGCAAGGAGAAGGAGTGCCGCCGCGCAAGCTCGTTCCACAATTGCTCGAGCCGGATTGCCGCTTCGCAATTGCCCTCTGCCCATAACAAAGCGACCATTTCCCCAAAGGCCACCACCGGCGGGCCGTTTGGTGAGATTGCCGTCCTGGCTTGCAGCAGCACTGGTTCGAGCGCGCCGTTGAAGCGTTGCTCGTCAGGCCAGCCGTCCACCATGAATCTCGCCAAGGTGGTCTCTGCATCGAGCGATAGGTAGCGGCCGCCATGTGCGGCCACCGAGAGATCCATTCCCCATGCCTTCAGTCGCTCTGCGAGCCGGTCGCGGTGCGCCTGGGTTGCGATCACAACGCATGCGTTCCCACGGCCCAGTGCAGAGCCGACGAACTCGCTCAAACCATCAACAAAGACTGCATCGTCCTCATAGAACTGGACCGAATGCGACCCCCAATGGATGGGAGCGTCCCGCCCCGGCACGAGTGCCAGACTCGCGTTGTTCAGCGCGATGTCAGCGCCATCATGAGATCGAACAGAAGTTGCCAAATAAGACTCCGGAGCAAGCGGCATAGCTGAAGTAAGTGACGCCATCGCAGAAATAGCGTCGCCCCAATACCAGGACAGCTGGAACGCAGTGCAGGGGCCCAGAACGGCGGATGGTACTGCATTATGGATGGCGGAATTCAGGGGCAGGGTTGGTTGGCTTGATCCGTAACGCTCCACAGAATGGAAAAGGCCTGCCCGATCGATCGGGCAGGCCTTCTGTGTCTTGCTTGGTGTGTTTAGTAGGTTGGATTCACCTGGATAGCGTGGTCGCCGTGCTTGACGGTGGCCACTGCCGTGGCCTTCGCGGCACCAGGGAACGGCGAGTTCTGCACGATGTTCGTGGTGCCTGCGTTCGGGTCGAGATACAGTCCCGATACCGAGTTGCCGATGAAGTTCGCCGTATAGACATAGCGTCCGATCGAATTCTCGACAGCGATCGCCGCCGGCCCAGGATCGGTAGCGGAGGAGCTCGATGTGCCGGCAAGTGCGCTTGGAATACCGGTGGTGGCGTTCAAGGCGTATCCGCTGACGGTGCCGTCGAGGTAATTGGACACGTAGATGTACTTGCCGCGCGGGTCTACTGTGACCGCGCTCGGGAGGTTGCCGGTCGGGGTCGTACTGGTCGACAGCGGGACAATCGCGCCTCCGCTGCCCTGGACGCTATAGGAGAGGATGAGGTTCTGCTTGAAGTCGGTCGCGTAGACGAAGCGGTTGGTGGGATCGGTGGTGATTGCGTTTGGCGCCACACCTGCAGCAAATGGCGAACCCGCGCCCGGCGTCAGGGAGTTGTCGGAATTGACCACGTAGCTCGATATCTGACCTACGGCGGCCGTTCCGCCGCTGCACGCACCCACCGCGGGGTAGATCACGGTGGCGCTGCCGGTTGCTCCGCGATTCTGCGCGGCTACGGTATCGATGAGCGTGGTCAGCTGCCCGGCCGGATCATTGACCACGTAGACCGCTCCGCCGCCGGCGTTGCCGGCGCTGCCCAATATGGTGACGGCCACGGGGTTATTGCAGGTGGGATAGGAGGCTTCGGTTCCCAGGCTCCCGTCCGCAGCGATGGGGAACTGGACCAGCGCACCAATGCCGGGCGTAGTCGGGCTGTAGGGGGTGCTGTTGGGGGCGAGGCCGTAGGCCTCCACCACGTAGAGCGTCTTGCCGTCCGGGCTGATCGCCATTCCGTTCGGATTGGTGCCCGACTTGAGATTGTAGGTGTTCTGCGCGAAGAGCTTGCCGTCCGAGCCAACGCTGTACTCGATCACTGTGTTGTCGTCGTGATTGAGCGCGTAGACCACCTTGTCGTTGGGCGTGGTGAGCAGCGCAATCGGGTTCCGGCCGGCCGGAAAGGGCGAGCCGAGAATCTGGGTCAGTGCGCCGGATTCGCCATCGGACGCAAAGGCAAAAATCTTCCCTGGGTTATCGCTCGCCGAGGCTACATAGACGAAGTCGATGGTGTTGCTCTGCCCGCAGGCGGTGATACCCAGCACCAGGGCGGCGGAGACTGCTGACGCCAGAGCAAGCTGGCCAAGTTGACTGAACTTCATTCGGTTCCTTCGTCCTTCATTTGAATCCCTGAACTTCTTTCGAGCCCTGGGATCCCGGTCATTTCCAATCGCCGTCCCGCGCAGTCTTGCAATGTCTCTGCTGCGCGGCAGCGCGTTTCCTCAAAGTGTGCAGGGAGTTCTGGCTTATTGTAACCACCGGCCAGCGCTCCCCGCCGAAAGTCGTGCTAGAAGGTGCTGCCGGTTGTCGCACACCATGTCGGCGATCCCGGCGGCGCGGGCATGGCTTTAGGCAGCGGATCGATGCCACCCGTCTGCTGGTTAATCTTCTTGCCCGTGATGGTGCTGTCGTTGAAGTTGACGGCGTATACGTACTGGTTCGAGGGATCTTCGACGAGGCAGCGTGTGCCCGATCCCGCTGTCTGTCCGTTGGCACCACCGGTGTTCGCGTCAAAAAGCTGACCGTTGGCCTGGACGGTGTAGGCCGTGATCACATTGCCGCCCGCGCCTGGATTGGTGTTGATGCCGGTGTTCGCCACCCAAAGGAAGTTATGAGTAGTCTCCTTGAGGATGCGCGTAGGGCCGACGGGCGCCTGACTCTGCGCATTGTTGGCGCGGGCACCGCTGGGGACCGCCGCGAGTGTGCCACCGGAGCTCACGGTGTAGGGCAGGATGAAGCCGGTCGAGCCGGCAGGACCCGCATCCAGAGCGTAGAGATAAGTCGACGTTGAGTAGACGTAGGTCAACTGCGTGGCGCCGGTGGGCGTGGGCGTGCTCTGCGTCAAGGTGAGCTGGCCATTGGTGGCGCTCTGGTTATAGATAAATATCGCCTGCGGCGGATCGGTGGACGTTGCGCCGCTCGCCGGTCCCTGCTCGGCAATGTAGGCATACGAGCCGTTTACTGCGAGCCAAGTCGGATTGGTGCCCACCGGGAAAAAGGTGAGCGGGAGGCCATTCGCGTCTCTCTGCTGGTTATTAAGAATCGGGGTCAGCCGGCCGGTGGTGGAGTCAATGGCAAACGCGGAGACATCGCCGAGACCGCTCCCGTCGGGAGCAAACTCGTCCAGAGCGTAGAGGAAATTCCCGGCGATCACGATGTTGCGGGTATTCGAGCCCTTCGGATTGAAGGTGGCTTGGTGCGTGAGCACGCCAGAGCCGCCAATCGAAAACAGGTCGATCTGGCCTACCTGAGGGCTGGCATCCGTGCCGAAGTTTGCGTTCAGCACGTACAGGTAGTTGCCGGTCCCGTTCACCATAACCTGAGTCGGGTTCGGTCCCCCTGAGCCTACAGTTTTGGTCAAACGAAGGGTGCCGTCGTTGTTTTTGATCTTGTAGGAGGCAATCTGGCCATTATTGATTCCGGCACCGGTAGCAGAGCCCGTCACGAACAGGTACCCAACGGTATAGCTCAGAGTGCAGGACGTCATGCCGAGGACTGTCACGGCAGAGGCGGCTAGGGCTAACGCAGCCCGGCCGAAATTCTTCAACTTCATCCGATTCCTTCGTCCCGATGCACACGAGATGCGTCGAGGCTGCCAAAACAGCTTGAACTGAAAATCTGGGTGGGGACCCGCATGCATTGTAAAAGGTTCAAGCACGTTAGGGCTACTCGGGCCGCCGGAAAACCGGTCAGCGGGGTCCACCACGCTCTCGCTGACCGGCCGAAAAGAGTCCTGCCTGCTCCCAAAATAAAGTTGCCCACACGTGAGACGTGAGCGGCCGAAGGAAGCGAGCCGGACAGAATGCGCTGTTGGCGCCCTTACCGGGCGCGTCGCACTACCACACGCGGCAGATGTTCTCCGGATACATCGGCGTGCCCTTCTTGCAGTGGAAGGCTTTGCCGAATTCATCGAAGTTCTGCACCACGCCATCGACGCGGAACTTGCCCGGCGAGTGCGGATCCACCTTTACCATCATGCGCGAGTACTCCGGACGGCGGCTCTCGCACCAGATCTGCCCGTAGGAGATGAAGAACTGTTGCGCCGGTGTGAAGCCGTCTTTGCTGGGTTCATCGAGAGTCTTGCCTTCTGCCGCTAGCGTGTTCTGGAGTGCGAGGAACGCAATCCGGATGCCGCCATTGTCAGCCGTGTTTTCGCCCAGGGTGAGTTTGCCATTCACGTTGGCACCCGGCTCCGGCGCAAAGTTGTCGTACTCCTTGACCTCGCAATCAGTCCGCTCCGTGAAGGCCTTTCGGTCGGCCGGCGTCTGCCACTCGCGCAGATTGCCCTTGCCGTCGTATTTCGAGCCCTGGTCGTCAAAGCCGTGCGTCATCTCGTGTCCGATCACCATGCCGATACCGCCGAAATTGGCTGCCGCATCCGCTGACAGCGAATAGAAGGGTGGCTGCAGGATGCCCGCCGGAAAGTTGATGTCGTTCATGCTCGGCTCGTAGTAGGCATTGACCGTGGGCGGCGTCATGCCCCACTCGGTCTCATCTACCGGCTTGCCCAGCTTGTTCAGGTTGCGCTGGCGCTCGAACTCATCGCCGCGGTTCACGTTGCCGATCAGGTCGCCGCGCTCCACGGTGAATTTGGAGTAGTCGCGCCATTTGTCGGGATAGCCGATCTTGTTGCGGTACATCGCGAGCTTCGCTTCGGCTGCCTTCTTGGTTTCATCGCCCATCCACGGCAGTTGCTGGATATCTTCGGCCAGAGCCTTATCGAGCGCGGCTACCAGTTTCGTCATATTTTCTTTGGCAGCAGGCGGAAAGTTCTTTTTCACCCAGTCCTGCCCGACTGCCTCGCCGAGTGCCTGGTCCGTCAGCTTGGTGCAGCGCTTCCAGCGCGGCTGCAGCTCCTTTGCGCCCTGCAACGTTGCGTTGTAGAAGCTGTAGTTCTCCTGAACGAAGTTGTCGCTCAACCACGGGGCTGCCTCGTGGATCGCATGCCAGCGCAGATAGCTTTTCCACGCGCCCAGGCTCTCCGCATCGATGGCTTTGTTCAGCGCCTCCACAAATCCGGGTTGGGCCACGTTGAGCGACTGGAACGAGCCAATCCCAACCTTGCCGAAGTAAGTCGACCAATCGAAGGCGGGAGCCAATTGTTCGAGCTCGGTCAGGGTCTTGATGTGGTAGCGATTGGCAGGCTCGCGCAGGTCGGTGCGGCTCAACGAGCCCTGGGCCAGCGCGGTTTCGATGGTCATCACGTTC
>JBJMGC010000022.1:0-24220 GCA_045808105.1 Acidobacteriaceae bacterium | reverse complement strand
TCTACACGGATGAGATCGAGACGCACGCGCTCTCCGGCGTGCATCTGGCCATCATGCGTGGCGATTACGTCGCGATGTCCGGCCCATCGGGATGCGGCAAGTCAACGCTGCTCTCGATCATCGGACTGCTCGACACGCCTACCAACGGGCGTTATCAGTTGAACGGCAAGCCGGTGGAGAACCTGAGCTTTGCCGAGCGTTCGCGCATCCGCAACCAGGAGATCGGTTTCATCTTCCAGAGCTTCAATCTGATCGGCGACCTCACGGTGGCTGAGAATGTGGAGCTGCCGCTGACCTATCGCTCCGGCATGCCGGCAGCGGATCGCAAGCGCCGCGTGCAGGAGTCGCTGGAACGGGTAGGCATGGCGCACCGTATGCGCCACTATCCCTCGCAGCTCTCCGGCGGTCAGCAGCAGCGTGTTGCTGTGGCCCGCGCACTGGCCGGTTCGCCGTCCATCCTGCTGGCCGATGAGCCCACCGGAAACCTGGACTCGAAAAATGGCGAAGCGGTGATGGAGCTGCTCTCCGAGCTGCACAAAGAGGGCGCGACCATCTGCATGGTGACCCACGATCCGCGGTTTGCCCGCCATGCTGACCGCCAGGTGCATCTGTTCGACGGCAAAGTCATTGCCGAAGGAGAGTTGTCGCCCGAGCAATTGCTGCAGGTTCAGTAAGCGGCGGCGCCACAGGGCCCCGTGCGCGAGAACGAAGCAGAAGTGTGTCAGCAGAAGTGTGTCGGCAAAGGTGTCTCCGGGGCCCGGGAGACCAGGACGGGGAGACATATCCAGCATTGAGGGAGAGCTGCGATGGGGAAGTTGCTGAAGGACGTGCAATACGCATTGCGGCAGTTCCGTCGCAGCCCCGGATTCGCCATCACGGCGGCGCTGACGCTCTCCCTCGGCATCGGTGCGACCACCGCGATCTTCACCTTGATCTACAACACAATGTTGAAGGCAATGCCCGTGCAGCATCCTTCGAAGCTGTACATGGTGGGCAGGGAGCCCACCTGCTGTAACTACGGCGGCCTCCAGGGCGATGACTGGCGGATCTTTTCCAACGATCTCTACCTCTACTTCCGCGACCACACCAAGGGTTTCGAGAGTCTGACGGCCTTTCAGTCGTTTTCGACTTCGTTATTGACCCGGCGGGTGGGCGATTCGCAGCCTCCGATTACGCTGCAGGGACGGTTCGTCGCGGGCAACGAGTTCTCCACGCTTGGCGTGCCGCTGGCGCTGGGGCGGCCACTTCAGCCGTCGGACGACACGGAGAGCGCGACGCCGGTGGCAGTCATCAGTTACCGGATGTGGCAGCGGCGACTCGGGCTTGACCCGCACGTCGTCGGCTCGACCTTCACCATGAATGGAGTGGTCGTCACTCTGGTAGGCGTGACGGCGCCTGAGTATCAGGGTGAGATCGTCCAGACCGATCCGCCCGATCTTTGGCTCGCACTGAATCAGGAGGCGAAGTTCACCGGCGCGGATGCAGCGCACACCCATCATCAGGACACACACTGGCTGGATGTGGTGGGCCGCGTTGCTCCGGATGCCAATCTGGACAAGATCACGGCTCAGCTCAATCTCGAATTGCGGCAATGGCTGCGCGGCCGCGATACCCTCAGTGCCCCGGAACGCGCGCAGATCGGTCGCCAGAAGACGCAGCTTTCCTCGGCAAGGACGGGCGCCAACACAATGGCGCGCAATTATGGCCGTGGCCTTAAGCTGCTGATGTGGGCCGCCGGTTTCGTGTTGCTGATCGTCTGCGCGAACGTGGCCAATCTGCTTTTGGTACGCGCAACCGCAGAGAAGCAGCAGCAGGCGGTGCGGATTGCGCTGGGCGCGACGCGCGGGCAGCTGGTGCGGCAGGCGATGATCTCAAGCGTGCTGTTGGCGGTGGTCGGCGGCGCCGGCGCGATTGGCATGGCCTATGCCGTGGCTCAGTCGGTGCTGCGGCTGGCCTTTCGTGGCGCGGACTATGTGCCGGTGAACGTCAATCCGTCGCTTCCGGTGCTGGGCTTTGCCGTGCTTGCGGCGCTCCTAACGGCGGTTCTCTGCGCGATCATTCCCGCATGGATGACGACCAAGACCGATCCGGCGTCGGCGATCCGTGGCAGCTCGCGGACAATGAAGGATTCGAGCTCCACGGTGCAGCGTGTGCTGGTGATCACCCAGGCCGCGCTCTCGGTGGTGCTGCTCTGTGCCGCCGGTCTGTTGCTGCGCAGCCTGAATAACCTGCAGAAGCAGGACTTCGGTTTTCAGACTCAGGACCGCTACATCGTCGGCATCGATCCGTTTCTTGCCGGCTACAAACCCGAGCAGCTAGACGATCTGTATCGCAAGCTGCATGACCGGCTGATGCAGATTCCCGGCGCGCAGAAAGCTGCCTTTGCCCTCTATACGCCGTTGAGTCAGGACAACTGGAGTGGCGGCGTGTTCATTCCCGGGCAGCCCGATCCGCAGCCGGACAGCGACTGGTATGAGGCCTCCTGGATCCGTATTTCGCCGGAGTATTTCGATGCGGTCGGGGCGAAGCTGCGGACAGGCCGTTTCTTTAACGATGGCGACGACAACCACACGCGCAAGGTCGCTATCGTGAACCAGGTTTTTGCGGACCGCCACTACCACGGCAGGGCCATCGGCCAGCATTTCGGCATTGAGCGCGAGCTGCGCTCGCAATTCGAGATCGTCGGCGTCGTCGAGAACACCAAGCATCAGGACCCGAATGTGCCGCCGCCCCCGATGTATTACGTGCCATTTGCCCAGACCAGTGAGGTCTTCAAGCCAAAGGACAAGCCTTTCGAGGCGCTCGGACATTACGCTGGTCAGGTTGTGCTGTACGTGAAAAATTCGACACCGTCGACCGTCGAGGCGGAGACCAGGCGCGCGTTCACGGACGTGAATCCTCTCTTGACGCCGAGGTCCTTCCATACCTTTGCATACCAGGTATCTACCAACTTCAATCAGGATGAGCTGCTGGCGCGGCTGACCTCGCTCTTCGGGCTGGTGGCGCTTATCCTCGCCTCGATCGGGCTCTATGGCGTCACCTCGTACTCCGTCGAGCGGCGCACCGGCGAGATCGGTGTCCGCATGGCGCTCGGTGCCGACCGGCGCAACATCCTGCGCGATGTGTTGAAGCGCGCGCTCGCGAACTGCGGCATCGGCCTGCTGATCGGTGTGCCGCTGGCTTATGCAGCCGGCCGGCTCATGGCGCAGCACCTGTTCGGTGTAGGCGCTTTCGACGCGCAGGTCAGCATCCTTACGCTACTCGTGCTCTCCATTGCGGCGGCGGTAGCGGCGCTGGTGCCGGCCAGACGCGCGGCCTCCATCGAACCGATGGTGGCGTTGCGCATGGAATAACCAAACCGAAAGGAGGACTCGTGCAGTTCATCCAGCAGCTCTTGCAGGATCTTCGTTACGCTTTCCGGCAGCTTCGCCGCACACCCGGCTTCGCCATCACGGCAGTGTTGACTCTCGCGCTCGGCGTTGGCGCCACTACTGCCATCTTCACCCTGATCTATCAAGTGATGCTCCGGCCACTGCCGGTCACGGCGCCCGAGCAGCTCTACAAACTGGGCACACGCTACGACTGCTGCTTCAACGGCGGCAGCCTGTTCGGCGACTGGACTCTCTTTTCCTACGATCAATACCTGATGTTTCGCGACCACCTCGGTGGCTTCAGGAGCATGACTGCAGTTGAAGCGGGCCAGCGGTCGGTGGGCATGCGCCTGCAGGGAAGCGGGCAGTCAGCCGAGCTGGCGCGGGTGCAGTTCGTCGCCGGAAACTACTTTTCGACACTCGGCGTAAAGGCGCTCGAGGGGCGCGCGCTTGCTCCCTCCGATGATCAGCGCGGCACGCAGCCGCAGGTCGTGCTGAGCTATGAGATTTGGCAGCGACGTTTCGGCGGGTCACCCACCGTGATCGGCTCGACGCTGATGATCAACAGCCGGGCAATGACAATCGCTGGGGTGATGCCTGCCAGCTTCTTCGGGACGCGGTTGGATGCCAACCCGCCGGAGATCTGGGTGCCATTGGCCTTCGAGCCCATGCTCACCAACATCGATGCGATGGACCATCCCAGCGAGTACTGGCTGTACATCATCGGGCGTGCACCCGCCGGATTCAACCCGGCAGCTGCCAGCGCACAGGTCAGCGGATTGTTGCAGGGCTGGCTGCATGCGCACCCGGAGACGCTCCATGCCGGACAGAGCGAGGTGATTCCCAAGCAGCGCACAGAATGGGTGCCGGCTGCCGGTGGTATCAGCGAGCTGCGCGACAACTACACATCCGGATTACGCTTGCTCTTTATGATCGCGGGCTTCGTGCTGCTGATCGTATGCGCGAATCTTGCAAACCTGATGCTTGTGCGCGGCATGGCGCGGCGGCAGAATACTGCGGTGCGTCTGGCGCTGGGAGCGCCGCGCGGCCGGGTCGTCCGGCAGACGCTGACCGAGAGCCTGATCATTGCTGTGGTTGGCAGCGCCGTTGCCATCCTGCTGGCCATCGCCGGCTCGCGAGCCATGCTCTCCATGGCTCTGGCCGGTACTCATTCGTCGCCCTTTTCTACCTCGCCCTCGCTGGCCGTGCTTGCCTTCGCGCTGGGAATCGCGGTGCTTGCGGGCGCGCTCTTCGGCTGTGTGCCGGCGTGGATTACCTCGCACTTCGATCCGATTGAAGCGCTGCGCGGCGCAAGCCGGACGGCAGGCGACAAGACTGCGTGGCCGCAGAAGGCGCTGGTCGTGCTGCAGGCGGCGCTGTCGCTGGCCTTGCTCTCCACTGCCGGATTGCTCACCCTCAGCCTTCGCGCCCTGGAGCATCAGAACCTGCACCTGACAACCTCCGGCAGACTCGTCATCGGCATCAATCCTGTGGCCGATATCGGCTCCAACGTCCAGAAGCTCGGGGATCTGGAGCGCAAACTGGACACGCAATTGAAGCAGACCCCAGGCGTGCTCGACCTCGGCTATGCGACCTTCAGCCCTCTCTCGGGAGACGGCTGGCACAACCTGACGTATCTTCCCGGCGCTCCTCCTCCGCCCCCGGAGTTCACCAACAACTACTACCGGACCACCTTCGATTACGTAAGTCCTGACTACTTTGCTGCCGTGGGCACGCATGTACTGCAAGGCCGTGGCCTGCAGGAGTCAGATACGCCTACCGCGCGGCGGGTCGCGGTCGTCAACCAGGCTTTCGTATCGCATTTCCTCAAAGGCAAGCTGCCGCTGGGCGCGCATTTCGGTCTCGACCCACATGATCCGAACGAGTTCGAGATTGTCGGTGTGGTCGATGACACGAAGTATGAAGATCCCGACGAGCCGCAGTTGCCCATGGTCTTCATGCCCATGGCACAGCCCGCGGAGGTCTTTGCCGAACGGGAGCGCGCCGGCGCAGAACGAGTTCGTTTCCCGGAAGACATTGTGGTGCACTACCAGGGCGGCGAGGCAGAGATGGCCGCAGCCTTGCGCCGCGCGATCGGCAACATCGATCCCAACCTGCCCATCACTCGCATCGATACGCTCGCGACCCAGGTGAATTCGAACTTCAATCAGGCGGAGATGCTGGCGCGCCTGACGACAACCTTTGGGCTGGTTGCACTCCTGCTGGCCGCGATCGGCATCTACGGCGTCACTGCATACACGGTGGAACGCCGCACGCCTGAGGTGGGGCTGCGCATGGCGCTCGGCGCCGATCGCGGCGACGTGCTGCGCGATGTCCTGAAACACGCCTTGTCCCAGGTGCTGGTCGGGCTCGTGCTGGGCGTGCCGCTGGCGCTCGTCCTGGGGCGGCTGGTAGCCGCGCATCTTTACAACGTCCACAGTTCCAACCCGCTCATTTTGAGCGGCGCGTTCGGCGCGCTGGTCATCGCGGCGGTGCTGGCAGCGCTTGTGCCGGCACGCCGCGCGGCGTCCATCGAGCCGGTACAGGCGCTGCGTAACGAGTAGGCAATAACTAGTACCGATCTACAGAGAAGGGAGGACGGCCATGCAGTTGGGACGGGATCTTCGTTACGCCTTCCGGCAGCTTCGCCGAAATCCGGCATTTGCGATCACGGCGATTCTCACGCTCGCGCTCGGCATCGGAGCCACGACGGCCGTCTTCAGCGTGGTGGAGCAGATGCTGCTCACGCGGTTGCCGTATCGGAACGCGAACCGCATTGTGGCACTCGAGACGTTCTTTACAGATCGCCAGCGCCTGCACCCGCGCGTACCGGGCGGCGACTACCTGGATTTGCGATCCGATTCGGCCTTTGCTGCGACTGCGTATTACGAGGCATACGAGCAGGGTGTTCAGCTTCCCGATCACGCGACCTTTACTCATATCGCCGTTGTCAGCCCGAATTTTTTCGATGTTTTCGAAGCGCACCCGGATCGTGGCGCGCTCTTCCGGACGAATGATGCGCCGCATGAAGCGGTGGTGAGCGAGGCTTTTGCCGATGCGGAGTTGGCCGGCGAGAGCGCGGCAGTTGGCAAGCTGGTCAGTGTGGAAGGGGTGTCGTTCGAGGTCATCGGCGTGATGCCGCGCCGCTTCGATTATCCGCAGAGGACCACCATCTGGCTGGGGCGTCCGGCCATTCCGTCTGATAGCGTCAGCCGCGATTCCTACAACTACCATGCTGTGGGACTGCTCCGCGACGGGCTCACAACAGAGCAGGCGCAGCTTCAGATCGATGCGCTTTCGGCGCGGCTGGCGAAACAGTTTCCCATCAGTCACGCACACGTCAGTCTGCGCGCCGTGCCGTTGCGCGATGCGCTGACCGGCGGCGTGCGCACATCACTGTGGCTGTGGCTTGCCGCAGTCGGTGTTCTGCTGCTGATTGCCTGTGCCAACGTGGCGCATCTGCAACTTGTGCGTATCTCAACGCAGGAACACGCGTTGGCCGTGCGCACTGCGCTAGGGGCGACACGCGCGCGCATTATCGGATCAGTCCTTTTGGAAGCAGGCCTGGTATCGTTGCTCGGCGGCATCGGCGGATTACTGCTGTCGATTCCCGCAACCAGACTGCTGATGCGCCTGCTGGCCTCACAGCTTCCGCGCGCCATGAATGCGACGCCTGACCCGCGGCTCCTTGGCTTCTGTTTGCTGATTGCGATCATCGTTACCGTGCTTAGCGCTGCGTTGCCGTGCTGGTGGGCGGCGCGCCGGGATCCGGCAGCAGCCTTGAGTCGCGGCACACGCTCCGGCAGCACAGACCGCGGCACCGCCATGTGGCGGCGCGGTCTGCTCGCGATCGAGATCGGGCTGAGTTTTCTGCTGGTGACGACCTCGGGTCTGCTGCTGCGGACGATCGAGCATATCCGCGAGGTGCCGCTCGGCTTCGCTGCAGACAACCGCCTGGTCGTCTATGTGGAGGCGCCTGCGCAAGGCTTGGCAGAGGAACAGAAACGCATTATAGAGCTGGCACAGTTGACCGGCCAGTTGCGCGCCCTGCCAGGTGTACAGTCCGCTGTGCAGACCTGGGGTTTGCCGGCGGGCGACTACGGCTCAAACGGTAGCTACGCCATACAGGACCATGGGCAGAATATGCACCAGGCTGGACTCGGCTGGGCTAACTTCAGCCTGGCGGGTCCGGGCTATTTCAAAGAGATGCATATTCCGCTGCGGCGGGGCAGGGATGTGACAGCATCGGATACGTATGGCTCACAGCCCGTGGCGGTGATCAGCGCGGCGGTGGCCCGTCAGTCCTTTGGAAATGAAGATCCAATCGGGAAGCGGATCGTTTGCGGCATAGACGAAGACAGTATGCGCGGCGCTACCGTCGTTGGGGTGGTCGGCGATGTGCGCCAGGATTCTCCGGCTGACGATCCGACGCCCGCTATCTATTTCCCGCTTGCACAGCATCCACAGCGTCTGATCAACGGAGCGCAGATCGTTCTGCATACTGCAACCGTCCCCGCGACATTGATTCCCGCGGTGCAGCAGCATGTGCTCGCCACGGACGCAACCATCGCGACCAAGTTCACCACCATGGACGATGCACTGGCGGCAGCGACCGCACCGCAGCAGTTACGTGGCGAGCTCCTCACCGCATTTGCAACACTTGCCC
The DNA here is from genome assembly GCA_045808105.1 of Acidobacteriaceae bacterium. Taxonomy (GTDB): domain Bacteria; phylum Acidobacteriota; class Terriglobia; order Terriglobales; family Acidobacteriaceae; genus KBS-83. Next base: position 16,183 of record JBJMGC010000022.1, on the reverse strand, counting down.
TTCTGCTCGCGGCGGTCGGCATGTACAGCGTCACCAGCTACACGGTGGCGCAGCAGACGCGGGAGATCGGCATCCGTATGGCATTGGGCGCCGATCGCGCCGCAGTGGCACGCGAAGTGATGATGACTGCCGCGAAGAGCGGTTTACTGGGCATCGCGCTGGGCGTGCTGGTGAGCCTTGAAACGTCGCGATTGCTGAGCCGTTTTCTGGTCGGTGTCCCGGCGCTGGACCCGATAAGCTACGGCCTCGCAGCATCTGTGCTGGTAGCTGCGGCCGCGCTGGCGGCGTTATTGCCGGCCAGACGCGCGGCTTCCACTGAACCCGTGGTAGCGTTGCGGACGGAGTGACACAATGCACCTGGCCAAAGATATCCGTTATGCATTTCGCCAATTGCGCCGCAGCCCGGGCTTTACCATCACGGCTGTGCTCACGCTTGCCGTGGGCATTGGCGCCACGACAGCCATCTTCAGCCTGATCTACGTCACCATGCTGAAGCCGCTGCCGGTGAGGCAGCCATCCGAGCTCTACAAGATAGGGCGCGACAGCACCTGCTGCGCCGCCAGCGAGATGCTCGGCGACTGGAGCATGTTCTCGAATGATCTGTACGAGACGCTGCGCGATCACACGCAGGGTTTCCAGGGAACGCTCGCTGCGTTTGAAGCCGGACAGACGCCGCTGTTGGTCCATCGCCAGGGTGATCCGCAGGCAGCGATGGCTCTGCTCGGCAAGCTGGTCTCCGGCAACTACTTCAGCGTGCTGCAGGTCCCGCTCGCCAAGGGTCGCGGTCTGACGCCTGCGGATGATCGGCCGGGCGCACCGCCCGTCGCAGTCATCAGTGATCGCATGTGGGAGCGACGCTTTGGGCGCGATCCACACATCATCGGCGAGACGCTGCTGATGAACGGCACGGCCGCCACTATCGTCGGTCTGACGGCGCCCGGATTCATGGGAGAGACGATCAACGCCGATATGCCGGAGCTGTGGATCCCGCTCGAGCAGGAGGCCAATTTCGTCCACGAGGGCGCAATGGGACCTCGCCCCGACCACTACTGGCTGGATATCATCGGACGCCTCGCACCCGGCGCTCAGCGCGCGCAGATCGATGCGCAACTGAATACTGAGCTACATCAGTGGCTGGAGAGCCGCAGCGCAGACATGCAGCCGGAGGAGCGGGCGGCGATTGGCCGTCAGCATACGGAGATTGCGTCCGCTGAGCCCGGCATCAACATCGTAGGACTCTATTACAACCAGCCCTTGAAGCTGTTGATGGCCGCTGCCGCATTCGTCATGCTGATCGTCTGCGCCAACGTAGCCAACCTGCTGCTGGTGCGGGCAATGGCTCAGAGTCAGCAAACCTCTGTGCGGATGGCACTGGGGGCGAGCCGGCGGCAATTGCTGCAGCAGGCGATCGTGTCGAGTATCCTGCTGGCCCTCCTGGGCTGCGTAGGCGCAATCGGGGTCGCGTACGTGCTCTCCGATTCGGTTCTGGCGCTGGCCTTCCGCGGCGTCGATTACGTGCCCATCACCGCGCGGCCTTCCCCCGCCATGCTGGGATTTGCATTCGTCACAGCGATTGTGACTGCCATCCTGTTCGGAGTCGGCCCGGCGTGGATCTCCACCAGAAACAACCTGGCCAGTGTGCTGCGCGCATCCACACGCACCACCCGCTCCAGCGGCACGGTTTCGCAGCGCGCCCTGGTCATCCTGCAGGCGGCGCTTTCGGTCGTGCTGTTGTGCGCTGCAGGTCTGCTGATGCGCAGCCTCAACAAGTTGCAACAGCAGGACTTCGGCTTTCAGACGAAAGATCGCTACGTCATCGGGATTGACCCGGCACTCGCCGGCTATCGCAGCGCGCAGACGAATGCGTTGTATCAGCGGCTCAGAGAAAGCCTGTTAGCCATTCCCGGCACGCAAAGGGTTGGCATTGCGACGTATGCGCCAATGTCTGGCGAGACGCGGTCGAGCTTCACCTATTTTCCTGGGCAACCCAACCCCTCCGTCGATAGTGAATGGGGCGAGGCGGCCTGGAACCGGGTAAACCCGGAATACTTTGATGCCATTGGCGCCAAGCTGCGTCAGGGCCGCTTCTTTACCGATGCCGATGATGCGCAGTCACGTAATGTCGCAATCGTGAGTGAAGGTTTTGCGCGCCGTTATCTGAAGGGCGATGCGCTCGGCAAACACTTCGGGATCGATCCGGAGCTGCGCTCGCAATTCGAAATCATTGGCGTCGTGCGCGACATCAAGTACCGCTATCCCGATCAGCCCGTGCCGCCGCTTTACTTCCTGCCATTCCGGCAGACGACGCAGGTCTTCAATCCGTTGCGCCGAGGCTGGGAGGCTCAGTCCCACTTCGCCGGCAACATCATCCTGGAACTTCATGGCAGCAGTCGTCCGGCGGCAGAAGCAGCGATACGCAAAGCAGTGCGCGATGTCGATGCCAACCTGCCCATCACTTCCTATTACACATTCAAGGAGCTGGAGAGCTACGGGTTCATCGAGAGCGAACTGATGTCGCGTCTCTGCGGAGTCTTCGCGTCCATCGCGCTGGTGCTCGCGGCAATTGGGATTTACGGCGTGACCGCATATTCGGTCGAGCGGCGTACCGGAGAAATCGGGATACGGATGGCGCTGGGAGCCAGCCGGGCACGCATTCTGCGGGACGTGCTGCTGCAATCTCTGCTGTCCTCCGGCATCGGCCTGATGGTGGGCATTCCGCTGGCCTACCTCGCGGGGCGTCTACTTTCGGACCGGCTCTTCGGCGTGGGATCGTTCGATCTTCCGGTAGTGACGATCGCGGTGCTGTTGCTTTCGCTCAGTGCCGCGGCGGCTGCTCTGTTGCCGGCACGGCGCGCCGCGTCCATCGAACCCATGCAAGCCTTGCGATCGGAGTAGGAGAGGAAGGGAATGGAAATCGGCAGCGATCTTCGTTACGCATGGCGCCAGTTGCGGCGGAACCCGGGCTTCGCCGCCGCTGCAGTGCTTACGCTTGCGCTCGGAATTGGCGCTACTACCACCATGTTCTCCGTGGTGGACCAGCTGCTGCTGCGTCCACTGCCCTTTGCGCATCCCTCGCAGCTCGTGCATATCGCGGAAGCTGCTTACGGCAAGGACGCAGCCTCGAGCGATGGCGGCATTGCGCTTCCTGATGCCGAGGACTGGCAGACGCGCAGCCACACGCTGCAGACCGTCGCTTACTACACCTTCAACATGCCCATTGTGGGTGGCATCGCGCAGCCCCGCTCCGAAGCGCAACTCATCACCAGCACAAATTTTTTAAGCATGCTGGGTGTACAGCCGTCCCGGGGCCGCGGCTTCGCTGCGGATGAGAACAGCGGCGCTCGAACGCACATCCTCGTCCTTGGCGCAGAGGCGTGGCACACTCTGTTCAACAGCGATCCGAAGATTGTTGGCCGAGTGGTCCCGTTGAACGGCACGCCATATACCGTCATCGGGGTGATGCCGGAGAGCTTCCGCTTTCAGGGCGGCAGCGACTTCCTGTTCTCGCCACTCGATGTCACCGATAAAAATCTGCAGGACCGCGAATCCGGCATACTCAGCGTGCTCGGGCGCCTGCGCGCCGGCAACACCGTCGAAGATGCCAACCATGAGCTGGCCGGCATCAAGCAGCAGAACCTGCGCGCCTTTCCGGGCAAGGAGCGCGATAACCGCATCGTTGTCGAAGACTATTCGCATTTCCTCACGCGCAACGTGCGGCCGGGGCTGCTGGCGCTGAATGGCCTAGTGGTCGCCGTGTGGCTGCTGGCGACCATCAATGTAGCCGGCCTGCTGCTGACCCGCACACAGGGACGTCGGCGCGAGATTGCCGTGCGAGCCGCAGTGGGGGCAGACAGCGCGCGCCTGCTGCGGCAGTTTCTGGTAGAGAGTCTGCTGCTGAGCCTGGTGGGCGCGGGCATCGGTCTCGCCATCACCTCACTAGCCCTGCGCGTCTCGCGGACTTATCTGGCGAACACATTCCAGAATGGCGATATGGTTCACATCGACGCAACCGTCTGCACCTACGCCTTACTTGCGTCCTGTATTTCAGCGCTGCTCTTCGGCATCATCCCGGCGTTGCAGGCGGCGCGGCTGCCCATCCTGAGCGGCCTCCGCGAGGGCTCGGCCGGCAGCGGCACCAGCCGGAGTCAGAGCCTGATGCGTGACACCATCGTCACCGTGGAGGTGGCGATTTCGCTGCTGCTGCTGGTTGCCGCAGGTGTCATGGCCCACACACTTTACCAGATGCAACGCAAGCCGCTTGGCTTCAATCCGGACAAGGTCGTCACCGCCGAACTGATGCTGCCGCAGAAGAACTACTGGTTCGCCAGTGCGGGGCCGTCCAATGGCGAGAACATAGTGACCACTCTCATCGAGCCAATGCTCACGCGCATCCGACAGCTGCCCGGCGTCACCGCCGCGGGCGTAACGAGTGTACGTCCTCTACGAACGAACTGGACGTTTCTGGACACGGTCGAATTCGCCGGTCGCCCTAAGCCGGACCCGCGCCACGAACAAAGCGCGAATGCGCGCGCAGCTACGCCCGACTATTTCCGTGCCATGGGCGTGACTCTCAAGCAGGGCCGCCTCTTCAATGCGGATGACAGCACAGGCTCGCCGCTGGCCGCGGTTGTGAACGAGGCCTTCACCCACCAGATCGATGGAGCGCGTTCGCCCATCGGCATGCAGGTGAAAGCGTCGGATGCCGGACCGCACAAATACGCAACCATTGTTGGAGTGGTGGCCGATGCGCGCCAGGACATAAACGAGTCCGTAAAACCGGAGTTGCTGCTCAACCTGAGCCAGATGTCGCCGGCTGACGATATGTATCCGATTCTGGTGTCCTTCCATCTTGATCTCGTCGTTCGTACATCGACGCAGCCCGATTCACTGATCCCCGCCATCACCCGCATCGTTCACGACCTGAACCCTGATATAGGCCTGAACCACGCGGAACTGATGCAAACTTCCGTCGATAACACGATGGGAAGCCAGACCCTGGCCGCGCGTCTGCTCGCGCTCTTCGCGCTGGCGGCGCTGGTCATCGCAGCCGCTGGTCTCTATGGATTGCTGGCCTACCAGGTCACACAGCAGTTGCGCGATTTCGGAGTGCGGCTGGCGCTCGGCGCACAGCGCAAAGACGTGCTTTGGCTGGTGCTGCGCCGCGCTGTGACTTTGCTGATTACCGGTGCGGCGCTCGGCATCGCTGCTTCGCTTGTCCTCAGCCGCGTAGCTGCCAGCGTGCTCACTGGCGTCGACGTCCAGAACATCGTGCTTGTGATTGAGGCAGTCACCCTGATCCTCGCCGTCACCTGCATCACCGCGAGCTATCTGCCTGCCCGTCGCGCCGCGCAGATCGATCCAATGCAGGCGCTGCGCCACGAATAAAGGAAGGAACAAACATGATCGATATACGCAACCTGGAACGCAGCTATAAGACCGGCGCCGGTCAGACATGGGTATTGCGCCGCATTGACCTGAAGATTGAGAGCGGCGAATTTGTCACCCTGATGGGACCATCAGGAGCGGGGAAGTCGTCGCTGCTGAACGCGATCGCCCTGCTCGACGATCAGTGGCTCGGCGAGTACTACTTCGAGGACGAGCCCGTCCACGCGATGGGGCGCAAGCAGCGCGCAGAGCTAGCCAAGCGCAAAATGGGGATGGTCTTCCAGAGCTATCACCTGCTTGATGAGCTCACCGTTGCCGAAAACATCGACCTGCCGCTGAGTTATAAGAACATGCCCCGCGCAGAGCGCCAGGCGTTAGTTGCGGACACGCTCGACCGATTCAACATCGTCGGCAAAAAGGACTTGTTTCCTTCGCAGCTTTCCGGCGGCCAACAGCAGCTCGTGGGCATCGCGCGCGCGGTCATCCACAATCCCGCGCTGCTGCTGGCCGATGAGCCGACCGGCAACCTGCATTCCGAGCAAGCCAAGGAAATCATGGAGCTTTTTAAAGAGCTCAACCGGCAGGGCACGACCATCCTCCAGGTCACCCACTCGGAGACTAATGCCTCCTATGGCAATCGACTGCTCGAAGTTCGCGATGGCTGGCTGGTAAGCGACAGCGCCAACCCTCGCCTCAACGCTGCACAGGAGTCCACTACTCGATGAATCTTCGCCAAATTGCCACCGCAGCAATTGCGCTCAGCTCGCTTATGGTCGGACAGACCGCGCCACTTTTTGCGCAGAACGCGCAGCAGCAGGGATTCAAAGTGCAGTTCCCGCACCTGCACGATCCCTTCAAGACCTATACGCCCGTCAACGTTCCCACGCCCAGCCTCGCCAACTCGGCTCGCTTGGATCAGTGCATCCGCGACGGCAAACTCTATTTATCTATCGACGATGCGATCGACCTGGCGCTTGAGAACAACCTCGACATTGCCGTCTCGCGTTATATCCTTCCGATCGCAAACATGGACGTGTTGCGTACCGCTGCGGGCGGGTACACGCTGGGTGTCCCCGGCGTGTCGAGCGGGACACTCGGCGGCGCGACCGCCTCAAGCGCTGCGTCATCGGTGAGCGTGAGCGGCGCCGCCGGCGGCCAGGGTGGCCTGGTGCAAAGCACCGCCGGTCTCGGAATCCTGGTGCCCAGCTTCGATCCCTGGCTTTCTGCCCGCGCCAGCACGGAACACCTGACCTCACCGCAGGCGAGTACCGTCACTACGGCGACGACATCTTTGAAGCAAAATACCATCCTCGCCAATGCCTCCTATTACCAATCCTTCCCGACCGGCACCTATGTCGAGTTCGATCTAGACAACTCCCGGCAGACCGTCAATAACGCTTTTCAGACTCTCAACCCGGTTCTGGCCTCGAACTATCGCTTCATCCTCCAGCAGCAGCTTCTCCAGGGATTTGGCTTCTCATCGAATCTGCGTTGGCTGCGGCTGGCGAAAAATAATCGCAAGCTTACCGACATTGCTTTTCGGCAGCAGATCGAATTCACCATCACGCAGATCGAGAACATCTACTGGGATTTGGTCAACGCATACCAGGATGAGCGGGTAAAGGAACGCTCGCTCGCGTTTGCACAGAAATCGCTTGACGACGAGCAGAAGCAGCTGCGGCTGAAGGCCGTGCCCGCCATGGACGTGATGAAAGCAGAAACAGAAGTCGCGACACGCCAGCAGGACCTGACGGTCTCAAAAACGACCCTGCAGTTGCAGGAGTCGCTCATGAAGGCCGCCCTAACCAAGCAGCTCGATCAGACGTTGGAAGAGATGTCAGTTATACCCACAGTCGAGCTAGAGGCTTTTCAGCCGGAAAAAATCTCTCCCGTGGAACAGCTAATCGACGAAGCCCTCAAGAATCGGCCAGATTTGAGCATCCTGCAACTGACTCAGGACAACGCTGAGATTTCGCGGAAATCCATACGCAATGCCATGTTGCCGCAGGTGACACTCTCCGGTTACTACTCCGGCTATGGTTTGGGTGGAGCGCCCAATCCGTTCTATGCCACGGATAAGTTGGGGCCGAACCCGGTGACCAGCGCTACGAGTTATGCCGGGACGCTGCAGAATGCCTTCAACAACTCGTCGCCAGACTACCTTGCCGAAGTTCAGGTCAATATTCCGCTCCGCAACCGGCAGTGGCGCGCGGACCAGTTCCGTTCCGAGCTGGAAGTGCGCCGGGCAGAACTGAATGTTGTACAGCAGAAGAAGAATCTGCGCATCGAGGTGCGTAACGCCGCATATGCGCTGGAGCAGGGACAGGCACGCGTGGAAGCGGCGCGCAAAGCACGTGACCTCGCGCAACGTACGTTTGATATCAAGAAGCAGGAGCAGCAGCTCGGCGCAGGCTCGAACTTCGAAACACTTACCGCTGAGCACGACCTCGCGATAGCCAGTTCCGCCCTGGCGGCTGCTGAAACCGAATACGAAAGGAGCCGTGTAGCGCTGTACAGGTCGACCGGCGAAACACTCAGGCGTCTGGGCATTTCCCTGGACGACGCCCGCTCCGGCGTGGTGAACAAGCCAGTCTCGGCGGTTCCGCCGTCGGCGCTTGCTCCGCCTCCGGCAGCAATGCCACTGTCGCCATCAACGCAGCCTTCAACCTCCCAACCTCCAACACCACAGCCATAGTAGAGTGACAACCAGCATGAGCAGCGCACGGCAACGCTCCACCGCAAACGGTACGCGCACACAGGAAGGGCAATTGCCGCGTCTGCTCATTGCAGACGATCAGCCCGCCATCCTGGATGCGCTCGACATACTATTGCGCCCGGAAGGTTACAAGCTGGACCGTGCGGCGTCGCCTCGCCAGCTCATCGAGTGTCTCGCGAGTGAGAGCTACGACGCCGTCCTGATGGATATGAACTACACGCGCGACACTACGTCAGGCGCGGAGGGCATCGATCTCCTCGCGGAGATCCAGAGCTACGGTCTACGTGTACCCATCATCGTGATGACCGCATGGAGCAGCGTAGAGCTCGCCGTCGAAGCGATGCGGCGCGGTGCTGCCGACTTTATCCAGAAGCCGTGGGACAACGCGCGCCTGCTCACCGTGTTGCGCACACAGCTCGATCTGTATCGCGTGCAGCGCCAGGCGGACATGCTGGAAGCGGAGAACCGCTTTCTCCGTGCCGAGGGTTTGCCCACGCTGATCGCCGAATCGCGCGCTATGCAGCCGGTGTTGGAGATGATCGCGCGCATCGGCCCATCGGATGCCAACGTGCTCATCACCGGCGAGCACGGCACGGGCAAGGAAGTCATCGCGCAGACGCTTCACATGCTCTCGCCGCGCGCGCCGCGCTCACTGGTTGCCGTGAACACCGGCGCGCTCCCGGAAGGCACGTTTGAGAGCGAGATCTTCGGCCACGTGAAGGGCGCCTTCACTGACGCGCGCACCGACCGCATCGGCCGCTTTGAGTTAGCCGATCATGGCACGCTCTTCCTCGACGAAATTGCTAACGTGCCGCTGCGGCAACAAGCCAAGCTGCTGCGCGTGCTGGAAACCGGTGAGCTGGAGCGCGTGGGTTCCTCAAAGACGCGCAAGGTGGATGTGCGCCTGCTCTCCGCGACCAACGCCGACCTCCATAAGGAAAGCGAAGAGGGTCGCTTCCGCCAGGATCTACTCTTCCGCCTCAACACCGTGGAGATCCATCTGCCGCCGCTGCGCGAGCGCCGCGAGGATGTGCCGTTGCTGGCCGGCCATTTCCTGGCGCGCTGGAGCAAGCGCTATCGCCGCCTGCTCTCCGGCTTCGCCCCGCGTGCGCTGGAGATGATGATGCAATACGCATGGCCCGGGAACGTGCGCGAACTGGACCACTGCATCGAGCGCGCCGTGCTGATGGCACGCACAGAAAAAGTAGATATCGGCGATCTCAATCTGACGCCACCCCGTTCTTCAACAACTTCATCCAGCCTCGATGATATGAGTCTGGAGGCAGTCGAGAGTATCCTCATCCGCAAGGCGCTGGCGCGTGCCCAAGGCAACGTGAGCCAGGCGGCGGAGGCCCTGGGCCTCAGCCGTGGCGCCCTCTACCGGCGGATGGAAAAATATGCCATCTAGGGAGCCATCTTCAGAACGGGCACCTGGAAATCGACGCATACGCATTCATGGATCGCGCCGCCGCAGCGGACGGACGCGTCCCTCGCACGGCCTGAGCTTCGAAGCGCGCCTGCGGGTGCTCGCAATGGGGATCGCGGTACCCGGACTGCTGGTGTGCTGCGGGCTGCTCATCGCGCAGCACGCTTCGACCAGCCTCTGGCTCACCCTGCTCGGTGTCACCCTCTTCGTTTCCCTCATCGTCTTCGGCCTGCTGGTTGAACATGTTGTTCGCCCGTTACAAACACTCACGAATGTAGTCAGCGCTCTGCGCGAGGACGACTATGCCTTTCGTGCACGCGGCTCAAGCACAGGCGATGTGCTGGGCGAGTTGGCCATCGAGATCAACGCTCTGGCCGACATGCTGCAGGATCAGCGGGCCGGCGCGTTAGAAGCCTCAGCGTTGCTGCGCCGCGTGGTCGGCTCGATTGACGCGCCGGTGCTCGCCTTCGATCCCGCCGGTGTGCTTCGTCTGATGAATCCGGCGGCGGAAAGCGTGCTGGCATTGTCTCCCGATGAGAGCGTCGGACAGCCCGCGGCGCAGATTGGGCTCACTCGCCTGCTGGAAGAGCCGGACGAGGGGATCGTGGAATTGGAGCACGACGGCCGCAGCACGCGATGGATGGTGCACCGCAGCACCTTTCGCCAGCGCGGCGTACCCCACGCCCTCCTGTTGTTGACCGATGTGAGCGCGGCATTGCGGGAAGAGGAGCGGCAGGCCTGGCGGCGCCTCATCCGCGTGCTTGGGCACGAGATCAACAACTCGCTCGCGCCGATCAAATCGATCGCCGGTACGCTGCGGACCCAACTCATCTCCGGGGTTGCGACCGATGAGGATCTGGATCGCGGCCTCCACATCATCGAGAGCCGCGCCGAATCGCTGTATCGTTTCGTGCAGGCATATCGTCAGCTCGCCCAATTGCCACCGCCAAGATTACAGAAGACACCATTAGCGCCGCTGCTGGAACGCACGCTGGCCCTGGAGCAGCGGCTACGCGCGGAAATCATCGGCGGTCCCGAAGTGACGCTCACCATCGATCCCGATCAGGTGGAGCAGATGCTGATCAATCTGGTCCGCAATGCTGTAGAGGCTGCACTGGCCACGCGAGTAGGGAAGCCGCGCGTGCAGGTGGGATGGCAGGTGGACGCCGGCAATGTGATCATCGGCATTGAGGACAACGGTCCCGGCATAGCTAATGACTCGAACCTGTTCGTCCCCTTCTACACCACCAAGAGCGGTGGCAGCGGCGTGGGCCTGGCGCTGGCGCGGCAGATCGTCGAAGCACATGCGGGCTCGGTCCGGCTGACGAACCGCAAGGCAGGTGGGGTTCGCGCGGTGGTCACTCTGCCGGTGATCATGCCGGTCACACCGCACGCGCAAGCCGTCGACCCCTCGAACCGCTGAGTCCGAACACCTCTGTCGCGAAACCGCTCGCGAATCACTTTCGCGAATGATTGACCGGCGGCAATCTTTAGCCCGGGCTGATCTCCGCAGTCTTTTGCGTCTGCGGTTCCTTGCCTTTTAGAAAATCCACCATGCGGGGCCCGATCCGGCTGGCACACTGGCCGGGCGCCAGGTGTCCGCAGCCGTCGTATATCTCCAGGACAGAATCCGAAATCTGTTCATGCAACGAGATGCCCGTCGCGAGCGGAATGAGATGGTCCTGTTTGCCCCAGACGATCAGCGTCGGCATTCGCAGCCCGCCGAGTTTGCCATCCAGCAGATCGTCGCCGTGGAACATCGACCTTGCGCTACGATCCACCACCCAATTCAGTTGCTTGAATTTGCTGACCATGTCGCGCGCCAGAAAATCGGGGAGCTGGGTGGGTTGCGGCATCAGCAAGCGGTACAGGTGTTGCACCGCCGGAATGGTCGTCGGTTCGAAATCGAAGATCGTGAACGCGGGAACGAAGCGAATGCCCGCCGCATTGCACAGCACCAACCGGCCGATGCGTTCCGGCTGATCGAGCGCTACCCGCATCGTCACCCATCCGCCCATCGACCAGCCGATCAGATCGACCTTCTCCAGTCCGCGCTGTGCGATGAAATCCTCGACGTACTGAGCCTCTTCGGCGATCGAATACGTGGCATTTGCTGGTCGCGCAGAGCGTCCATAGCCCAGCAGGTCTATCGCGTAGACGTGAAAACCTGACTGCTTGAGCTGCGGCATCAGGTTCTCCCAGTCTTCGGCACGGCTGCCCAGTCCATGCACCAATACCACCGGCGCACCGCTGCCGCCCTCGTAGTAGTGAATGCGATTGCCGCGGATCGTCATGTACTCGCTTCGAAATCCGTTGTATGCGAGACGCGCGCGTGTCACCGCGCCCAGCACCTCAAGCGGTTGCTGCCATACGACCAGTGCGCCCAATAGAAACAACACCAGCATCGCCAGCACGGCGTAGCCGTAGGTCTTCCAGCTCAGTGCCGCCGGATCATTCGGTTCTTCCACTTGCACCTTGCGCATCGCGCGTGCGCGATCGCTGCGGCCGCCCGGTCGAGTGCCGCTCCGCCTTTGGCTCAAGGGAAGGGCTCCTCCTGCCTGGCGGCTTCTCCCTCGGCGGCCGCCGAGTCGCGCAGGATGATTGCGCCCTCTCCGGCTGGCGGACGTTTCGGGCTCACCTGATCCAGCGCCTTGCGAATCACACTAAGCGTGAATGGCCGTATCACCAGGGCTCCATGGCCCGTCAGCTCATTCCAACTCGCCCAGCGGGCTTCGGTAGCATCGGTGGCGCTCGCTAGCGTGCCTCCTTCTAAGCGGCAGCGATAGTCCACCAGAACGTAATGGAAGCGGACGCGCGCTGGGTCGCCATCAGCGTGAGAGATGTGGTCGAAGACGGCCACAATCTCTTCCGGCTCTACATCGAGTCCGGTTTCTTCCTGTACCTCACGGCGCACGCCGTCCTCCAGCCGCTCTCCAAGTTCCAATGCGCCTCCCGGCAGGGACCACTCGCCCAGCAGCGGCTGCTGCACGCGGCGCACCAGCAGCACCCGTCTATCCCCATCCAGCACAACCGCGCCTACGCCCGCAATCGGGGCCGTTGGAAACTCTCTCTGCATAGGTCAGCTACTCGCCGGCGCGATCGCTCGGCTTATCTTCGGCCAAAGGCCGGCCGTACTCTTCACCGAACACGATGCGCGAAGTTGAAAAGCGGCCTCCCCAGAACTTGTCTGCGCCGCGTCCCCAGCCGACAGCGAGCAGTGCCACCGTGACGTAACTCAGCGGCAGCTTCAGCACCTCGTTGACCTTTTCCGGCTCATAGCCTTCCATTGGCGCCGTGTCGTAGCCCAGCACCTCCGCCATGAGCATCATGTGGGTGAAGGCGATCATGACGTGGCGATTGAGCCACATGGGCATGTTCGGATGGTTCGACAGATAGGCCGGGATCGCGGCCTTCGCCTGCTCGGCGTAGTTCTCCGGCATGCCGTTCTCCCGGCCCATCCGCAGCATCTCTTCCAGGTCGCCATTGCGCCAGCCATCTGCGTCGCCGCAGGCCACGATCACGGCCGAGGCCTCATCTACCTTGGGCTGGTTATAGCAGGCGCTGCGCAGGCGGTGTTTCTGCTCCGGCGTCCGGACAACGATAAAGCGCCAAGGTTGCAGGTTGTATGCGCTCGGCGCACTCAGCCCGGCATGCAAGATGCGGCGCAGGTCTTTGGAGGGTATCGGGCGCCCATCGAAGCTAGGGGTAGCCCGGCGGTCCTGAATTGCCCGGGAGAGAAGTTTTTCCGTGCTCATCGGCCTCTCTAGTGTAGTGCCTGCAACGGAGTGTCAGCGGGCGCGGCGGATCGCCGGCAGCACAGCAGGGGCAAATGCCTTAGCAGCCATGCTTTCTGTTGATGACAATGGAACCGTATGTTATGGTGCGGTCGCATTTTCGGAGGGGAATATTGAGTGCTGCCGCGCAGCCGGTGCCGGATCACATCATGCAAGTGGGGCTCGGCTTTTGGGCGTCAAAGACGCTGTTGAGCGCCGTTGAGATGGGTGTTTTCACGGAACTCGCCCGCGGCCCGGAAGAGCTCGATGCGCTGGCTGGCCGCCTAGGACTGCATCCTCGTGGCGCGCGCGACTTCCTCGATGCCTTGGTGGCGCTCGGATTTCTGCATCGCTCGCACGGGCAGTACTGCAACGCCCCCGACGCGGACCTCTTCCTGGACCGCGACAAGCCCGCCTACATCGGCGGCATGCTCGAAATGGCAAATGCCCGACTCTATGGCTTCTGGAACCATTTGACGGAGGCCCTGCGAACCGGGCAACAGCAGAACGAAGCGAAGAGAGATCCCGGGGCCTCGCCCTTCGTGGCTCTGTACGCGGATCCGGCCCGGCTGAAGGGTTTTCTAGCCGCGATGTCCGGCATCAGTCACGGCGCAAACCTCGCGATCGCTCGCAAGGTCCCTTGGGCGAAGTATCAGACCTATGCGGACTTGGGAACCGCGCAAGGAGATTTAGCAGTTCAGATTGCGCTCGCGAATGCTCACCTTCACGGCATCGGATTCGATCTTCCCGAAGTGGCGCCAGTCTTCGAAGAATATGCGGAGGCGAATGGTGTGAGCAGTCGTCTTCGTTTCCAGCCTGGCGACTTCTTCCGCGAACCGCTTCCAGCAGTGGACGTGCTCACGATGGGCCACATCCTGCACGACTGGAATCTCGCCGAAAAGAAGATGCTGGTGCGCAAGGCGTTCGACGCGCTCAATCCCGGTGGGGCACTGGTGGTCTACGACGCCGTGATCGACGATGATCGCTCGAAAAATGCTTTCGGGCTCATGATGAGTCTCAACATGCTCGTCGAAACGCCCGGCGGCTTTGACTACACCGGCGCGGATTGCATTGGCTGGATGAAAGAAGCCGGCTTCCGTGAGCCATACGTCGAGCACCTGGTTGGACCCGACTCGATGGTTGTCGGCTTCAAATGAACGGCTGTGTCGCTGGCAGGCCGGGCTTGAAGTGAAACTTTAACTTTTGGGGAGCTCGCTCATGGGCTGCTCCAGCGAAAACGCCTGGCCGCCAGGTCCGGCATCGGCGAAAACCCATAGCCCGTGAAAGGCCTCCCGCAGCTCCGTATGCATCGTCAGCAGGCCACGCATCACCGCGATAGTGTGGGCGCGGTCCGCTACAGGGTCGCTGCTGGTTGAGTCGTAATGAGCGACCAGGTCCAGTCCGCCCAGTGCGTCGTCCGTGCGAAAACTCGTGATCTTGTACGCTGTCCCATCGGCGTTGACCGTCAGTGGGGTTGTGCCGGGAAGATCGCTGGGCCGCGCCGCCTGTTGCTCATCGATCAGCTTTTCAAAGTTGGCGCTGGAAAAGAAGCCAGCCGGCTGAAGCAGGGAGGCCGCAGTGGAGTAGTAAAACCAGGCATTCCACATCTGCTTCTTCTGCGCGTAGGTGCGGGCCTGCTTCCAGTACCAAAGACCATCGTGCCCCGCCAGCGTAAGGGGCTTGGGAAAGAATCCGGCAAGCTGCCACGGACCGCCCGGGTTCAGCGATTGCAGTAACAGCGAAAGCTGCTGCGGCTTGGCAACGCCGGTTGCGTGTACCAACGCGAAAGCGAAGAGTCCGGGCGGCAGGTGCTGAATGCTGAAAGTAACGTGGGAGCTGTTGTCACCAGCATCGCAGAAGAATTGTTGCTGTTCATCGCCCGGCTTCGCGTCGGATGCGTCCAGTTTGTAGACTGCATCGACAGTGATCGTGGCGCCCGTCATCAGTGGGGCGAGTGCTGTCGCTGATTGAGCGATGCTGTTGAAGTTCGCAGCCACCGCAGGAACAGTGGCGGCTTTCAGGTCGGCAGTGCGGCCGGCCTGCACATCCAGCGCAATTTGCCGCGCTGCCTGCACAATTGGCGCGCGTTCCGCCTCTGTCATTGCGCCCTGCGTCTTGCAGGAGACGCCAAAGGCGGGAAGAGCGAGCGCAAGCACGCACGTCGCGGCAAGCACCCGCGGCAAGACGGAAAGACTCATCGCGCTATCACCGATCGCGGCACGCTCCTACTTCAACACAACAGCCGCATATCGCGCAAAGAGGAGTGTTATCGCCGCAGCGTGCGCCGCTGCAGATATGTATTGATCTTGCGCTCCCAAACCGGCCCCTGTTCGCGATCGTGCTTTCCCATTGCAATCACGTGCTCACCGGCTTCCGGCCGGAGCGCGGTCCGAATGTACGTGACTTCGACTTTCGTATGTGCCGGGTCGATCGCATGCAGCCGCACATCGATCGTGGTCACCAGCAGATCGCCCAGCACATAGACGTATTGCATGCGGCCGGCCTCCACATCGAAGTGCGTGTTCACCCAGACGGCGGAGTGCTCGCCGTGGCGGATAGTGAAGACGGCGCCCTCCACATCCCGCGCCGGAATCGGAAAGACGAACTGCGGATTCCAGTCATCGCCGGCCCAGACGCGTTCGCCCTCCGGCCCAAAGAGCGGCCCGGCCTCGCACATCGAGGCATTTACAGTGAGAGCAAAACTGTTGCTGGTATGCGGCAGCGACTGCGGCATGTCCATCGGCTGCGGTGTATCTGGCGACTGCGGTGTATCTGGCATGGTGGCCTCCGGTTTTTGCGCAGGAAGCGATGTGGCGCAGAGGATCAGCACTGCCAAGAGAGCCCGACTCATCGCCGTTCCCGCAATTGATGGCTGTCCTGTGC